>JAGHUC010000083.1 GCA_018065035.1 Candidatus Egerieousia equi | reverse complement strand
AGAGTATCGAGGGCATACGTGTAATCTCGAACGACATCGAATATCGACCGGACCTGCTCATCTGCTCCAGTTTCAAGTCGCAGCAACGTACGTCCCATGGTATCTACAAGTGCCTTGAGCTCGTTATAGCGCTCCTGAATGAGGTTGTTCTTGACGGCATATCCCTTGATGAGATAGTCCTTCAGGACGGAGTTGGCCCAACGCCTGAAAATTATACCGTTTCTGCTCTTAACCCTGAAGCCGACCGAGGTAATCATCTCTAGGCTGTAGTATTCGGGATATTGAGTCTGTTCGAAGCCTTCCCTTCGGCCGTATTTCTTGGGTGTCGCAAATTTTGCGACTACCGGCTCGCCTGCCAGTTCCTCCCTCAAGGCGTTGTTGACATGTTTGCCGATTGTCTTCACATCCCTGTCGAACAGTATGGCCATCTGCTGACGGGTAAGCCATACCGTTTCGTTTTCAAGCTTCACTTCAAGACTGGTCTGCCCATCCGGGGCCTGATAAAGAATTATCCCGCCTTTGCCTTCCTCCTCGATGATGATGTCCTTGCCCATTTTCGTTCCGATGCTGAATTTTGCTGTTTACAAAGATAAATTAGGGGATATTAATATATTTTGTTTTTCGCCCAAATTTGTAAACAAAGATAGACAAAAATTCTGACCGGTCAAAGACTAATCAAGGAAATGTGCGTAAAACGAAGGTTTTGTATACAGGCCATCTGTATAACATTACATTCTGTATATCGTATATTCGCTATATCTCAATACAAATTGAAACTGGTATATTGTATTCTCAAATATATTATATACATTTGCACATAATATAAAAGTAAAGAATTATGAATACTGCAGCAGTTCAGACAAAAAGAAAGAACATAGACATCCGAGAAGATGTATATCGCTTCCTTTCCATCAAGGCGGCCGCATCCGGCACAAACCTCAAGAGCTATATCGAAGCACTCCTCGAAAAAGAGGTGGAGGATATGAACGAGGCGGCAACCTACCAGTATCTTTGCAATGTCCGTCCTGACGGAGACGTTGAGCTTTCCGAAGAAGAGACCAAGGACTTTGAGAACTGGCTGGGATTATGAAGACGAAGTACTCGAAGGATTTTGAGAAATCAGTCCGCAAGCTGTCGGGCAAGACATTGAATTCCGTCAGGAACACGATTCTTGAAGTCAAGAATGCGTCATGCCTGGATGAGATTACCGACTGCAAGAAGCTGGTCGGCTATGACAACGTGTACCGTATCCGCATCGGAAGCCTCCGTGCGTTCTTCATCTTCCACATACAGATCATCGATGACTGCGTGTTCTTCAAGTACCTCGTCCCGAGAGGCGAAGCCTATGACAAGAAGTACGAGGAGAAACTGCGGAAGGACGACAAATAGAGTGACAGAGGGTTTAGAGAGAACAGACAGATAGACTTAAGCCGCCTATCTCTGTAAGTTCTTGGCAACTGAAAGAAAGAATCTTTATTGACAAACAAGCCTCGAATACAATGAGTTTGATAATTAATTGCTAATTTTATCGTGATATTCGGGAATCCCAGAGAGGTAAAATACATACGACCATAGGGTTTGAAATAACTGATAATAAAAATAAATGAAAAGAATAATCCTGATAATATTGGCGGTGCTGCTTGCCGGGACGGTCGCAATGGCAAGGCAGGCGGCGGTCATGGTGAGCGGTTCGGGCATAAAAAGCACCGTGATACCTGAGGACGAAGATATTATGAAAGCCTGCCCAGAGTTGCGCGGAGGGAGTGTCACCTATAAAGACGAAGCGGATCTGGAAGCAAAAATCAGTCAGATCGAAGAATACTTTGCCGATCACAAACTGAGCAAAACCTACAAACTGACGTTCTGGGACAAAGATACAAAGAGCGTCGTCGGAGAAGTCTCCATCGGACGTGGCGCCCGTAAACCAGCGACAGGCAGCGACACCAAGGACCATCTTCTCATGGGCATACTTGCAGCGGCTGCAGCTCTGGTGTTCCTGTTGCTATTCCTGCTCGTCAACAAAGCCCGCAAAGGCGTATTGTCATCCTTGCTTGGGAGCATATTCTTGCTTTGTGCAGTGGCCTCAGGCATATTGGCTATCATACTTCTGGCCACCATCGGTCTCAAACTCCTCCTCGCCGTGGTGGGCATCACGGGATTCTTTGCAATTCTGCTGTTAATCTTCCTAAGTGGCGGCCACACTAAGGAGTGGAGAGAGAACGAGCGCAGAAAGGCCGAAGAAAGAAACCATATAAATGACATCATGGCGCAAAATCCGAATCCCGGTCAGGAGGGTTACACCGTACGCGGCATGTACTTCTCATCTTTTTATTTAGCTCGCACATACGCTGACTCGATTGGAGCCAAGCCTGACGAAATCGTCGAGTGGAGAAAAAAGAGGTAGCATAATGACTCGCGCCTGTAACTATGTAGAGTTAAGTTGGTGCGCAAAAAAAGATGCTTCATATGATATGCACGGGATAGACTATGTGCGAACATACGCGCCAAACTGATATGTTTAATGCCCCTCATCATATCTGGAGTCCTGATATGACTGAAGCCGCCTATACATGTAAGTTCTTGGTAACTGAAAGAAAAGAATCTTTATTGAAAAACAACCTAGAACCCTCTGACTTTGCGGACGCAAAAGGCTAGCACAAGGCGTGGGTATCGTCCTCTCCGCTGATATGTGGCTCTGAGTTATCTCAGAGCCATTTTTCGTAAATAGTGTGCCAAAAAGTGTGACAATTTTGGCCGGAATTCATTAAAAATAAGGTGCTCGCAGTTGAGTGACTTTGAGAGAAGGGTTAGAGAAATAATGGGGCTACTGACGAGGAGGAAACTATGCTGGTTTCCGTTGAATCTGAAATGCAGCACAGTGCAATCAGACGGAACGATTCTAAGATAGCAAAGATTGGTTGATTCTAATTGATAGATTAGGTTTTATAATAGCCCATTCAATTTCGTCATCTCGCTGGCCTTGATGGAGTCCACGTGTACCGCGCGCGAGAAGTAGACACAGAAAATAATTCGGACTACGCCCACAAAGAGTCCGTCAGGTATATTCCGGCGAAACAAAGCATGGACGGGAATTCCTTTGTATTGTTCAAGGTGATGGGGAGCAGGAAATGTCCAGCGTTTTGTCCAAATCACGTGATATCAGATGAGTCCGCGGCGTATGGCCTCTGAGATCATGGCTGTGGTGGAGTCGGTGTTGAACTTGACCCGCAAGCGCTTGCGATACCAATAGATGGTCTCCAGGCTGAGGAATAGCTTCTCTGCCATATATTTGCTGTCCTTTCCGTCGGCAAGCATTTTCAGGATATCTATTTCTCTGTCATTAAGATTCATGTCCTGGTCAGGTTTTGGCACAGGCAGCGAGTCGATGGTCTCTTCGAACACTTCGGATGTCTCTGAAATCACTTTTTCCTGGTGTCTTGACTTGCGGAACAAAATCAGCACCGCTGTCAGAAGCAGCACCGCTACTATGGCCAGAGCCGTGATGGTCCTGTACATCTTCAGCTGTGCCTGCCTGATAACGTTCAAGTTGTCAAGGGTTTCCAGACGCCTTTCCTGCTCTTCGTCTTCGTGTGTCGAATAATAGATGTCCGCTTCGAGATACTCCTTTTGAGCCTTTTTGTATTTCCCGGTTTTAATGTAATATTCGCCGAGCTGGGAATGACCGAATGCCACCATGGCCGAGTCTCCTGACTCTTTTGCATTTTCCATGCATTTGAGCAGGCATCGTCCGGCTTCCTTGAAATCACCTGTCTCTTCGTACAGATAACCGAGGTTTCCGTACAGGATGGTCTTGCTTTCGATCCAATTATGTTTTTCGAAGATCTCAAGTGCTTTAAGGTAATACTCGATGGACTTTTCATAGTCGCCCATTTCACAATATACGTTGCCTATTCCGCCACAGCACCTGGAATATTCATCGTCAATCTTGTCTTCATCATATCTGCCGCCCGCTCTCATATCCTCTATGAAATCGAATGCTTTCAGCGACCACACGAGCGCGCTGTCCTGAACACCTTTCGCCCTGTAGTACATGGAAATATTGTCTGCGCCTGCGGCAGCCAGCCTAGGCCATCCGTGGTTTGGGTATTCATTGACCAGAATCCGTGAAAGCTCCAGTGCAAAATGAGGGTCCGACTGCCTGTAGGCTGACGCAAGATTGAACACGGCGTTAAAATAGGCCGAGTCTTTGGCATTGTTATTCACAACAGCCTGCAGAGAGTCAATATTGTGGCCCCGATGGTCGATGTATTCTGCTGATGACAAGTGGCAGAACGCCATCAAAAATATGATGCTTGGAACAATTCTTTTCATATCGCAAATATAGGTATTTCAATCCTATTTCGCCGGAAATCATAGCACCCAACCATCATTTCTACCGCCAGCGGTGGCGTTTCCCCTGCCAGCGGTGGTGTTTTTCCGTCTTGATAATCTGAATTTTGTATGAATAAAGAAAATGCCATGATACCTAATTTGAACAAGAACGAAATAGCGATTATACGGATGCTCCGCCGGGGCATGGATTCCGAGCAGATGGCACAGGAACTTTGCCTCAGTGTCGAGACTATTTATTGGTACAGGAAGCAGTTGCTAAAAAAATTCGAAGTGAAATCGGTCGCAGCCGTGGTTGCCAGTGCGATTGAGCAGAAATTGATATAAATCCATATAGAATGAAAAAGCTTATTACCATTGCAGCTGCCATGCTGCTCGTCTGTTCTGCCGCAAGTGCGCAGAATGTCCTCGGCCGTCTCGCCGAACGCGCAAAGAACGCTGCCGAAAACGCAGTCGGCAAAAAGATTGAGAACGCAGTGACAGGGGCGATTGACAAAGCCGCTTCAAAGAAAGGCAAGAACGGAGAAAGTACAAAACAGAATTCCGGCAATGCGGATGTTGTCGAAGAAAGTGTCGCCGATGTTGCCGTGGAAACTGCCAAGAGTGACTTTGTACAGGGCCCTGTAGTCCTGTTCGAGGATAACTTCGAAGGAGAACAGGTCGGCGAGTTCCCAAGCAGATGGGAAGTTGACTTTGGAGACATCCAGATTGCAAAGATGGCCGGCCGCACCGTACCTAAGTTTGAAGGCGAAGGCAGGATATACCCGCTTATGGAGAAGAATCAGGAAAACTATCTTCCTGACATATTCACTCTTGAATGGGATATGTATTTTGCTGACCGTGGTACCGAAGGTGAAATATTCGGATTCGATATTAGATTCGACGGCAAGGAGAAAAACAGCTCCAGCAGAATCTGGTATGATCCTGATGGCGGGTACGGTATTTCATGGGATTGCAGTAAACCGGGCGAAGGAACGACCGAGGGAAAAGCGGAGAATGAAAAATCGAATTTCAAGCGTGGGGGATGGAACCATTTTGCAGTATCATTCAACAAGCGCGCTTTCAAGATTTACGTCAATGGAGTGCGTGTGGCGAATGTGCCGAATATGGCTGCTCCAAGCAATTTCAAGTTCGAATATGTCAACAGTAGGAACTATCCGTACTGCTGCATCTCCAATGTGCGCCTCGGACAGGGTGCCGTTGAGCTCTATGAGCGCAACGCCTCAGACCTGACAGCAGTGGAGAAGTCCATGCAGGAGACCGGCAAGTTCGTGACCAACAACATCCTCTTCGAGACCGGCAAGGCTACTCTCAAGCCGGAGTCGATGGCTGACATCCAGTCAGTTGCAGACTATATGAAGAAGAACCCTTCAGTCCGCTTCGAGGTCCAGGGCCACTGCGACAACCAGGGCTCCGACAAGGTCAATGACCCTCTGAGCCAGCAGCGCGCCGAAGCCATCGTGGCCGAACTCGTGAAACTCGGTGTGGACGAGTGGAACCTCCGCGCAGTCGGCAAGGGCTCTCATGAGCCTGTGGCTGACAACAAGACCGAGGAAGGTCGTGCCCAGAACCGCAGAGTCGAATTCATAAAGAAATAATAATGAAGAAGATATTGATCTCACTTGCTCTAGTGCTCTTTATGAGCATTGGAGTTTATGCCCAGCTTACGCCGGAAGGCGTGATGGCGACCCTTCCCGATCTGCCGACACTCGCTCAGATGATAGCCTATGAGACCGAAGAACAGGATCCGGACCTTTATAGTGATTTTCATGCGAAACTCAGCGACGCGCAGAAGCAGTGCCAGGAAATGATGGACAAGGCCACAGCATCCCTCGCGCATGATGTCAAATCCCAGGCTATGAAGGAAAAGGTTCCGGGGACAAATGTCTCTGTTGCGCAGGCTAAGAACATGAGCAAGTCGGGGCTGCAGGCACTGGCTAAAGCGGCAGCAATGGGCCGGGTTGCCTCCATGGGTGTAAGCGCCGCCGATCTGCAGAGTGCCCAGAATGGTACTATGTCGGAGGAGGATCTTGCCAGCAGCATCCTCGCTCAGAGAACGGGCGTCCTTACGATGAAGGACCTTGAAGCTATGTCCAACATGTCGGAGGAGGAGAAGATCGAGTTCATGCAGAACTCCGGCCTTTCTGCCAGCACACAGGCAGCAGCTGCCAGAAACAGCAAGGCTTCGGCCGGCAAGGCAGAGCTGACTTCTGTGGTGCAGAAGATTACATCCCTTCAGGAAAGAATTGCAGAACTTACACAGAAGAGCATCAGACTCCGCGAGGAAGGGGACGCCTTCGGCAAGGACTTGTATGCCAAAGATTATAAGGGCAAGATAGAGCCCCTCCAGGAAGAATTCAGAGCATTGTCCGTTTTTGTAGGCGGAGGAGAGAATGGAACTGCAACCGAAGAGGCAAAAGGCAGGGAAGCAGGTGCCCGGATTGACGCTATAAACGAGCAGATCGACGGCTTCATGCATGACTTCTATTCAAAGGCCATCCCGGTATGGCGAAACGCTGTCATCGCATCGATGGATGTGTACCGCGCCGAAGTTCTGCCTCTCCAGTATGAACTGAAAGAAGCTTATGCTAAGGCATACGAATTGACAGGCAGCCACGAATATATGGGTGGGGACCAGCTGCCTTTCAGCGCTGCCTTCAGTTACCTTGAATCTGCCGGATATATTGACAACTACAATTTCTGATTAATATGAAACAATTACTTGCTATTGCATCGGCACTGCTGATTCTCGCTTCATGCGGAAACGGCACGCCGAAAGCTTCCTCCAATGACGGTGAACAGGCAAAGACAGAGAAATCCACGAAAGCTGCCTCAATCAAGCTGGGAGACAAATTTGCCTTTGCAGGACTTGACTCCGACAAACTGGTGCCATCTTTTGCCAAAGAAATCAGTGAAACGGAAAAATCCCTGGGTACTGACGTATGCAGAGGTGTGTATCTCTATGTGGGGGACAATGTCAACGTCATCACCCCGGAGCAGCTCAACAAATGGTTCAGCACGGTCTATGAGGCGGCAAAAGCTGCCTCGGATGACGGGAAAATCTATAAGCCGGGAGCTTTCGGTGACACTCAGCGCGGAGACGAGATCACAGGCCCTGTCGTCACGGACAAGTCATTCGGCGATTTCTCCTGCATCTACCAGCATGACGGTGTGTGGTATCGTTTCGATGCCTCTCACAAAGTGCAGCATGACGACTTCGTCAAGGAGTATCCTGAGAAGTACTATGGGGTCAAACTGTATGTTCACGGGAAATACAACGTAACACAGTAGTTGTTCTTGATTGTTCCGAGAAATAAATTATCATCGATAGGTCAGTGCAGGATATGTTGTCTTATATGAGAAAAGCATTAATCCTTATCATGTTATCGTTGGTTCAGATACCCATATGGGCACAGAGACCGACGACACTGCATGAGCAGCTGGTGTATTCCGGTATTGATTTCGACCAGATCAATATGGACGAAATCGTTAAAGCTACAAGCCATCCTGTAATCATTACTATCGGAGGCGCTTCTTTCAGAGGGACAATTGGCCCGGACGCAAATGCCCTGACAAAGCAGAGAATAAGCGCGGAGACGGACAACGCTGTAAAACAGCTTATGGATGAGACGGGTATCAACATGGGATTTCTGCAAAGGATGAAAACCTTGGAGAATGAACTGAAGGAGCTTGCATCCAAAGGCGTTGAAGAGAAGCAGGCCAAGCTTTACCAGGAACTTCTCAGCAGCAAGAATATGCTGACGATGCTTTCGTATGTTCTGAAGGCAGGCAGTATCTATTATTCTCCGCTCGGTGTGGCCAGCACAGTTATAGACAACTATAATGGAAGGGCGAGTGGGGGAGACGTGGCGTCGTCCGCTTTTCAGACTGCTGCGTCTGAAATAGCAGGCGGAAGAGGGCAGGAACTGGAGAATACTGTTCTGGACTTGCTCGGAACCAGAGGAAAGGTGATAGGAACCATAAACGGCGTGATGGATATAGCCGGTTCCGCTCAGAATACTTTGGACTTTCTTAATGCCGGTTATGATCTTGCCAAATATCTGGATGAAACCGCTGGCATTTCACTCCGGGACAAGAACAGTTCTTTCGCGCAGTATTGGACTGATATCGTCCGTTTGGACGCCTTTTACCACGCCGTTCCGCGCAGGACAATGGAACTGCTGGCGAAAAAGTATGACCTTGGCTGGAAGATCGAGTGCAATACCTGGTATATGAACCCGAAAAAGTCTCTTTTCCAAACCCCTCTCAAACAAGCATGGCATTTTAGCTGCAACCTGAAAAGGGTCAGTGGCGAGCAGGGGAGCATCTTCGGCTATCGCGGCGTTTTCCAAGGCAGCATGAACATTGACATCTACCATATCACCGGTGACTATGACAAGGCGTTCATGGACGGCACATTGGAGAAGACAGAACTTGTTCAAGCGTTGCGTCAGGCTCCTTTGGATCTTTCGGACAATCCATTGGTGCCGACCACTCTGGTAAAATATCTTTCCTCGTCAGATTTCATCGTTGACACTTCCGGAGACGGTAAGTCCGATTCAACATACACCATTAATGAGGGACTCGGTGAGAGCAATGTCCTTGTGGATCTGGAGTTGGGGCAGCTCAGCGACAATACTGTTTTCAATCTGTCCCATTTGTTGTCCGCCAAAGTCACGGCAGGGGCGTATGTAGACGGTGTCCTGTCAGCACCAGGCATCATCGGCAAGGCAGATGCAACAATAGATATTACTGCTGAAATGCAAAACGACAAACGCGTATTTGTCCTTTATGGAATGAACCAGAAAGATCAGAGTTTTGCCCAAGTCGAAGGCAAAGTCTTTCACGGCAGCTGGGACAAAGTCGTGGAAAAAACCACGCTGATGACTGATAGGGACATTTTTTCTGACCTGAACGGCCCCGCTCAAATGCTGATCGAGTAAGCAGTATGAAAAAGATAATTTTGATAGTTTTGTCCATGACGCTGTTCATGGCTAATGCGTGGAGCCAGGAAATATCATCCATAGATCCGAAGGAATACACTCCGGAGGAGCTTGTCATGATCAAGGACGCCTTGAAGATCAAGGCGGAAAATCCGAATGACGGCAAGGGAACACCTTTCAAGACCGGCAATATGGGAACCGGGGTGGAGATTGCAGAATTGGGTCTTTTGAAGGAAACATCGAAGATCACTTCATCCGGAGCAGGTTCTTCGTCAAGTTCATCCGCTCAGGACGGCAACTACAGCTGGGTTCTATCAGGAAATCTGGGCCAGGGAGAGAGCCTCTTCAACGACGGTGAGGACTATATCCTTACACTCAGAAACAGAAAGTTGTCAGATTTCAACGCCATGGTAAGCCGCTTCAAACAGCATGGTTTCACAATCGATGCTGACGAGAGTTCATTTATGGGTATGAACATGTATGAAGCCTCCTCAGCGGCCCGCAAGCGCTGTTCCATCATCTTTCAAACCAATGGCAGCCTGATAGTCAATATTGAGAATGAGTGATGTCTGCTGTCTATGCTGACGGCCAGTGGCTTGAATGATCAGAGAATGGCCAGAAGCTGCGATATGAGATAGCCGAGATAGTTTCCCACCGCATATCCCACGATACCGATAGAAAGACCGCTGACCAACACCCGGCGGTTTTTCATTGCTGCCGACATCATCGGAACGAAAGGAGGGGAGCAGATGAAAGCCACGGACGCGATGACCATGGTGTCGGAGTCGATCTTGAAAATTTTCGCCAGAACGACCTGGAGGATGAGTGAACCGAATATCACGAGGGTGAGGTAGCCGAGAAGGTTGAGGCCCCCGGCCAGGTCAAGCGCCTTCAGATCGGCAACGCCGTGTCGGCCATCGAGGACCTCATCGCCGAGGTCAGCAGCGGCAACACCGATGCCGCCACAGCTCTCGCTGCAATCATCCAGAAGCTAGAAGAGCTCAAGACGGCGATAGAGAACATTGAAATCGGCGGCGGTTCAGGTTCTGGTTCTGGAGACTCTCCGGAGAGTGCGCTTGCAGGCAAGTTCTCCGTCAGCGCCAGCAAGCAGGTTCAGTTCTCCAAGGGCAACCTCGTCGCAACGATTGATGCAGCAGGCACACCTACTGCCTGGAAGTTTGCAGCGAACCAGTATGACTATCTCGGAGAAGGCGGAGCGAACAAGACTATCGGCACAGCCGCTGGTGACGTTGACCTCTTCGGCTGGTCGACAGTTGCTACAACCTATGGAATCAGCACATCAACTTCTAACGGCGATTATTCCGGAGACTTCGTGGACTGGGGAAATAACATCGGCGACGGCAGCACCTGGCGCACGCTCAGCAAAGACGAGTGGGTATATCTTTTCGAGACCCGCACCAATGCATCCGGCCTTTACAAATGCGAAGTCACCGTATGCGGCAAGACCAATTGCGTTGTCATCGCTCCTGACGGTTTCACCGGTACAATCGAGACTTCATACGATGCTACAGCCTGGGCAACAGCAGAGACAGCCGGTCTGGTATGTCTTCCCGCTGCGGGCTACCGCCATGGTTCCAATGTCTACTATGTCGGCGACGTCGGCTACTATTGGTCATCTACTGCAGGCAGCAGCAACGACGCGTACAACGTGTACTTCATTAGCAACGATGTCTACCCTGGCCTCAGCGACTTCCGCAACCGTGGCAGTAGTGTCCGCCTCATTACAGAATCAAAATAGATAAAGCACCTTGCCCAAGGTCGCGAGGGTGTTCACAGCAAGCATTTTGATGCTTGCGGCCCGAGCAGCAGGGCTTTAGCCCGCCGGACATTAAGCCACAGGCAAGGTGACCAAATTTAAAATCCTTGAAAGCCCTTATCCAGCGCCCGCGGGGCGCTGGGACGCTTAAACTCAAGCAGCGGTCTCTGCTAAACAGCAGGGGCCGCTTTCTGTTATCTGAAACTTGGTGAATTTGTCGCTCTAACAAGCTAACTTGTTTCCGAAATCCGAAGACTCTTGCCGGCCATCAAACCTACATGTTTAACGCCCCTAACCCTATCGGAAGTTCAGGCAGTCTTATTGTGACCTAGGTGCGATTGTTGGCAAGGCCCCAATAATGAGGAGTCGAAGGCCTTATTGTGCAAATTTTATAGGAATTTGACAGTCACAGGTGCTTATTGATACATTTGTACAATTGGGGCGTGCTACCCCATCAAGAACGTGATCATCAACAACTCGTCCACGAAGATTCTTCTGGACCAGTCCAACAATAAGAACAACTTCGCTCCTATTGCCGGTCTGTTCGGACTCAGTCAGAAGGAAACCGCATTGGTGCTAAGCACCAGAAAAGGACAGAACCCTGCGTATTCCTACCGTGAGGTATTCATCCAGATAGGCCGTAAAAGTGGCGTATATGGAATCGAAGCTTCTAAGGCGGAGCAGATAGCCTACCAGTCCAACAAGGAGAAGAAACAGCCGTTTCTGGACCTCGCAGAGAGGCTGGGCAGTGCAATCGGCGCAATCAAAAAGATAATGGAATGAAAAGGATAACATCAATACTCTTCCTGTCGCTGGCAATCATGCTGGCAGGACAGCACAAGGCCAGTGCACAGCTGGTCACCTTTGACGAGCAGAATTTCCTGCAGGCGATCATCTCCTATATCCAGGACGGCGACAACATGGTGCAGAATGCCAGTCAGTTCGCCGCCAACATGGGTATCATAGAGGAGCAGCTGGACAATCTGAAGAAGTGGAATGACAGGTATCAGAAGGTTTCATCATACCTTGCCAAAGGTCAGCAGGCCGTCTATACCGTCAACAACTACGAGTACACAATCAAGCTCTTCAAGGAGTATGTGAACCGGTTGAAGGTGATGGACAAGCCATCTTACTATGACATCCGAAGTGCCACCAATCAGGCCTGGTACTTTCTGATACTGTCGAGCAGGGAAGTCAAGAAGGTACGTCAGGCCCTTGATGCCTCTTCGGAACTTACCGAAGCTGAAAGGCTGAAGATCCTTGAAGATAGCAACAAGAAGATGTCAGCCGTCAATGTGGCAATGACCAAGGAAGTCAAGGAACAATTGAGCGTCCTTGAGGATGCCCATACGATGGCACTGTACTCAAAGAGCATTGAAAACTCATTACGCTGATGAATTACACATTCTACGGACTGGTCACGGAAGTCAAGCGACAGGTACTGTCGACTGACAACAACGTGGTGATGACTGTGGCGTCGATCGTCGCGGCCATCTTCGCCTGTTTCGCGATCGTCTCGATAACAAAAGAGATAGTCCTGGAACAGAGCGGCAACAACTGGAAGGTGTGGCGGCCACTGGCAATACTTGTCATACTTCCGATGTTCAACAACATCGTCCTGTTTGTGGACGACATCACCACCAACATCGCGGATGCAATATGGAACGGTGTGTCCAACGACAAGGACAACTACGATGCCATGTACGCCTCCATGGTTGCCAAGGTTGAGAGCATAACAAGCAGTGATGACTGGATGGGCACCCTTCAGAATGCCCTTTCATCATCCGTCAGTGTCGAGGGACTGACAGGGGACAGCAACGTGGCAGGAGAGGCCTATGCCGACAACGCATCGAACAGCAATGATGAAGTGCCATGGTACAAGGCCATCTGGAACAGGATCACAGGATGGGCGAGCGAGGTGCAGGGATTTGTGATCAAGTCCACCGGAAATCTGCTCTCGTTCATTGTGTCATTCATGATGAACTGCGTCCGGTACATCCTTGTCGGCGCTTCTGGCGTCTATCTGATGGTCATCGGCATCCTGGGGCCGCTTGTCCTTGCAATCTCATTGATACCGACCTTCGAGAACTCCATCTGGCAATGGGTTGCCAGATACATCCAGGTCTCGATGTGGATACCTCTCACATCCATCGTGGATTTCGTCAACTGCAAGATGAGAGTGGCCATGATCGGCACCTTCAATCAGTGCAATACTGAAACCATGATGACATTCCCGATCCACCAGTTGTTGCTGAACATAATCATGCTTGGAATGCTCTTCGCCGTCCCATCAATGGCTAACTGGATCATTCAGTCAACCGGTGCGTCAAATGTATACCGTGGCCTTGCCCAAAGGGCAGGTGCTGTTGCAGTAAAAGTCGCTAGTAAACTATAAGTTATGAACTCTCTTATAAAGCATTTCTCCAACATCAATTCAAGGTTTGAAGTGATGTCAAAACTCTGCATCGCAGCTCTGTGCTGCAGTGCTCTTGTCGCCGTTGCGTCCACAGCTGCGGCTATATGGTACGCCAATGAAAAGGACCGCCAGATCTATATCCTCGACGATGGCAAATCCTTCCTCGCCTTGCAGTCTGATCAGGCTGCCAACAAGGAACTGGAGGTCAAGGACCATGTGGCCCGTTTCCATGAACTCTTCTTCACGATGTCACCGAACTCGGATTCTATCAAGGAAAGTCTTGACAAGGCTTTGAACCTTTCGGACCAGAGCGCATGGAAGTACTCGCAGGACCTTGCAGAAAAGGGATATTACTCGCGCCTTATCTCTGCAAATATCAGCCAGCAGATGATGGTTGACTCCGTGGTCGTCAATACTGCAACATATCCTTACACGGCAAAGACTTATGCCAGACAGTACGTAGTCAGAGAAAGCAAGATTTCTGTCTATGCTTTCGAGAGTCAGTGCCGAGTCATAGACACCAAGCGGTCTTCGGTGAACCCTCACGGAATGATCATAGAACAATTCAAGGTTACAAGAAATGAAGAACTCGAGACCAGGAAGAGATAAGGTGCTGCCGTGGGTGGTATGCACGGTCGCAGTCATCGGGCTGCTGATCTGGATAGTTACACTGTTTGGAAAACTGATACAATGAAGACAATTTACAAGTACCTGATCATGGCAGGAGTCATCCTGGCAATGGGCGGCGTGATAGCATGGCTGATGCTGGGCGGAAAGAAGGAACCGGAACAGAGCGAGGAGAGCGTCATGATTGACATTCCAGAAGGGGACAGCGAGGGACTTCAGAGCAGCAAGTCCGAAGCTTATCGCAAGGCAGCCGGCATGCAATCATCCTATGATGAATATTTTGATTCGCTACTGACCGACAACGAGGAGGAGAAAGAGGGTTCTGGCACAACGGAGGACAGGGTCAACGCCGTTCTTGGAATTGACGTAAGCACGGAAGTGAAACCTGCTACTACGCCAAAATCCAAAGGTGGGTCCGGCTCAGGCACTCGCGCCAAATCAAATTCTCAGGCGTCAATGACATCAGATGAGAAGTTCGTCCAGGATATGGAAAGGGCAAAGATGATAGCGGCTGCCATGGGTATGGGAGAAGAAGCCCAGGCTGCCCCCGAGGACGAGAGACCTGAAAGGATTGATGTGTTTGAAACTCCAGTCAAGCATTCCGGAATCATCTCTTCTCTGGATGAATGGGACGAGGATTATGACGGTCCTCTGACGGATGAAAGCATGCCTGTAAAATGTATGTTCATCAGGGACGAGAAAGTGAAGAACGGGCAGAGAGTCACCTTCAGGACACTGCAGGATTTCGTTGCAGGTGGGCATCTGATTCCCGCCAACACCCATCTCTCAGCAACATGCTCCATTAACGAAAGGCTTATGCTCACAATCTCAAGTATTGAAATAAGTGGAATCATTATTCCTCTTGAATATCAAGCGTTTGATTTTGACGGCAGCAAGGGGATTTATTGCCCTGAGACAGGCACAAGCAAAGGTGGCAGGACTGCTGCAAGCCAGGCTGTCGGTCAGGGAGCTTCAATGGTTGGTGGACGCATGGGTGCAATAGCAAGCGCTGTGGTAAGAACCGGCGCAAGCATCTTCCAGACAGCTACCGGTGAGAGCTATGTCAATCTCACCAACGGATATGAATTCTATATAATGAAATCAAGACGATGAAACGGATTGCCCTTCTTGCGTTCGCCATACTGGCGACAGTATCCCTCAAGGCTCAGACAGATACACTGCGCCTTTCAACTTTGTACACTACACACCTGATCTTCCAGTCCGAGCTGGCTTATGTGGACATATCCAACAAGGCTATTGCTGCCAAGATTGTGGATTCCAGCAAGAACATACTCGCCATCAAGGCTAAATATCCGTTCGACTATACAACTACTGTCTCCGCTCTGGAGTCGGACGGCAATATGCATACATACATCGTATGTTTCGATGATTCACCTTCAGATCTGGTGATAGACCTGAGGAACGGATCGCCAAGGAAAGCAGCATCGGTACAGCGTAGTCCGTCAGTCCAGGCTCCTGAAGTGGCACAACAGCGCCAGAGACTCTTCCATATCGCGGACACCAAGTATCATCTTACCGTTTGCTGCGAGGAGATCCTCGTGTCAAACGATGTCACCCACTTTGTTCTTAGCCTCAGAAACAGATCGGGAATCAGTTTCGAATGTGGAGAGGCTGCATTCATGGTAGAGTCCAGAAAACGGTCCAGAAGGTCACTGGATTACCAGAAGACACTGCCATCAAAGAGCAGATACGGCACTTTAAGTACAGCTCCAAGTAAGACATCAAAAGTGGTTTATACTATGGATAAAATCACCCTTTCAAATGACCAGGTTCTTCGTATCTATCTGTACGAAACAGGAGGATCCAGAAACTTCGTTCTGACTCTTACAGCTAAGGATATAAACAATGCCGGACGCCTTTTGTAGGCGCCCGGTCTTTGTTATAGTCCGATTGGTTTTCGGTATTTTGCAGCAGCTTGTTTTACATCCTCCTTTGTTTTCGCAACTACCAGATGGCTTCGCTCCTTGAGCCAGGCTTTGATCTCATCCCTGGAGAACTGAAGATGGTGCCCGGCCTTGAGATATGGGATGCGTCCCTCATTGACCATCTTGTAGATGGTATTGACACTTACGTTGAGATACGATGCGACCTGCTTTGTGTTGTAGAGCTCTGCCAGTCTCGCGTTTGTTTCTGTCATAGCCATCCTGTTGCAGGTTTCACTGAGAGCAGTGACCTCCTTTCTGAGGTTTCCGATTTCCTCCATGATGCCGCTGATTGCATCCGGCATGTCATCAAAAGTGATCTTCTTCATATTCTTATCTGTTTTGTTTTTCATGATATAGTCTCCTGAAGTATTCCCTTGGGTGTTCCCGGCCGAACATCACGTTGGTCAGGACCATGTTTGACTCATACTTCGTGAGGTTCGACCCAAGGGAAGTTGGATTCGAATTCTTGAAGAGAGTAGGGAAAACGCACTTGAGAAACACCCCGGCATCATGCCCGGTAGCTCCAATCGCCTTGTTGATGCCCCAGAACATCCTGCATATGTCATATCCTTTCAGAATCTTCGGGATCCAGACCGGATTGTAGCTTTTGGGGTCTATCCCTGTGGAGAACTCATCAGCATAGACGCAGATGTCATCATACAGAATCTCAATGTCACGGACAGACGTGAAGTCCAGGAGGGTATCCATAAGATACAGCCGTATACCCTTCATATAGTCCAGGTCGCTGGATTCCTTAGGGTAGGTGTATCTCATAATTTCCTCATGGAGGGACTTGTTCTCCTCCTGAAGGGAGAAGTAGCCTCGAACTATCTCGTTGTAATGGCTTTCCGGGATAGTAATCATCTTGTCTGTCTGTGACTTATCCATAAGCGTTATAGTGTGGTGTTTACATCCTTCAGTGATATTCTCGATATGGTTTCCATCTTCTTTTCATTCACAAGTTCTGCATAGATCTGGGTCGTAGCAACGTTAGAGTGAGTGAGCATCTTGGATACGGTGTAGATGTCTGTTCCGGCAGCAATCTGCAAGGTTGCGTACGTGTGCCTGAAACAGTGGAATGTGATGTGCTTGTCAATTCCTGCATCCCTGATCCATTCCGGCATCTCCTTGTATAGCATCGATCTCTCAAGTCCGGGGAACACCAGCCCAACACCTCTTTCTCCGCAGAATTCAAGAGCTTCAGGACTGAGGGGATTCTCGCATAGCTTGCCGTTCTTGACAGTATTGAGCTCTATACTGTAACCTCCGAACTGGTTCTTGATGATGTTTTCCCATTTCAAGTTCATAACGTCGCTGATACGAAGTCCTGTAAAGCACGAGAAGAGCGCTGCACGCTTCAAAACGTCAATCTCGCAATAGGTGAGTGACAATGCTTTAACCTCTTCTATCGTAAGGAATTCTTTATGTGTCTTCAGAGTCTTGATACCATCCACCTGGTCGCTCAGATTCTCAGTTAGAAGATGCCTCTTATAGGCGCATCTGAGCATTGTCTTGAATAATCCGAAGTATGCTGATGCTGCGTTCCTGTTCAATCGCACGCCAAGTCTGGTGTCAGTCGTGGTCAACAGATAATCCCTGAATTTTTCCACCAGGAATACGTCTATCTCGCCGAACTTGCACGACCCCTTCGTAAACTTCTCAAAGTAACCATAGACCACATTCCACTTGCAGTTGATTTTGTTCTTGTACTCAGCAAGTTCTTTGAAGTAAGCAAGCGCATCCGATTCTCTTCTGAAAGGATCTGCAAAATCATAGTCTTCAGCAGCGATCTGCATGGCTCTCTTCATATAGATCTGGTAGGCGACATCACGGTTGAACTTATCCTGCTGGCGCTTCTCCTTATCTCTCGTTCCAGGGAATACTTCAAGATGCAGTGATTCCCACTCAACTGACTTTCCAGTTATCTTGTTCTTGATCGCCGGGTAGAACTGAAGGTACAGGTAGGTCCTTCCGCTTCTCATTGTCTTTTCCCTGATATATACCTTATGTATCATACTAATATCTATTGGTATTCTTTGCTTTTGCAAGCACAAAGTTATATTATTCTTTTCTTATTTTATACTATCTTTTAGTATTTAAGCAATTTTTCAGCGAAATTGCAAACAGGTCATCGAACTCCTTGCAAGGTATCATGATGATTTTCCCGACTTTAATACGAGGTATCTTGTAGTATCTCAAGTAGTGATCGACACGGTCACGGGTCATGTGATACTTCTCCATAATCTGTTTCACGGAATAGTAGTCACCGGAGCCGACAATAGCCTCGTTGGATTTCGACTTGTTCTTGACAGCATCCACATGAGCCTTCGAATAGAAGACCTGGTTCTTGACTTTCTTCTTAGGAATTCCGAAGTCGAATGCCATCGTATAGACTGCAGCCTGAGTCATATTGAACTTCTGAATGACCTCTGAAGTTGAGTACCACTCTGTAATCTCCGAATGCCCTTCTGTTTCTCTCAAAGCCTTGATCCTGTCTATATGCTTCTTCTCATAATAGGTCATGCCACGCTCAGAGATAGACTTGACCTTCTCCCTTTTAAGGAGCGCCCACGTTCCGGCCATCGACATCCCAAGAATCTCTGAGATCTGGCGAGTGGTATAGTAGTCATTCTCGCTGACGGCAACTTCGTCATTGGACGGCATCGCCTTGGGAGCCGCAAGGGGAGTGGCCCCGACTACGAACATGCTATCCAGGTCAGATCTCCTGATCAAAGTCTTGCCGGACAGTTTAAGGACCTTGATCTTCCCTCCTTCTATATATCTATATAGAGTGGTCTTCCCGATTCCAAGGTACGAAGCTGCTATTCGTGGAGTCATCACATCCAATTCTGAAACGGTCTGTCCTTTGGTAGTAACAGCCGGATCCTTGTTCTGTACTCTAGCATTCTCGGTTTCGAACTTAGCCATGGTTTCTGCACGCTTTCGTGCCTTATAGGCACGGCTCGCACATGTATGGCTGCAATAGTTTGTGGTGATCTTTTGTGCATAGTAGGCCTTGCCACACCATTCACACGTCTTTTTGTAGGATAGATGTCCCATTTATTTCGCCAAATGTGTCCCACTGTGTCCCGTCACGTCCCATGGTGTCCCAGTGTATCAACAACCTTGGGATGTTCGGACGGCTTTTAGACCTCTGCAGTAGATATGCAGTAGAAAAGGCGTAAAAAAACTTCCAAAATGGTAGGAATACGTACCAAATTGGAAGTAAATGTAAGTCAGCCTAACCGACTGATCCTTTAATAATTAGCGATATTTATCTATAACTATTTGTATATCAATCACTTACCGATGCAGAAATTTCGGAAGATGTTTCCGAGAATTTCGTCGGTGGAGATTTCACCTACGATGGAGCCGAGGTGGTAGAGGGCTTCGCGTATGTCCTGGGAAATGAGGTCGGTAGGGGTGGAGCTGTCAAGAGATTCGCGGACACGGTAAAGTGCGGTGTTAGCGGATTTGAGTGCTTCGAGGTGGCGTACGTTTGAAACGAGTGTGGTCTCGGACGATGCGTTGAGCGTTTGAAACGTTTCCGAAACGTGGTTTATGAATTCCTGTATGCCCGTTTTGTTTTTGGCCGATATTCTGAAGCTTTTGAAATTCTTCTCTGTTAATTTAGAGTCTGTTTCAAGGAATATATTATCAGTTTTCTTCAGCGATTCAGCATTGCAATCCAGTGTTTGTACCAGTTCAGCCAAACGTCTTTCCACCTGATTTATATATGCATCCTCAGCCTTGTCTGTTTTGTTGAGTAGAAATATAAGTTTCTGATTTGCATTCACTTTGCTCAAGATATCTTCAGCGCTGCTTAAGATAAGGTCAACAGGGGAGCTGAGATCAATTACCGCCAGAACCAGTGTAGCTTCTGCCAGTTTCTCGTATGCTCGTTCAATGCCTATCTTCTCAATGGAATCGTTGCTTTGGCGCAGTCCGGCAGTATCAATGAACCGGAACAGCACTCCGCCAATATTGAAATTCTCTTCAATGGTATCGCGGGTGGTACCTGCAATATCTGAAACAATGGCTCTGTTTTCACCGATTATTGTGTTCAGCAAAGTGCTCTTTCCTGCATTTGTTGCTCCTACAATTGCCACTGGTACACCGTTTTTGATGGCGTTACCTAAATTGAAACTGGAAATAAGCTTATCAATGTGCTGCGTAACTTTGTCCAGCAGCTGTCGCAGTTCGCTGCGGTCCGCGAATTCTACTTCCTCCTCGCTGAAATCCAGTTCAAGTTCCATCAGCGATACTATATGGAGCAATTCCTGGCGCATCAATGCCAATTCCTGACTGAAACCTCCTTTAAGTTGCTTAAACGCTATTCTGTGCGCGGCTTCTGTCTGAGAAGCAATCAAATCTGCAACAGCCTCAGCCTGAGAAAGATCCATCTTCCCGTTAATGAAGGCTCTTTGCGTGAATTCTCCAGGTTGCGCCATTCTGCATCCATTCTCTACCAGGAGCGATAGTATCCTCTGAACTATGTAGTTGGAGCCGTGACAGGAGATCTCCATGCTGTTTTCGCCGGTATACGAATGAGGAGCCCTGAAAACTGACACCAGAACTTCATCAATGGTTTCTGTCTGAGTACCAATTGAACCGTAATGCATTGTGTATCCATTGGCAGAGGTTAGGGGAGTGCTCTCCTTTGATGCAGGCACGAAAATCCTGGAAACAGTGTCAATAGCATCCGCTCCACTGACACGTATAACGGCAATAGCACCGCCTGGAGCTGTAGCGTTAG
The DNA here is from genome assembly GCA_018065035.1 of Candidatus Egerieousia equi. GTDB lineage: Bacteria > Bacteroidota > Bacteroidia > Bacteroidales > UBA932 > Egerieousia > Egerieousia equi. The sequence continues at coordinate 11,782 of JAGHUC010000083.1, read as the reverse complement.
CACAGATGGTTTCTTCAATCGACATATTTCTCATAAATTCTTCTGAGTTCCACCTTGTCCGCAATTATCTTCCTGAGTTCAGCCAGCTTGGCGGCGTTAGGCGATTCCGGTATCCATAATTTCAGGTATCCGTTCTCTCCGTATTTCTCCTCCAGGTGATTGCACATCCTTTGCCATTGCTGTTCCTTATCATATTCAGGCTCGTTTGCCTGGCCGAATTCAATTGTCCGGCGAATAACGGTTTCAGGGTCTATCTGCCTGTCGGCCTCGGCAAGAATCTTTCCGTAAACGCCTCTTGGCTCATTCTTTGAAGATGCCCTGTGATCCTCTGCAGCCTGCGCAATGATTTCTATCTGCTCCGCAGTGAACCATTTCTTAAGGTTCCTGTCATCGCGTATGATCCTTCCTGAAACAATATGATGGTTCTCGCGGCCTTCACAGATGCCTATATCGTGGAATGCGGCCGCCGTGTAAATCATTTCCTTGTCAACATCATAGAAATGAGAAAGATGCATTGCGGAATCAATCACGGCGCGTATATGGCCCTGCTGATGCCCTTTGTCATAGTTGTTGTACTGAGGAAGAATCTGATTCTCAACATATTCTGTAATCTCTTTCCTTACAACGGTGTACTGTTCCTTCAATTTCAAAGTCACAACATTCTCAACGTGAACCGTGTGCGGGAACATATCAACTGGCTGTATTCGTACAATCCTGTATTTCTTTGAAAGAACTTCAAGGTCACGGGCCTGCGAAGCAGGATTGCAGCTTACGTAAACCATAAGCGGAGCGGCGGTATCAAGCAGAACCTGAGCCACATCCGGATGGATTCCCGCTCTTGGCGGATCAAGCACAACAATGTCCGGTGTACCGTGTCCCTTTATGAAATCAGGAACAAGTATGTCCTTCATATCGCCGGCAATGAATTCAGCATTGCCTATATTGTTGTTCCGAGCATTGACTTTTGCATCCTCAATAGCTTCCGGAACATATTCAATTCCAATGACTTTTTCAGCCATGTGCGACAGGAACAGACCTATAGTTCCGGTACCTGTATACAAGTCGTAAACAACTGGCTTGGAGTCTTTAGTATAATTGTCCTTGATTGCCTGTCTTACAATGCTGTACAGGCGGTATGCCTGATCGGAGTTTGTCTGGTAGAAGGACTTTGGCCCTATCTTGAAGCTCAGATTCTCCATCTTTTCGTAAACCGCATCGTTTCCGCTATATACAACACATGGCAGGTCTCCGAGCGCATCGTTGCACTTGGGGTTCAGGCAGTACTGCAAGGAAGTTATTTGAGGATATTTTACCCTGATGGCTTCGAGAAGTTCAAGTGCTTCGGCCTTTGGAGTGAACTTCGAGTCGGAGCAGTTCTTTATAGCATCAGGTCCGAAAACAACCAGAAGCATTATTTCTCCAGTGCTGGTGATTCGTATCATAAGGTTGCGCATGAAGCCTACCTGATTGCGCAGATCATAGAAACTCAGCCCTTTATCAATGGAATATTTCTTTATGAAAAGCCTTATTTCATTAGAAGGTTCACACTGTAGATGGCATTTCTTCAAATCCAGCACTTTGTCGAAAAGACCGCTTATGTGGAAGCCTACGCCCAGTTTTTCACTATCGCTGAGTGAGTCTGCCTCTTCCTTGTTCTCAACCCATCGCCGGTTGGAGAAGGTATATTCAAGTTTGTTGCGGTAACAGGTTGTTTTCTCAGAGCCAAGGGTAGGTTCAACTCCGGACTCCGGGATTTCAAGGTGACCGATCCTTACAAACTGGTCTACAACCTGCTGCCTCTTGTTCTCGAGCTGCATGGGGTATGGGAGAATCTCCCAGGAGCAGCCACCGCAGGTTCCGAAATGTTCGCAGAATGGCTCGAGATGATCAGGCGATTTCTTTACGATTTCCGTTACATAACCCTGCATGTATTTCTTCTTGTCCTTGCATACGAATACGTTCACCACATCACCTGGAACGCACTGAGGAACGAAAAGCGCCTTGCCGTCAATGTGTGCTACAGCGTTTCCTTCGGCAGCAATGCCCTCAATCAGAACGTTCTCCAACTCAAAGTTTTTCTTCTTGTGTCTGCTCATTACAATAGTTTTTCAATTATGCAAAGATAAGTTATATTTGTAGATAATATAATCCGTAAACAATGAAACGCCTGGTTCTGCTTGCCGCTATGCTTCTTTGCATCCTGAATCTGTATGCTCAGGAGTCCTCCGATTTTGTTCAGATTGCCGGAAAAGTGGTGGTCAAGGGCAGTTCACAACCACTGCATTTCGCATCTGTAACACTTGCCGGTACGAATATTTCCAACGTGACCAATTCCGAAGGTGTCTTTACGCTCAAGATACCTGCATCGCAGCTTGCGGACGGACTTGTTACCGTAAGCCATCTCGGCTATGCCGAAGCCGTTCTGAGGATATCCGATTTCAAGGATCATTCATCTCCGGAAAAGCCGCTGAAAATCAGTATTGTACCGGTCAATTACACTCTCGATCCGGCCATAGTGAGTGCTCATGATCCGCTGGAACTGCTCAAGGCTGCAATAATGAAGATCAATGAGAATTATGCAACCGAAAATATAGGGATGCTCGCTTTCTACAGGGAGATGGTGAAGAAGGGTAGTAGTAAGTATCTTGCTATGAATGAGGCAATTGTGGATATCAACAAGGCTTCCTACAGCTCATACCATGGCGATAGGGCAGGAATCTATAAAGGCCGCGGCAGCAAGAACTATGACTCCACTGACACGCTGTTCATCAAATATGTTGGCGGTCTTGGCGCACTTCTTGAGATTGACAATGTGAAGAATCCTTTTGCCGGAGTTCCGTTTGACGAACTTGGAATGTATTATGAGTTCAGAAACGGCACGCCGCAGGTCCTTGGCAACAGATTCTTCCGCGTTGTTGAGTTCACAAAGAAATCCTATATCACCGATATACTTATGCGTGGCCGTGTTTTCATTGACAGTGAGACACTTGCAATCGGCCGTACTGAAATGTCAATCAATGTTGAAGGCCGTGACGATGCCGTTTCAATTTTTATTCTCAAGCGTCCGCCACAGATAAGGATTGAAGTTCTGAGCGCGCAGTATGTCGTGAATTACAGGATGAGCGGCAACAAATGGTATTATGAATATGCAAAGTCCGAAGTCAGGTTCGCCACAAGAAAGAAACATTCGCTGTTCAGGAATACATTCACTGTAACTTCGGAGATTGCCGTCACGGATTTCAAGCCTGGTGTGATTCCAATCAAAAATGATGCACGGATCAAATTCAGGGATTATATGACTGAGAAGGTTGAAGCGTTCACCGATGAGAATTTCTGGGAGAACTACAATATCATCGAGCCTGACCAGTCCATTGAGAAAATCATTAAGAAGATTGTAAAACAGCTTAAAAAGCACAATATAGAAAATTAACACAATTTATATTATGTTAAATACAAATATTCCTCTTGCCGAACGTATGCGCCCTACCTGCCTCGATGATTATCTTGGTCAGGAACATCTTGTTGGTCAGGGAGGAATAATCAGGAACATGATTGAGTCTGGACGTCTCTCAAGTTTCATTCTGTGGGGACCTCCGGGTGTTGGCAAGACAACTCTTGCTCAGATTATCGCACACTCTCTGGATCTTCCTTTCCATACTTTGTCGGCTGTAAGTTCCGGTGTCAAGGATGTCCGTGAGATCATTGACAAGTGCCGCAAAAGCAATCTGTTCAACACGAACAAGGCGGTTCTTTTCATTGATGAGATTCACCGTTTCAGCAAGTCTCAGCAGGATGCATTGCTCGGGGCTGTTGAGGACGGAACGTTCACTTTGATAGGCGCAACCACGGAAAACCCTAGTTTTGAGGTGATTACTCCTCTATTGAGCCGTGCTCAAGTGTATGTTCTCAAGGAACTCAGTGCAGAAAATCTTAAATCGCTGGCTGTCAGTGCTCTTACTAAGGACGAATATCTCAAGCAGTTCAATATTGTCATAAAGGATTACGAACTTCTTTTACGTTTTTCCGGTGGCGATGCCCGCAAACTGCTGAATATCATTGACTTGATAGTGGCATCAACCCCATCGCACAAGCTTCCGTTGAAAAGTGATACTGAAGGTACAGCACTTGAAATTACCAACACGCTGGTTGAAAGCATTTTACAGAAGAACATAGCTACCTATGACAAGAACGGCGAGCAGCATTACGATATCATTTCAGCTTTCATCAAGAGCATGCGCGGTTCTGACCCGAATGGTGCTGTGTACTGGCTTGCGCGTATGATAGATGGCGGCGAGGACCCTCTTTTCATTGCCCGCAGAATGGTCATTCTTGCCAGCGAGGACATAGGCCTGGCCAATCCGAACGCTCTCCTGCTTGCCAACGCCTGCTTCCAGACAGTTCAGAACATTGGTATGCCCGAAGGCCGCATCCCTCTCTCTGAAACAGCCATTTACCTGGCAACCTCCCCTAAGAGCAACAGTGCCTACATGGCGATAGATAAAGCACTTTCCGCAGTAAGGAAACAAGGTGCACAGCCTGTTCCGCTTCACTTGAGGAACGCTCCTACCAAGCTTATGGAGGAACTAGGATACGCAAAGGATTACAAGTACGCGCACGCTTTCGAGGGCAACTTTGTTGATCAGGAATTCCTTCCGGAGAAACTGAAATGTACAAGGTTCTACGAGCCGGGCAACAATGTAAAGGAGAAGCAGATAGAGCAGCGCTTGCAGCAGCTCTGGCCTAAGTACAAATATTAAAATAGTATCATTTTTAAATTAAAATTCCTGTTTAAGCATATTATTGTTAAATTTGCGGCGCAAAACAAACATATAGTATGCTTAATATTACCAATCTGAAAGACTACGGCAACAATATGTTTTTCCTTCTTGCCGGTCCTTGTGTGATAGAAGGCGAGGAAATTACTTTTTCAATTGCCAGAAGACTCAAGGAAATCACTTCCAGACTGCAGATTCCATTCATTTTCAAGGCTTCATACAGAAAGGCCAACCGTTCAAGACGTGATTCTTTCACCGGTATTGGTGACAGGGAGGGTTTGGAAATCCTCAAAAGGATCAGGGAGGAACTGCAGATACCTGTTGTTACAGACATTCATTCCGCTCCAGAGGCTGCACAGGCCGCTGAGTATGGTATTGACGTTCTTCAGATTCCTGCATTCCTTTGCCGTCAGACAGATCTGCTGGAAGCAGCCGCTGCTACAGGCAAATATGTGAATATCAAGAAGGGTCAGTTCCTCTCCCCTGCCGCAATGAAGTTCGCTGCGGAGAAAGTTGCCGCCAGCAATTCAAAGATAATGCTTACCGAGCGTGGAAGCCAGTTCGGATATTATGACCTGGTTGTGGATTACAGAGGAATTCCGCAGATGCAGTCCTTCGGATATCCTGTTGTTCTGGATATCACGCATTCATTGCAGCAGCCAAATACAAGCAGCGGAGTTACCGGAGGTCTCCCACAGCTTATTTCAACCGTTGCCAAGGCAGGTATCGCCGCAGGCGCGGACGGTATTTTCATGGAGACGCATCCTAATCCTGCGGAAGCAAAGTCTGATGGTGCCAACATGCTCCAGCTGGATAAGGTTGAGGAGTTGCTTGAATCTCTCATAAAGATCCGCAAGGCCGTGATCTGAACCATCGCTGTAGAATATAGAAAAAGAGTATAGAGTTAAAATTAAATATAATATGAATCTTTCATCAGATTTTTCAAGAAGGTATGAGAAGGCGCCTGTAAGCATTTTCAAGGATCAGGTGGAGCCTTCACAGATTATTGTTGATGACATCATCCAGATGGCATACGCAAAGGGCAAGCTCGGCAAGAAGCTTGTGCTTGCACTTTCCGCTTCATCGGGTTGTGTCCAGGTTTATGAGGACCTTGTAAAGGCTTATAAGAACGGCAGACTGAGTTTCAAGAACATTGAAGTGTTCACTATGGATGAGTACTATCCTCTCGACAGGAACGAACTTCAGAGCCATTACAGATTCTTCAAGGAGTATCTCTTCGATCAGGTTGATATTCCTGCAGAGAACATACATTGCATCAATTCAGAGAAAATGGATGATGTTGATTCATACTGCAATGGATATGAGCAGGAGATTCACAATGCAGGCGGACTTGACATTGTAATCACTACCGGAATGGCCATGAACGAACCAGGTTCCCCATACAACTCACGCACCAGACAGATCACTCTCAACCATACAACAAGAGTTGCAGCCGCTTCAGATTTCTTTGCTACCGAAAATGTTCCTTATCACGCAATCACAATGGGTATTGGAACAATTCTCGATGCATCCAAGATTTATTTCATGGCCTGGGGCGAGGGCAAGGCTTCAATGATCAAGAAACTTGTTGAAGGTGAAATCACAGACCAGATGCCTTCATCATATCTTCAGTCTCACAAGTGCCTGAACATTTTCATTGACGAGGCAGCTTCCGTATCTCTTACAAGAATCGATACTCCTTGGCTCACAGGCAAGTGCGAGTGGACAGATTATCTTACAAGAAAGGCTGTGTTCTGGCTCTGCAAGAAACTTGGCAAACCAATCCTCAAGCTTACCGACAGGGATTATAACGATAACGGTATGAGCGAGCTCATCACCCAGCGCGGTGTTCTTGCAAGTGAGATCAATATCAAGGTGTTCAACGACCTTCAGCATACTATCAGCGGATGGCCGGGTGGAAAACCTAATGCAGACGATTCAACAAGACCTGTAAAGTCCAAACCATTCCCTAAGAGAGTTATCGTGTTCTCTCCACATCCTGATGATGATGTGATTTCCATGGGCGGTACAGTTGCACGTCTTTCTTCACAGGGACACGAACTCCATATGGCATATGAGGTTTCTGGAAACATTGCAGTGTTTGACCACGATGTTGTAAGATATCTTGATTTCATCCGTGAGAGCTGTGACATTTACGGTTATGACGTAAAGAAGGCCGAGGCTGTTTACGAAGAGGTCAAGAAGGAACTCAAGAAGAAACATCCGGGCGAAGCCGATCCTATGGATGTACGCCACATCAAGACTGTAATCAGACGCGGTGAGGCAAGAGCAGCCTGCAGATATCTCGGAATTCCTGAAGAGAGAGTTCACTTCCTCGAACTTCCTTTCTACGAGACAGGTGGAGTGAAGAAGAATCCTCTTGGAAGAGCCGATGTTGATATCGTAAAGAAACTTATCAAGGACGTTCAGCCTCATCAGATCTTTGCGGCCGGTGACCTTTCAGATCCTCATGGAACACACAGAGTATGTTTCATGGCTGTTCTCCAGGCCTGGAGGGAACTCCGCGCAGAAGGCAATGACTGGATCAAGGACTGCCACGTATGGATGTACAGAGGCGCTTGGCAGGAATGGGATGTTGCAGAGGCTGAGATGGCAGTTCCACTTTCACCTGAGGAGGTTACCATCAAGCGTGAGGCAATCTTCAAACACCAGTCACAGAAGGACAGACCTTTGTTCCCTGGTTCTGACCCACGCGAGTTCTGGCAGAGAGCTGAGGACAGGAACCGCAACACAGCAATCCTTTACGACAAGCTCGGAATGGCCGAATATCAGGCTATGGAGCTGTTCGTAAAGTATAAATTCGAAGACTGATGATACGTAATATATTATCTATAATCTTAATCTTGTGCCTTGCTTTTTCAAGCCGGGCACAAGTTGTTTCAAGCAATATGGAAAACATAAGCAGAACAGCAAGTGCTTACGAACTCAAGTTCAACAGCAGCAAACCTTCCTGGGAGGAGATCAATGCAGCATTTGAAAATGCCAACACTCCCTTCTACCCTATCGACCACGCCCAGTGGCCTGACAGAAACACCGGCTATAATCCGTTTTCAGCCTTCAGGATCGCTTATTCAGATGTGAACAGGGAAATATACATTCAGTACAAGGTGGCTGAGAAATGCGTTCGTGCAACATTCGGAGAGGATGTTGTAGCACAGCCTTGGACAGACACTTGCCTTGAATTCTTCTGCATACCAGGAAACGACCAGATGTATTACAACCTTGAACTCAATTGCATAGGAATCGGTATTCTGGGCAGTGGCGTTGATAGGAAGGACAGGGTACGTGCAGAGAAGGAAACTCTCGCACTCATAAGAAGGCATTCAACTCTTGGAAGCGAGCCTTTTGGAAACAGGGAGGCCAACGGCACACTCATTGAATACACAATGACAGTTGCCATTCCTTACGAAGCGTATTTCAGAAGCGAAGTCAAACCGCTGAAAGGCAGAAGCATCAGAGCCAATTTCTACCATTGCGGTGACAACACACCATATCCTCATTACATGAGCTGGAATCCTATTCTGCTTGAGAAACCTAATTTCCACACTCCTCAATTCTTTGGAAGCGTAGAGTTCAAGTAGTATTTAGAACGGATAGCCAATGCCGAACTGCAAGGCATTCTGGCCTCTTGTGAACCAGTCAGAGAACCCCATCCAACGGTCTTTGCCTGGTTCATATATTTTAAAGCCCCAGTCAAGCCTCAGAATGGCGAACTTAAGATTAAGGCGTATGCCCAGACCCCAGTCGCAGGCTATCTGCTTGTAGAATGTGTCGAATCTGAAAACTCCTTTCTGCGCCTCCTCGGTATCTTCGGAATTCTTGTCCCAGTTCCAGACGTTACCGGCATCGGCGAACAAGGCACCTTCCAGCACCCAGGCTATAGGGAAGCGGTATTCCGCATTCAATTCAAGCCTTGCATCACCGGTCTGGCTAGGGATACTGAATGTGGTGTCGAGCTGGGCGGCGCCCGGCCCTACAGACCTTGCGGACCATCCTCTGAGACTGTATGCACCTCCTGACCAGAATCTTTTCTCGAATGGCAGAGTGCTGCTGTTGCCGTATCCTGTGCCGGCTCCTACAAGTGCACGTACTGCAAACTGCTGATTGTCATTATGTCCGAAACGCAGGGTTCTGGCATAAGAGATTTCAGTTTTGAAGTACTGGGCGTATGGTGTTCCCAATAAAAGTCTCTTCCCTTCATCATCGGTTTTCATCAGACCGTTGAAGACGCTCAGAATGTTACCGCTCAGATCATTGAGAATTCGTACATAGTGATAGCTCCTCTTCTGGTTATTGCTTGGATTTGAATTGTACAGAATGCTCGATGTCATTCCAAAATCAAAATGGTCCATATATGAGTCCCTCAGGAAAGGATCCATCAGCTTTTTCAGGAATTCATCGGATATGTTGTAAATCTTGGTTATCCGGGCGGAAAGCGGATTGAATGCAAACTGGAACTTCCGGCTCTTTGACATCCAGGTATAACCGTATGAAAGGGACAGCAGCATACGTGTGTATTCCGGTCTGTACTGGAAGTCGTGCGAGAACGCTATCTCGCTTCTAGGCTGCAATACGCGCATATTCCAGCTCTTCGGAAGCAGGACAAAGTCAGGGAATGACAGGTTTATAGCGTCGGCGAACTCATTTGAGTGAATATTGTTGTGCAGATGGAACTGGAAATCACCCATCACGGAAACCGTAAGTTTCTCGCCACCCTTGAATATGTTCTTGTGATAATATGAAATGTTAGGGCTGATACCCAGCAGTCCGTTTGAGTTCACCGATGCCTGAAGATTCAGCTTGTATCCCTGCAGAGGTGATGAATTCAGCTCGAATTTCGTATCAACCACAGAAGAGTCACGGTTGTTCAAAGTCACATTGACGGAAGAGAACACTCCCAGGTCCGTGAAACTCTTATATGAACTTGCAACGTCCGCATCGGAATACACATCTCCCTCATTCATCATTATGTACCTGTTAATCACCGAGCGTCTTATCAGAATCGGTGATTTGTAATAGAGATGCAGCCCCCTGTAGTTCTCACTGTCCATTTCCGTTGTGTCGGAGACAACAAGTCCTGTATTGGTGTTGTTCTTGTTGATTATGACATCAATCCTGCCGAATTTGTATTTATTATGAATGATTGAATTCTCTTCGTTCTCTTTTCTGCTGTGATTTTTCAGATATACTTCAAGTGTTGAATGCCCGTCATAGCTCAGAGTATCGGCAATGAACGAGAAATGATTCTTGGTAACCGAAAAATAACCGTTGTCCCTGAGTGCCTGTGCAAGATTCTCGGAAATGCTTTCAAGTGACGATTCTGAAAGATATCCGCCCTTCGGAATGTATTTATCAAGGCCAAGGCTGTAGAAATCATCCTTGATCATACCGTCCGGAACGAAATATTCAACGCTGTCAATCACGTATTGCTTCCCTAGCGTTACATTGTAAGTTACGCTGGTCTTCCTGTTTTTAGTGACAACATCTGTATCCACCTTTGAATCGAACAGACCCTCATATTTCAGGTGTTCCTTGAGATTGGTCACAGACTGTTCAACAAGCTCTGCATCGTAGAGGACGGGCGCGCTGGCATATTTATCAATGAATCGGTCCCATCCACCTCCATTGCCGTTTTTTCTATAATAGAGATTTACCGAAGGGTTCCAGCCTAGAATGTATCCTGAATTAGGTTTCTGTTTCAGATATTGAAACAGTTCAAGGGTATTATATGATTTTGAATTGGTGACAATTATATTGTTGGATCTCAGAATGGACTCATTCTCCGGAAGATTCTTTGTAACGCTGCATGAGAAAAGAAGCACAAGGGCCGTCACTGCGGCCATTGCCCTGAAACTCCGGTAAAAATGTGTTCTTTTCATGATGAAATGCTCACTCTTCCAATCCAATCTACAAATTTAACCAAATCATTTGATAAATGACTGCGTCATGCCTATTTTTGCATAAACTTATATTCTCTGGAACATGGCTGGTACACTGAGCGCAAAGCAGATAAAATTCATAAAATCCCTTTCCCAGAAAAAATTCAGGGATGAATATTCATTGTTCGTGGTAGAAGGAGAGAAACTCGTAAATGAAGCCCTTGCCTCCGATTACAATGTAAGGGAAGTTTACAGAATCTCTGAGATAGGAGAAAACTGCATGAGCAGAATCAGCTCACTCAGCAGCCCCTCCCCTGCACTTGCAGTAATAGAAAAGAAAGACTGGTCTTCATTTTCCTTATCTTCCACTCTCGATAGTTCATTGAACAGATCCGACTTCCTCTGCCTCGGCCTTGATGGAATATCCGATCCCGGAAACATGGGAACCATAATAAGGACAGCCGACTGGTTCGGCCTCGATTATATCTTTGCAAACGAAGGAAGCGTAGAAATATACAATCCAAAATGTATCCAGGCCACAATGGGAGCCATTTTCCGCAAGAAAATCATTTATACCAATCTCGGTGAGGTCGCTGATGCGTTTGCCATGCGCAAACTCCCGGTATGGGGCACACTTCTCGACGGGGAGAACATATACAGTAAAATTGATAAGGCCCCTAAAAGAGGCCTTATCGTAATGGGTAATGAATCAAACGGTATTTCCATGGAATTGAGGGCGAGGATTACAGACAAGATCCTTATTCCTACCTATCCGCAGGATGCTGTTTCAAGCGAATCCCTCAATGTGGCAACTGCCACTGCAATAGTCTGCGCCCTGTTCAGGAAAACCGTGTAGAACTGTTATTTGCGCCTGTATGTGGTCTTCTCACCGGTGGATGATACCTTGTTGACTTTGGTGTTTGCCGCACCGGATTTCTTTACACGGCTTGTAACTGTTGTTGACGCCTTGTTGCTTTGAGCTGCCTTCTGGGAATTGGTACTCTTGCGATATGTATTGCCGCTTGTGCTGGTAGTTGTTCTGCTGGAAGCCTTGTTGTCCTTCATCACGTTAGTGGTCTGTCTCTGAGTTGTCTCAGTGTTTCTTCT
>JAGHUC010000053.1 GCA_018065035.1 Candidatus Egerieousia equi | reverse complement strand
GCCTTGAACTGTGTTCCAACAACCGGAGCCTGACCCTCGTCGGCAACATCATACTGCCAAACGACCTGACCCTTGACAGGAACCTGAATCTGGGTAGCGTTAGGATATTTTGCAACGATCTTCTCAACGTCGAACTTAGGTATCTCAACAACAGGACGCTTAACAATGATAGGAGCCTTTGCCTTCTCCTTGGCAGCCTCGAGATCGTGCTCGAAACGTGCCTTAGCAGCACCGCTCTTGTAATCTCTGTACTGACGCTCGTGCATAGCGAACTCAAAGAGTTCCTCATCGTCCTGACCTCTGTCCCAACCTTCCTCTTCCATCATCTTGATGAACTTAGGAAGCTCGTTAGGGAATGCATCCTGTGGATTGCCTGTGTAGAACTCAAGACCCTTGTCCTTTACAATCTGCTTGATCTCCGGAGCGAGTTCACCAGGAAGCTTACCTGCCTTGCCAATGATCATGTTCATTGTGTCAGGGTCAATGGTCTTCCATCTTGGCTCACCCTTGAGAGTATGCATGAGGTTCATGAGGGCTGTGTTCTTTGTGTACTGGCTGAAAGGAGTTACCAATGGTGGGTAACCGAGTCTTGGCCATACGTACTCAACTTCCTTGAAGAGAAGAACTACGAGCTCGTCGAGTGTAAGCTCTTTCTTACCCTGATTCCTGAGGCCCATGTTGATAGCATTGTGGAAGCCCTTGAGGTCAGCCATCATGGATCCCATCATACCGCCTGGAAGACCGCAGCCTACGAGGAGTGATGAGCAGAGATGGTTGGTTGGCTCAATGAAGTATCCGAGGAAGTCGTCAATGAACTTCTGTGTGAGAGCTCTTGCCTCCATGTATGCGTTCATGTTGATATCCTTTACAAGGAAACCGGCATCCTTGAGCATGGCCTGGATTGTGATTACATCTGGATGAATCTTTCCCCAGGAAAGCGGCTCGATTGCAACGTCGAGATAATCGGCGCCTGCGCGTGCCACCTCAAGCATTGAAGCTACTGAGAAGCCAGGACCTGTATGTCCGTGGTACTGAACCTTGATATGTGGATATTTGTCCTTGATGTTCTTTACAAGTCTGCCAAGGAATGCAGGACGACCGATACCGGCCATATCCTTAAGACAGATTTCGTCGCAACCATATTCTACAACGTGGTCAACAACACCCATATAATACTCAACGGTATGAACAGGAGAGTAGGTCATACTGAGGGCAACCTGTGAAATCATTCCGCCGGCCTTTGCGCCGAGTACTGAACCCTTGAGGTTCCTATGATCGTTCAAACCGCAGAAAGAACGTGCGATATCTGTACCCTGAGCTTTCTTGACCTTGTACATCAAATAACGGACATCCTCTGGAACAGGGTTCATACGCAATGCGTTCAAACCTCTCTCCAACATGTGAGTCTGGATACCTACCTTGTTGAAAGGTGCTGTCCATTCCCTTACTGCCTTGTTAGGGTTCTCTCCGTAAAGAAGATTAACCTGTTCAAAAGCACCACCGTTTGTTTCTACACGGTCAAAGCACCCCATATCTATGATTACAGGTGCAATTTCTGTAAGCTGGTCAACCCTCGGAGTATATTTTCCTGAAGATTGCCACATATCTCTGTACACCAGAGAAAATTTAATCTCACGAGCCATAAATAGTGTGTTAAATATTTGTTTATGTTACAATTAATAATTCTCTTATGAATCCTACAAAGTTAGTAAAGAAAAAGTGATTTTCCTTAAAAATAGTTAACAAACTTGTTTGTGTATCCGGGATTCTGAATTTCAAAGCCGTCATTTCATTGAACATTCATACTAAGTTTTTTGAACCGTTCATTAAAAAGTGCAGCAAGAATATTGCACATTTGAAAAAATATCATACCTTTGCAGTCCCAAATGGTGGATGTAGCTCAGTTGGCTAGAGCACTGGTTTGTGGCACCAGGGGTCAAGGGTTCGAGCCCCTCCTTCCACCCTTTCGTAATAAAAAAGAGATGCGATCGCATCTCTTTTTTATTTCCGCCAGGCCTCTGATGAGGCCTAGGCCATTTTTCCGCTTCGCTTCCAATCTTCAGATTTGAAAGTCTGTTCGATTTATATTAATTTTGAACAAGTATCAATCATTAATAATTATCATTATGATTACCGGAGCTTACACTCTATTCTGGATGGTGTTCATCCTTGCTGTCATTAAAACCTGTAAATTCGTATTGGGATGCTTTGTCAAGACCGAAACGCAAAAAGAATTAAAGAGAGGTATCAGGATTTTTGAATTGATTTCTGTGATTCTCCTGTTTCTCATTGCCTTCTGCATTAACAATCTCTGGGTTAACAATTAACAAAGCTATTTAACGATTATCACGTTAGGGACAGTGCGCTCGCCAACGTGATCCCATTTTCCATTATCGCACGGATGTCCGAGGACTCCCAGGGAATTCACCCAAAGGGCGCTTGAACCGCCACCATCGAGGTTCAAGGCATGGGTCATGCCAAGTGCGCGGGCAATCTCGGCGGTCTCAGGGATTGTAGCTCCCTCGCCCTGTCCGTGAAAACGGCCGTCAATCACAACGAAATATACATAGCCGTTGGCACTGGTTCCTATCAGGCTCCTTGGATGCCTGCAGAAATAGAAACCGCTGTCGGGCCAGCTGCCCTGCACAACGCCGTTCTCTATGAGCACAGGTCCACAGGAGATGGCTTCGTCATAGTTCTTCAGACGCTTCTCGTATCCAAGACTATCGCAGTAGAAAATCTCAACCTTATGACCCTTGAAGGCAACGACTCCGTTCGAGCGCTCCATCTCATCCGCGCTGGTGCGGCCTTCCTGCTCGCCTCCATCCTTCACATAGGTAACAGGGAAGAGGGTGCGCATGTTGAAATAGCCTGCATTTATGGCTGCCAGCGCACCATACCTCTCTCCAAAGACAGAAGTCTTTGCAGCAGGTTTTTCAGGATCCACTGCCGATGGGTATTCAGGCTTCCTCGGCTTGGTAAGGCCCGGATCATTCGCAACCTCGGTGATGAACTTCCTTGCAGGATAGCGGAACACTGAAATGAACTGCTTTCCTCCGAATATCTCACTCTCTATGGTTGCCCACTGGGCCCCATCCTTAAGATCATGCCACTCAGGATTCAGTTCAGCCTTGCTGGTTTTCGAACCAAGATTGAAGTCAACAACAATTGGCAGATGGTCCGAAGGATGATAGAAGTTGCTCAGATTTTTCGGGTCACGTACAGGTTTGAGCCAGCCTTCCATTGGATATATCCTGGCATCCCTTATGCGGTTGACCATAGGCGCCGTTGCATAAATGAAATC
>JAGHUC010000080.1 GCA_018065035.1 Candidatus Egerieousia equi | reverse complement strand
TCACTTTGTCTTCTCTTCAATAGCATTTGGTTACTTTTTTTGACGAAATGCTCCTGTTTGTGGGATTTGAAGCACGTTTGGCCACATTTTCCTCAAAACGAGACCGGTTTTCGTTGGGAACGAAAAGGTCTGGCAACAGCGGAAGCACAAATGGAGCTCTTGAAAGTCCGACGGCGGTGCCACAATGTTTCTGACTCATTGATTTTCCAATCCTCATCTTTGTCCCGTACAGGATCGAGTCAATTCCTGTACGAAATGTCTGATTTCGCCCGTTCGGTACAGGATTCAGCCTTTTCCTGTACGAAATGCTCTCGCTTTGCAGTTTTGAGCAGGTTTGCCCCCTCAACCTGCTCGTTTTGCAGGAATCGTGTTGTTTTGAGCAGGTTTGGCCCCTTGACCTGCTCGTTTTGCTGGAATCTTGTTGTTTCTGAGCAGGTTTGGCCCCTCAACCTGCTCGTTTTGCTTTTTGAAATGAAGGGAAATGTGATTAGCTTTGTTATGGAATGATGAATATTATGTTGTTTTGTCTGCACATTTTCAATTGCCTGCTCTGCTGCCTGATTTCAATATCAGGTCATTATGAACTTGTTTCAATTCCCAATGAGCGTTCAGCAGTTTCAGTTGAACTTTCATTTCAGTCTGGAACAGATGCTTTGGGTGCGGCACCGGAAGATTCTTCAGCATTGGAACGAGCGGTCAGTGCCAGAGCCATGATTCTTGAAAAGCCTTCCCGCTCGGGAGGGTGCCTTCATGCCTACGAGCCGCTTGATACATTGTTCTCTTCCACTCCCGATGGTTATGAACCGTTCTATATCAGTCATTTCGGCAGGCACGGCAGCCGCTATGCGGGCAGCAAGGAGGATTTTTCGGTTATTGATGAATTGATGAAGTATTCATCCAGAAACCATGCTGATTCACAAAAGAGTTCGGTTGATCATGCCAGCAACTCCATTTCAGCAGCGGAAAGCAGAAAAGTGACTTTGAGCGAAACGGGGGAACAACTGTTGTCAGACCTCATTGCGTTGAGAGAATACTCCGAGGGCAGGTACGGGCAGCTAACCGAAAAAGGAGCCTGGGAACACAGGAACATCAGCCGCAGAATGTGCAGCCATTATCCTCAAGTTTTTTCCAATCCGGAAAGGAAACGCGTGATAGCCGTTTCAACAACTTCCGGAAGGACCATAGCCAGCAAGGAGAATTTCCTGTCACAGCTTGCCCTGAACGCTCCGGATCTGGAAGTGAGTAGCTATACGGCCAGAGATACCCTGGAATATCCAGCGGCCGTGCTGGCAACTAGCGGTTATCCAATGTCAAAGGAAGTGCGCAGCAAGGAAAGATATCCTGATACCAGCGAATCCACCGCCCGGCTTATGAAGGGCTTTGACAGCCGGCGGCTGCGTTCGTTGCTGTTCGTTTCCAATTGCAATGATTCAATACTGGCCACTAATGGCAGAGATACAGCACTCTGCCATGGAACTTTATTGTCAAAAGCAAGTCTGGCAGATTCAATTGATGACTCAATCTTCATAAGGATACAGTTTTCGGGGAGGCATTATGAATGCATAGGAGATACCCTGGTTCCGAATTTTGAAAAATACTTCACGGCCGAGGAACTTTACTATCTATGGACCGTTGAAACGCTTATCTGGTATGCCCATTCCTGCGCCTGCGAGGGAGCCGACCATACAAGGATGCATTATTATGGGGCAGGCATTCTCAGGACAATCATTGATGAGGCCGACAGTGCCATTGCAGGAAATTCAGTGGCCGCAAATCTTCGTTTCAGTCACGATACTTACCTTTATCCGCTTCTTGCACTCATGGGCGTTGAGGGTGCGGACTATCAGGGCCCGGCCATAGGAGCGCTTGACCGTGTGATTGATTTCACGAATGTCTGCACGGCCGGCAACGTACAGCTGATCTTCTACAAGAAACAAACTACACAGGTAAATCAGCCGGATGTGCTCGTGAAGATTCTCAAGAACGAGCAGGAGGTTCTCATACCTTCCCTTGCCCCAAGCACCGGCTGCTACTACGATTGGCAGGACCTCAAGGCCTATTTCATACAGCGCATAACAATGTTCTAATGGCCGTCTTATTATAACGAAAAACAAATTCTTCAGATATGAAAACAAGACTCATTCATTCAATGCTCATTTCGCTCGCTCTCGTGGCAGTGTCCGGTGCGGCGGCAAATGCTGCAGATCCTGCAGAACCAAGGAAGAAGGCAAGGCAGGAAAAGGAGGTTGTGGAACCATCGCCGGTGAAAAACAATGACAAAGGATATTACAAGGATGTATTCTTTGATTCCGGGATAGGGCTGAATGTGCGCAATGACCATCCTGCGGCGCGTCTGGCCGGCAAGAGCTTTGAGTACTTCAGGACTGTGGATGGTGATGAACTGTCGCAGGTGGATACCATAAGGCAGACTGAGATGATAGTGGGCTCTGCCATTGATGAGAACGGAGTCCTTCTGTACCCCGATGGTTCACCTCGTTTCCGTCTGTTCTTCGTGCATGGCGGCAATTCAAGAGGCCACGGCGCTTCCCTGGGAGAGGAGGGCCGTCAGAGAATCAGGGATTTCTATGCTGCAGGAGGCTCTTATGCAGGCACCTGCGCAGGCTCTCTGATATGCGCTCAGGGCTATGACAAATATCCTGACTATGAGTATTATTTCCATATCTGGCCGGGACACGTCACCCATACGGGCATGCACCGAAGCTTCACGGAAATAACAATAGAGCAGGGGAGTCCTCTTCTGAAATACTATCAGTTCGGTGACGACATGCAGGTTGACAGCGTCCGTCATAATGCAGGCTGCTATATGAATGACGATGAAACCTATCCTATGCCTGAAGGAACCGAAGTGCTGGCACGATACAGAGTGCTGGATTCATTGAACGGCAGAAAGATGCACAATAACGGCAGGGTTGCCTGCTGGGCTTACAAGGCAAATGCAAATTCAGGTCGTCTGGTTGTAATCGGCTCGCATCCGGAGGATATGATTTCCGGTGACCGCCTGCAGCTCATGACATCAATGGAACTCTACGCCATGGACGGCAACGGCCCTGCCAGGGTAAAGGCCGCGCTTGTTCCGGGACAGGCCCGCAGGATGGACAGAAGCACGCACGACAGGATGCCTGAATTCACCAAGATAGGTGACAAGCAGTATCATCATTTCACCGTTGAGGTTCCTCAGGGTACTGATACGCTTACAATATCGTTGAAGGGAGTGAAGGGAAATGACAATTATGATATGTTCATTTTTGCGAATCCCGATGATTTCGCTTTCCGCGAGAATGCAAAATATCAGAACATGGCTCTGGGAATGAACAAGACGTACAGTATCATTGCTCCGAAGGCGGGAACAATGTACATTTCAGTGTTCTGTGATACAACGGTTGACACTGTGAAATCTCCGAATGGAACTCAATATACAGGCCGTGTTGATGTGCTCAACGGAGTGCCTTACACAATTGAAGTCCGGTGCAGCGAATAGCATTCCTCCACAATTCCAATCACATCGAGGCCTTCCTCAACGGGGCAGGCAACCGGTTCCTTTCCCTCAATGGCATTCAGGAAGTTCGAAAGCTGGGCCAGGCCTGTTTCATTGCCATCGCTGTGTGAGAAATTGAAAGTGCTGCAGGAGGAGGTATGGAGCACTCCGTCAAGGGTGTATCTGTCTGTGTCGTAGGAGCCGATGACGGCAACGTGCCCGTTTCCGCAGACTGTGATATTGTTGGAAAGCTGCTCGCTGCGGCTTATCCTTATCCGTGCTGTTGATGTGCGGTAATGCATTGATACAAAGGCGTTGTCCTCAAGCCCATTGGCGGCATCATCCTCGTATTCAAGCTTTTCGGGCTTTCCAAGACACCAGTACACGAAATCGAGCGGATGTATTCCCATATCAAAGAGCACGCCACCCGGGACCAGTTCCTTATTGTAGTTGTATCCGGTGACCGACGGCCACTTGACCGCGGAACCATGAACTATTGAAATTTCCGGGTCCGGGCCGAAGAAGCCGTTCCTGACAAGCTCCCTGACTTCCTTTCTGCTTGGGTAGAACCTGCAGCTGTGGCACATTCCCAGCACCAGTCCGCCCTTTGCTTCATCCAGTATTGTCCTTGTTTCCACCATCGATGGTGAAAGCGGCTTTTCGCACAGAACATGTTTTCCCGCCTCAATGCAATTCTTTAATATGGCATTGTGAAGGTGCGGAGGGGTGGCTATCACGCAGGCATCCACCTCTTTTACACAGCGATGGTAATCCTTCACCACGTGCAGCAGGGAATGTTTTTCAGCCATTCGGGCGGCCCGTTCCGGAAGCGGCTCGGCCAGATATACGTTCTCTCTGCCAAGAAGTTTCAGGGCCGATGGGATATGTACCGAATCGGCAATTGCGCCGCCACCTATGATCAGAAGTTTCATGCTCAAATCAACATTTTACCAGCCAGCCCTCTATTTTCTCTTACTCATCTTCATTCTTGTGGGAAGAATCGTAAACTATCACTTTCTGCACATTGACGCAATATTCAGGGTCAGGGTTCAACAACCTCAAGGACACTCTGTGTTCTCCATTGTCAAGTCCATATCTGTAAAAAACATCAAGTTTTCGCAGTCTGTAAGCTGCAGGCATCTCAACGACTTCTACAATCCCGCCGTCAAGTGAGACTTCGATTCTGGCGGTATAGTCATCATCATTTTTGCCGGCGTTGCTGACATTACCCTTGATTACGAAGGCGGAGCCGTTGAATTCAAGGGCAAGGCTGTCTTTCAGCACTGCATCTACAATCGTCTGTTCTTTCAGCCTGATGCCCTCGAAAGACTGTTCATATTGAACTGGAGATGGATCAATTATCCTTATCCTTACTCTTCCCGGTCTTCTGCAGGCTTCAGTTCCAAGCGCATCCTTCAACAGCTCCAGATTCTTTTCACAAACATCATTCAGACTTAAAGATGTATAAGGAAAAGGAATGTCGGAGATCAGTTCCGCACTCCTACGAAAATCTTCCGGAATTGCTTCATATCCATATATTACACCAAGTATTCCAGCGGCGGTTGCCGGGTTGCAATCGGAATCCTGGCCACAGCGTGTTGAGATTTCCATAGTATTCAGGAAATTTCCTTCTCCATACAGAAGGCCGATGACGACATATGCGGCATTGATGGTAGCATCTATGTCAAAATCATCCCAGACCCCGTCCGGACAGCCGACATCATTGCTGTACTTCTCCTGTACCATATCCCAGCATGCTTCCCAGTGCTCCGGATGATGACGGTGGAATTGCAGCACATCCTCTATGCAGTTGCGGAAGCCTGTTCCTTCAGGAATCATACGTGCAGCTTTTCTAACAATTGCTTCCACGTTGTCATAAACGTAGGCGTAGGAATACATTGCAGCAGTGAACACACCCCCATACCATCCGTCTCCATAGTTCATGATGTGCCCTATAGTGTTGCAGAAACGGGCTGCTATGTCAGGTCTTCCGGGCGTCAACATACCTATGAAATCCGATTCTATCTGGAAATCAATATCATCGGCATGCGGGTTGTTCTTCCAGAATCCGGATTCAGGAGGCCTGCACCCGTGCAGTATATTGTATCTGGCTGCCTGGTTGGCATGCCAGAGAAAATATGGAGCATTTGCGAATTTTTCGGCATACAGTTCCTGACCGGCCTCGATTCCATGCTCTGCCATCACCTCCAGGAAGGTCAGATCCATATAAACGTCATCATAAAGGCCCGGGCGATTGACAAACATATCGTAAATATATTTGTCGTACCAGTTCATTGATATTGAATCCGGAATAGTTTGTCCTTTGAACTTAAATTCAGTGGGCCCTCCATACGTACACCCTATGGTCTGAGCATACCAGCCACCGCGTATTTTATCCATCAGAACGGCATCATCCAGAGTTACAGTCCTGATGCAGGATGCAAGGACTGCCGTCAGGAAAAAAAGAGCAAGTGATTTCTTAAACATTTCTCAAATTTTACTAATCATCTGCAAAGATACTAGATTTATGTTCACCTGTAAGATATAAACCGTTAGTACTCCTACCAGAAGCAGGAGAGGGGGGTGGTACTCCCGAACCGTCAATGCTTTACTTGAAAAAGAAAAAGCCACGGCTCAGATGAAGCCATGGCAATCGTCAAACTGGATAAGTACTTCAAAAGGGCATCCGTTGCGGATGCCCTTCTGAATCTGTTTCGCACGAATTCTGGTTCGTAAGTCCCGCAGGATTAAAAAGCGGGTGAATGACCGCCTGGATCAATCAGGCCTTTCGGGGTTTCTAATGTCGGTGTTTCAACGCACTTTCCCTCTGCGTCTTTTGCCTTACAGTAGGGATCCAAGCCACCGTGTACCTGCTCAAGATCGTCTTCAGAGAGTTCTCTCAGTTGTTTTTTCTGTTTCATAATGTTTATAATTTAAATTGAAATACAATCATTTTCCGCCGGACTAATTTAATCAGAATCTCCGTCATTGAGTTATGTACAAAAAGTGTGCCAGACTGAAGTTCACTGCCGGCAGGGGGTTGTGTAAATGTTATTTGGTACTTTTGTATTCTAAATATTATGGCAAAAATCAGTCATATTGAATTGAAATATTGAACATTTACGGAGTTCAGCTCCACAATTTTTTCAGGCTAACCGAAATTTAATCTGAGGTTGAAAACCACATGCGGTTGTAACAGCATCTCGTGGACCGAATAGAGTTAGGATCTTTACTATTTCTGATTTATCAGTGCAGACGGATGAACATCAATCGTAAACTGCCCGATTGAAGACTCTGACTTCTTGAAAAACATTATCATATAAATAGGCATATTGAGCACGCGACCTTCCTCCGTCAAGTTCTCGTTGCAGAGAACAATTGCCTGTTTAATGTTGTAGTTGGGGACACCCATCACATTATCGAGCTCACCAAGCTTCTTATTGTTGAAATAATATGTCGGATAACCTTTAGAAATCAGTTCCTGAGCCACAAAGTTCTCGTATACGGCGCCATAATTCACGTTGACATTCCCTTTGAGAATCTCCATCTGGATTCCGTTTGAATACTGATAAGCCAGCAAACCGACATCATTCTGGAACAGCTTGAAAAGGTTTCTCTGTTTGTTCAGCAACAATGGTGGCACAGGTTTCGTAACATTGAAAGCGGGTATGGCAACACCAGCCTTCCACATCCATATAACCGACAGGCTCCGAGCGGAGGTCTTTCAGTTCCACTCCAAGTAACGAACCAGACAATGCATAACGGTAGCTGTCTCGCGCCTGTCAGTAACAAGGCCTTACTATGTTCACTCTCATAAAAAGAGTCCAGGAATGAGTCCAATTTTCTTGTCAGCATAATATTTGTCCGTTTTTTCTAATAAAAATGTAGTGTTTTTGTCCGCTTTTTCCAAAACAGTTAAAGTTTTGTTTTTACTTGCCTAATTCGGCAAGTAAAAATTAAACCCCGTTTTTTGTTAATTTTGCAACTATGATAAGTAATCAGATGTCTGAACGGATAACATCGCTCCGATGGCTATGTATCGTGCTTGTTTTGATGCAGCATGCGGTACAATGGCCCTATTTTCAAGCCTCTTTAGCCGACTTCTGTTTTGAGCCCGCATTCGGGTGGGTGTATATGACCGTTGTCTATGGACTGGGAATCGGAATTGTGCCCGTCTTTTTTATCATATCCGGCTACTTGCAGTTTGCAAAGCCTCGCAATTACAAGGATACCGTATTGAAGAAACTCGAGGGGTTGATGTTGCCTATGCTCATCTGGACAGCAGTTGCGTGTCTCGAGTATCTTGCCCTTAAGAAGTGGACTGGGAGGATCCTTCAGTTCGCTTTTCTTGAAAGCAGCAACCCTCTTGATTGGCTTAAAGGAATATTCGGAGACTATTCCGGAATGCTTTCCGGGTCCGTAGGGGTTCCTTTACTGTATCAGTTCTGGTTTATTCGTGACCTGTTCATATTATCAATACTATCGCCGCTGATCAACTGGCTTTTGCACAAGATTCCGTGGATATATATGACTCTTTGCCTGCTTGCTCTTGTTTTTGTCATATCTCCTCTGACAGCGCCTCATGCTCTTTTCTTTTACTCGCTCGGAGGACTCTGCACAATCAGGGAATGGGATTTTTTCAGCCTCGCCGACAAATGGATTCCCTGGCCACTGGTGATAGCAGGCTGCATAGCCGCAGTTTTCTATGTCCATTCCGAAGGCCTGTACTGCGGTATTACAACACATTTTCCCGCCCATCTGCCAACGTTTTTCCTTCTGCTGAAGCTTTCGGGGATTCTCATTTCCAACAGAAATGCAGATGCGTTTGTCCGGACTATGGCGCCTCATTCAATGTTTTTGTATTGTTCGCACGGCTATATGATAATATACGTTATCGGCCTGCTGCTGATACGCTTCATTGACGTAAGCGGCACATTTGGAATGATATTTTTCGCACTGGCTCTTTTCGTTGCAGATTTGCTTATCTGTACGCTCGCAGGAGTTCTATTACGCAGATATCTTCCAAAGACTTTCAGTGTTTTGTGCGGTGGGCGATGATTTTACGGAGTTCAACTTCCCTACAGCTTCCCGATTTTTTTATAATTCATACAATTCAGTTGTGACACATAGTGAGAGAGTGCACAATCAATGATGCAAAAATTAGAGAATCCATACATATTTATACAAGATAATTGTGAGAATCCGACAAAACAGCTAATTTTGCCCTTACACAACCATAAAATTTTGAGAAATGGAGCAGGAACGAGTTTTCAAAAGAAAAATCTACGAGAGAATGCTGCGCTGGAAGAGCGAAAAAGACGGAAAGACTGCCTTGCTCATCAGAGGTGCCAGGCGGGTGGGCAAGTCCACCATTGCG
Organism: Candidatus Egerieousia equi; assembly: GCA_018065035.1. Taxonomy (GTDB): domain Bacteria; phylum Bacteroidota; class Bacteroidia; order Bacteroidales; family UBA932; genus Egerieousia; species Egerieousia equi. Next base: position 29,682 of record JAGHUC010000080.1, on the reverse strand, counting down.
GAGGAATTCGCCAGGAGGGAGTATGTCTCGTATATAAAAGTGGATTTTGCAGAAGCTTCCGAAGAGTTGTGGGAGGCCGTTGATAACATCTCCAACAGGGATCGCTTCTTTATGCAACTGCAATTCATATATGGTGTCAAACTGGAAGAGAGAAAGTCGGTGATCATTTTTGATGAGATTCAGAAAGCGCCCAAGGTAAGGGAGGCAATCAAGTATCTGGTGAAAGATCATCGTTATGACTATATTGAGACAGGGTCTCTTCTTTCCATCAAAAAGAACACCGCAGGAATTGTAATTCCAAGTGAGGAAAGTCGTATTGATATGTTTCCGATGGATTATGAGGAGTTCCGGTGGGCCTTGGGAGATACTGCGACCGTTCCTCTTATAAAGGAAGCATTTCTGTCCGGGTTGGCCGTAGGCGATGCTGTGTGTCGCAAACTGTTGCAGGACTTCCGCCTGTATATGCTTGTGGGAGGTATGCCTCAGGCGGTATGTGCCTATCTTGACAGCTTGAATATCTCATTGGTGGATTCCGTAAAGCGGGAAATAATTGATCTCTATGCAGAGGATTTCCGAAAAATCGACCCTACCGGCAGGGCAACACGTATGTTTATGGCAGCTCCGTCACAGCTTACCGGCAACGCTTCCAGATATCAGGTAACATCCGTGTTGGGCAGAAGTCAGGACGAGAAAGAGATGAAAGAGATCATACAGGATATGGAAGACAGTATGGCTGTGAACTTTTCATATCACGCAAACGACCCTTCCGTAGGGCTTTCTCTTCACGCCGATATGTCCCGGTATAAGATGTTTGTAGGTGATACGGGGCTTTTCATTACACTTGCCTTTTGGGATAATGAGGTTTCGGACAACATTCTTTACAGGAAACTTCTCAGTAACAAACTTCCGGCAGATTTGGGGTATGTGTATGAAAACATCGTTGCACAGATGCTGAAGGCAGCAGGTCACAAATTGTTTTATCATACCTGGCCAACCGAGAGCGGAAAGCACAATTATGAAATAGATTTTCTTCTCTCAAAAGGTTCAAAGATTTGCCCGCTGGAAGTCAAATCCTCTGGTTACAAGACCCACGCATCTCTGGATGCATTCATTAAGAAGTTTGCCAGCCGTATAGGTTCACAATATCTCGTATATACCAAGGACCTGAAGAAGGATGGATCCATTGTTATGCTACCGGTATATATGACTCCAATGTTGTAACTCTCATTGAGATGCAGCTATTGACATTGCCGTGAAGCTCAAAGCCCCGAATCTGCTGCAGCTCATCAGCCTGGAAAATGAAATTTCTTCCGGGTTTCATTGAGCAGATTCAAAAAGACATGATATACGTATAACTAAGTTACAGCCCGAGGAATCCGTGCTGGAATAAATCCTGTATTGAAATAAATCTGTTATTACCCCTTGTAGCACGGATAGAATTCGCTATTTTTGTAGTGCGATTAATCAAAGAATTATTATGAGCATGGGAGTAACGGAAGAAATACTTGAGCGGTCCTGCACGGGATGCCCCAGGTTCAATGCCGGAACCTGCCCTTTCCCCTTCAGGGAGAAGGAGTACTGCCCCCGCATAAAAGAAACCTTGAAAAGCCGGAGCCATGAAGAAAAGCAGTAGAGCAGTCATATACGCCCGCGTATCATCCACAGGCGACAGGCAGGACACTGAAAGGCAGGTGGCCGACCTGCGGAGCCATGCGGCCGCATCAGGAATGCAGGTGGTGAGAGTCTATGAGGAGAAAGCATCAGGAGCGAAGGACGACAGGGAGGTGCTGGCCGAATGCCTGGCATTCCTCAGAAAAGGGGAGGCGGACACCCTGCTGCTCTCCGAGCTCTCGCGCCTGGGCCGCAGCGTCCGGAAGATTCTCGACGTGACTGACGATCTCACCAAGGCCGGCATCAACATTCACATCCTGGACCTTAACATAGACACTATGCTCCCGGATGGAACGGAGAACCCGGTGGCGAAGATGCTGCTCACGGTCCTTGGCCTCGGCGCCGAGATAGAGAGGAGGAACATAGTCAGCAGACTGAACAGCGGAAGGCAGCTCGCGATTGCCAGGGGAGTCAGAATGGGCCGTCCCTTTGGTTCGGGGATGTCGGACGAGCAATTGCTGCAGAAATATCCCGACGTGGTCAGAAGGCTCAGAAAGGGCCTCTCCGTAAGGGACACGGCCGCCGCATGCGGGGTATCGGCGTTCACCGTCCTGAAGGTGAAGAAGGCGATGTGAGTGTGAATTGCAGTCTGGCACACTTTTTGCTCATCCTTTTTCCATGGGGAAAGTTTAATTACTTTTGCCCCTGTTTGCTGATAGAAAACTAACTTTTAATTTATAACATCATGAAATCAAAGAAAGAATTCAAAGAGCTCTCAGAGGAAGAACTCGAGAATGTAAACGGGGGGGCTCCATGCTTCACATACGATTTGGAAGATTGTAATCGAAGAGGCGGAATAATTATCCCACACGAGTGCAAATGCTCCGTAAGTGTAGACTAATGTTGACAATGTGCGACATTCGGAATTTGACGATTGCCATGGCCTCATGAGAGCCGTGGCTTTCTCTTTTTCAGATGCGTCCTGCAGTCTGGCACAATTCTTGCTTAGTCTTAATCCATGGGGATCTTTTGATTACTTTTGTCCCTGATTTTTGATAATACCAACTTTTAATCTATATCATCATGAAAGAGAAATCTAAAAAACAATTCACAGAACTCTCAGACCAGGAGCTCGAAAAGGTGACGGGAGGGACACCAATTGCGATAAAAGCGTGCGGTGAGGTCTTCACAAATCCATGTGGACCAGGAATGATGCCGGACGCATTGAATAACTGCCAGTGCGTGCCAAAGCCTAATACATATAGATAAAGAATAATTGACATAAGTTAATACTCTGAGGATATGAAATCACAAGAACCACAGGAAAAGAAATTCAGGCAGCTCTCTGATGAGGAGCTCGAAAAAGTCAATGGGGGAATGTTTTTAGACGGACATTCTAATCATGTTTGCCTATTTTCTATTGATGGTTGCCCAGTCGGGGAGATATATACGTACGTTGATGGCAAATGCCAGTGCGTGCCAAAGCCTAACACCATAGCTAGAGAAAAAATGAAATAATTGATTTTATACTTTGAGGATATGAAATCACAAGAACCTAAAGAAAAGAAACAGCTCAAGCAACTATCTGACGAGGAGCTCGAAAAAGTGACGGGAGGGGGGAAGGTGTGGCCTGTTATAGTCGTTGCTCCCGGCAAACAATTCACTGACATCGAGCTGTGCAAGATGAAGAACGCAAGCGACCAGTGCATCGAGAATGGACAACAGTTGCCGAACGGGGGGTTTAGATAGACACGGAAATAAGTTCACTTGAGCTCTGAATCACAACCAAATGAAAGTTCAACAAATAACTTTGACAGACATGAAATCACAAGAACCACAGGAAAAGAAATTCAGGCAGCTCTCAGATGAGGAGCTCGAACAAGTAAACGGGGGAGGAAGGCCGCCATTAGTTAGAATAGTGTGCGATGACTTTAGAAATCCATGTGAACCAGGAATGTATAAGAACCAAAATAATAACTGCCAGTGCGAGCCAAAGCCTAATACAAGTGGCAGATGAAATAGTTGAATGACTAACTTAAATCAATGCTTTGAGAATATGAAAAAACAAGATGCCAAAGAAAAGAAGTTCAGGGAACTCTCGGAGGAGGAACTTGAAAAGGTCAACGGGGGAGTACATTGCTATACAGATACACGTGCTGACTGTAAGTTAGCAGGCGGGACGTGGACGCAAGCTAACTGTACGTGTTCTGTAGATGTACTATAGTGATTCTCACCCACGCCGGTACACCATGCAGAGCAGGGTTTGACATATTGGATATTATGTCAAATCTTCACCGGGAATGCGGGACCAGGAAAAATGACTATCTTTGCACTGAATTGTTTGAATTGAAACTTTTGTTTCGATTTCTTTATTTCATGAACGCAGGCATCCCTCCGGGGGTGCCTGCTTGCATTAAAAAAGCCCTCCTGAAGGAGAGCTCGGGTAAGGGCGGATGAAGAACTAGTCGATGCAATGGCACTGCGAGTCCAATCTCTTGCCCGGACAGGGGTTATCTGTAACTGATGTTACACAGATCATTATTTGGTGTATCTTTCCCCCTCCAGTTACTTCCTGCAGCTGCTCTTCGCTCAGATCTTTGAATTCTTTCCTTGATTTCTTTTCCATAGTGTCTAATATTTATTGTCATTGTACTGTCAGTCCCCTTGCCGGGTCATGAAAACATCTGCAAATAGCGTGCCAGCCGGATTGATTCTGAAAGATATATACGTTCCGCTAATTTTCGTGACGAAAATTTGCATTCCGCAAAAGTATCAAATCGTATAGAAACTCTGCAAGCGAGGTGAAATCCTCACTTCTTCACGCAAAAACTGAATGGCAGAACGACAAGTCACTAAAATACACAAAAAAAGGAGAACGAAAGCTTGCTCTCCTCTCTTTGTCTCTGATTGCGATGACAGGTTATTCTCTCATATTTGACTGAAGTCAACGTGCAGGACAGACTCCAGCCTTGAGACTGTTCCGAAGTTTGCTTTTGCGATGTCCTGTGATTTCTGCTCATAAGCGCGAATCATTCTGAGGGATGTTCCGGATATTCTGGAAAGCTCCTTCTGAGTGAGTCCGGACTGTTCCCTTGCTTTCTTCAAGGGGCTCACGGACTTGTTGACGGTTTCCGCTATGATCCTGTCAGCCACGGCGGCGAACTTGTCAAGATCCGCTTCATGCAGCGGATGGTACAGCGCGATGATCTTTTCCAGGTGAAGGCCGTTGTCGTTGATGGCGCGGAAGGATCTCCCGGATTTCCACTGATAGTATGCCAGAACCCATCCCGCCCAGTATTCCGGAGAGATGGTGAATGTTCCGTCAATTTCCACGGGAGACTTTCCGGCGGCGAGTTCGATGACACGACTGGCGAGTTCCGCCCCTGAAAGCCCTGCGACATAGCGCGGATTGCCCTTTTCCATCTGGCCGGCGATTCCGCTTGTCAGGAACATCCGATGAAACAGCTGCGGAGGAAAACCGCACTGGTTTATGCCGCAATCCATCATCGCGGCAAGATTCTCCATGGCATACGGAAGATATGCTTCATTATAAGCGCGGGTCTCCATCCTTTATCCCTCCTCTGATAAGATCAATGACATAGATTTCGCCCTGAGAGAATGCATGCGAAGAGATCTTCCTGTAATTCTCTCTGGCCATGCGGTCCCTTTCGCAGTATCTGGCGTAATATTCACTTCTGTCCGCGGGTATTATCTCGCCCTTCGTGAGGGCTGCGAAGGCCCGTTCGCTTTTCAGGACGACCTGCTCCCCAAGCTTCCCGAGCATCATGGCTTGCTTGAGGTCCTGCAGTGACAGTGTGTTGCTGATGAAGTCCCTTGCATACGAGAAATAGGAGTCGTCCGCACGGTATCCCTTGATGATGTCACAGGACTTGTATTCGGGCAGGAAGGTTTCCAGAATGTATTTCCTTGCTTCCTGTGGAAGACCTTCCGCAACGGAGAACCTTCTGTTTTCGAGAAGGATGGCTAGCCAGTTCAATATGTTGTACCGGGGCTCGTTCAGATACAGGATGTTCAGGCCCTCCAGGTTCAGGACATACTGGTTGGCATACCCGTCGGAGTCCTGGGAGCAGGCCCATTCCTTGGCCAGCTCAAGATTTTCAGTGCAATAGAATCCCCGCCCGTAATCGTTATAGGTCTTCCCTTCGCCGAAAACGGGAGTCACAATGCTTGGCGAACCGTGATAAATTGTAATGGTATTCATATTTGATAACGTTATAACGTCACTACAAAAGTAGGAAAATAAATGGATTGTGCAACATGTTGAAAGTAATTATTTATCAAAAAAAGATATTAAAGTAGCTATGTTATTCCCCTCTTCTCCATATATTGTTTGCTTGAACAATGGAACTATTGTAATAAGGTACATCAACAAGGCAACTAACAATACTATTACCTTATCTGAAAGAAAAAATACTGAAAGTGGCGAATCAACAGTTATAGAGAGGACGGATGTGAGATATGTCGCAGAGATAGTTGGTTTAATTAGAACATTGTAATAAAATATAACTTGAAATAATGAAAAATAATAAGCATTTGTGTAAGTGAAATATATACATAACACAGCACAATAAAAAATCTCAGCTGCCCTACAGCTTCCCGACCCCCGAAAATGAATGAGGCACCTACTTGCGTAAGTGCCTCATTTTTAGTTCGTAGCGCGGCCCAGGATTGAACTGGGGACCTCATGATTATGAATCATGCGCTCTAACCAGCTGAGCTACCGCGCCATCGGAAACAGAAAAAACTTAAAAATAAATCTGCAAATTTTTGGGTTTGCAGATACTTGGTTGAGATAGAAGGACTCGAACCCTCACCGACAGAGCCAGAATCTGGAGTGCTACCATTACACCATATCTCACTGTTTGGGACTGCAAAGGTATAAACTTTTTGTACCAATGCAAATAATTTTTATACTTTTTTTGCCTTTTATTCCAGTCCTTTGAGGCGGCGGGCCATTTTTGATGCGAATACGAAATCGTTCAGCTCCTTGCATTCCGAATCAAGTATATCGCTGTTGCAGCCTTCCCAAAGCAGGCGGCCCTTGTAAATGAAACCTATCTTGTCTCCGATTTCCATTACGGAGTTCATGTCGTGGGTGTTGATTACGGTTGTAATGTTGTATTCCTGAGTTATTTCATGAATCAGACGGTCAATTACAATTGAAGTTGTAGGATCAAGACCGGAGTTAGGTTCGTCGCAGAAAAGATATTTGGGGTTGAGCGCTATTGCACGGGCAATGCCAACTCTTTTCTGCATTCCACCGCTCAACTCCGACGGCATCTTTTTGTTGGCGTTCTCAAGATTCACTCTCTTGAGGCAGAAATTGGCTCTCTCAAGTTTCTGTTCACGGCTCCAGTCCGTGAAGAAATCCATAGGGAACATCACGTTCTCCTCAACGCTGGCAAAGTCAAAGAGAGCGCTGCCCTGGAAAAGCATTCCAATGTTGGTGCGTACGGATTTCTTCTGATTCTCGTCCATCGCTGTAAAAAGGTCAGAGCCATACCAAATTTCACCGGAATCGGGTTGCATGAGGCCTACAAGGTTCTTCAGGAGCACCGTCTTGCCGCTTCCGCTGGCTCCAATGATCAAAGAACACTGCCCTGGATTGTAATTGATTGAAATGTTGTCCAGAACCGTGCGCCCGTCAAAGGATTTGCATATTTTGTTGACCTTTATCATTCCTAAAGTAAAATGTTGGTAAGCAGATAGTTGAATACCAGGATAAGTGCGCTGCTTATGACAATGGCGCGTGTGCTGCTGCGTCCCACACCAAGTGAACCTCCTTTAGCGTAATATCCGAAATACGAGCAGACTGAGGTTATGATGAAGCAGAATACGGCCATTTTGGTCATGCTGTATGTAACATAATGAGGCTTGAAGGAGAATTGCAGGCCCTGGACATACTGGCTCAGGGAAATCATTCCCATAACCTGCACCACCAACGCACCGCCAAGCAGACCCAGGATGAAACTCATGAGCATGAGCAGCGGACTGAGCAGGGTGGCGCTCACAAGCTTTGGCAGAATCAGATAGCCTGCGGAGTTCACGCCCATTATCTCCATTGCATCAATCTGTTCGGTTATTCTCATGCTGCCAAGCTCCGAGGCTATGTTCGAGCCCATCTTGCCTGCCAGAATCAGTGCAACCATGGTTGAGCAGAATTCAAGGACAAGGGTTTCGCGGGCCATGAAGCCAATGTACATCTTGTCTATGAGCGGATTGTCCATGTTCTTGTCTGTCTGAATCACAACAACCGCACCTATGAAAAGAGAAATGATTGCAATTATTGGAATCGAGCCAATGATGAGCTTGTCCGCCTCCTCAATGAACTGCTTGAAGAAAATGGACCATTTCTCCGGCTTCCTGAAAGCTTTTTTCATGAGAAGCCAGTATTCTCCCACCGATTCAAGTATGTTGGAAATGTTCACCGACATAGGCCGCCAAATTTTACGCAAGGTAAGAAATTTAGTTCATAAAACTAAATTTCATAATGCGATGCAGATTATGTAATTTTGAAACTTTATTTTATGTACAATCATGTTGTATAATCTTGGCATAAAACTGTACCTGTTCGCCGCACAAGTGGCTTGGATGTTCAACCACGAATCAAAGGCCGGAAAATTCTATGAGGGAAGGGTAGGGCTTCTCAGGAAAATCGAGGATGAAGTAAAGACGGACAAACCTATAATATGGTTCCACTGCTCTTCCGTGGGCGAATTCGAACAGGCACGTCCAATAATAGAGTGGTACCGAACGGCCCGCAAGGACTGGAAAATACTTCTCACTTTCTTCTCCCCAAGTGGCTACGAACTCAGGAAGGATTACTCATACGCAGACTGGGTCTACTATCTCCCGGTGGATACAAAGCACAATGCAAAGGAGTTCATCCGCATTGTCAATCCAAGGAAGGCGGTCTTTGTGAAGTATGAGTTCTGGTACAATTACCTCAAATGCCTGCGCAACAATGGCACGGAGTCTTACCTGATAAGCGCAATCTTCCGTCCGGGACAAAGCTTTTTCAAGCCTTGGGGCGGGTTCTTCAGGGAGATGCTCCATTGCTTCAACCACATTTTCGTACAGAACAGGGAATCCTTCGAACTTCTTTCTTCAATAGGTCTCAAGGACAGACTCATTCTTGGTGGCGACACCCGCTTTGACCGCGTGGCCACAGTTACCTCGCATCCAAAGGACTTCCCGCAGATAGACAAGTTCGTGCAGGAGGCAACCATAATGATAGCAGGAAGTTCCTGGCCTTCAGACGAAGTCCTCCTTTTCCCTGCAATGGAGATGTGCTGCGGCAAGCAGGTTTCCCAGGTTCTCTCTCAATATTCCACCGGCGATGGTTCATTCATTTCCCATTCAGGCAAGCCATACGGGCCTCTTCCCGCTGTGCAGAAGAGCGCAGCACTGCTCGACAAGGCAAGGAAGGTTCAGAAGTGGAGCATTGAGTACAGCGATGGAATGGCTTCAAACAAGGCTGTCCTTCCGGAAAGGAGAATCAAGGTCATTATTGCTCCTCACGAAATGCCTGCCGGCAGGGTTGAGGCAATGGAGAAACGCTGCAGCCAGTGGGGCGTGATAAAATTCTCGCAGCTGGATTCTCTTTCAGATGAGGAAATACGTAATGCAAATGTGCTCATAGTTGATGCAATAGGCTATCTGTCATCAATTTACAAATATGCCGATTTCTCATTCGTAGGAGGTGGCTTCATACCTTCCGGAATTCATAACATACTGGAATCCGCAACTTACGGCGCTCCTGTATGTTTCGGACCAACATACAGGAAGTTCCAGGAAGCGCACGATGCAATTGCAATAGGAGGCGCCGTTCCAGTCCTCAAGCCTGAAGACCTGTGCAGGACCATTCTTCACTATCTCAGCGCCGACAATGCCGTTGTAGCCGGAGCCCTTCTCCAGAAATACGTGAAGGAGAACCTCGGAGCCACTGAGAAAATAATAGCAATGCTGTAGAAAATCATTAAAACTGCAATATTATGAAACGCTTTTACACACTATGCCTTATGGCCACTGCAATGATGCTGGCATTGGGCGCAAACAAGGCTGCGGCAGGGGTTGAGATTGAAACATTCCCGGGAGAGGAGAATGTCCATTATGCAACCGACATAGTTACAGGCGCCGCTCAGGTAAAGAAGTATTATTCCATGGTGAAAGGCCGCAGGGTGTGTATTCTGAGCAATCAGACAGGAATGGTGAACGAGAAGAGCCATATCCTGGACACATTGCTGGCGCTCAAGGTGAAGGTTACCTGCATAATGAGCCCCGAGCACGGTTTCCGTGGTGATGCCGATGCAGGCGAGACTGTAAAGAGCTCCATTGATCCTAAGACGGGTGTGCCTATCAAGTCCCTGTATGAGGGCAACGGCAAGGGCCCTTCAAAGGAAACAATGGATATGTTTGACGTGCTCATCTTTGACTTGCAGGATGTTGGCGTGCGTTTCTACACATATTACGTTACAATGGTCAAGATGATGGCCACCTGCGCGGAATACGACAAGGAGTTCATAGTTCTTGACAGACCGAACCCTATTGGTTTCATGGTTGACGGTCCTATTCTCGACATGAATCTCAAGAGCGGAGTGGGCGCGCTTCCTATTCCTATTGCTCACGGAATGACACTCGGTGAACTGGCAATGATGGCAAACGGCGAAGGGTGGCTCAGGGACAAGCTCAAGTGCAATCTCAAGGTTGTGAAATGCTTGAACTACACTCACGACAAGCTTTACAGGCTGCCAATCAAGCCATCACCTAACCTTCCGGACATGAGATCCATATATCTCTATCCTTCAACCTGCTATTTCGAGGGAACTCCTGTAAGCCTTGGCCGTGGAACATCAAAGCCTTTCCAGGTTTACGGACATCCTAACATGAAGGGTTACAGCTTCTCATTCACACCGCGCAGCATTCCTGGCGCAAAGTTCCCGCCACAGCTCAACAAGGAGTGCTGGGGAGTTGACCTGCGCACGGAGCCTTCAATAGACGAGATAATCAAGGGCGGAGTGAATCTTGAATATGTAGTTGATGCATATACCAACCTGAATCTCGACGATCATTTCTTCCGCCGTATGTTCGATTATGAAACCGGCCAGGAATGGGTTCGTGCTATGATAAAGAAAGGTGCTTCGGCTGCTGAGATCAAGGCACGCTGGGCCGATGATGTAGAGAAGTTCAAATTGCAGCGCAAACCTTATCTATTGTATAAATAACAACTTATGGCACTGAGGATAGGAAACGGTTTTGATGTGCACCAGCTCGCTCCCGGACTGCCTTTGTTCCTGGGAGGCGTGAAGCTGGAGCATACCATGGGATGTGTAGCGCACTCCGATGGTGATGTGCTCATACATGCTCTCTGCGATGCCATTCTGGGAGCGCTTGCCCTGGGAGACATTGGCAAGCATTTCCCTGATACCGACAATGCCTTCAAGGGGATAGACAGCAAGATATTGCTATCGCAATGTATGGAAATGGTGAAGGAGAGGGGATGGAGAGTGGTGAATGCAGACTGCACCATCGCGGCGCAGAAACCTAAGATGGCTCCTTACATTCCGGCCATGCGGGAGTGTCTTGCCTCGCTGCTTGAAGTTGAAACTGACTGTGTTTCGGTAAAGGCTACTACAACCGAACATCTGGGCTTCTGCGGCCGGGAAGAGGGGATTGCGGTGATGGCCAGTGTCCTTCTTGAGAAATAATATATGGCGTTTACAAGGAAATATCACGTTACGGCGCATGAGATAGATTACAGATATCTGCTCACCCCGGATGGCATGCTGCTTTATTTTCAGGATGCCGTTGCCTGCTGCCTCTATGAGCACAATGTGGCGGGTTTTGATATTGACAAACTTGGACTGCTGTGGATAATATCGAATTTTGACCTGCATATAGAGAAAGGCAAGAGGCCTTACTGGTTCGAGGAGGTTGAGGTGAGTGTGAGTCTGGGAAAAGTCACTCCATACAGGCTGTTCTTTGATGCTGAAATGAGAAACGCCCAGGGGAGCGTGTTCGCAACCGGTACAAGCTCCTGGAGCGTGATAGATACGGTTTCGCGACAGCCTATGGACTGCAAGAGAATACTTGAGAAAGGAGCTATGGAAGTTGAAACCAATGTGCACAGCGCGCATCATTCAAGACTCAAGATGCCTCGGATAGGGGAACTTCTCTGGGAGAACGAACATAAGACAGGAGGCCGTGATGTTGACCAGAACCTGCATGTGAACAACAGGGTATATACCGCCGCGGCGTTCAACTGCGTGCCTCAGGAAATATACAAAGTGAAGCAGGTCAAGAGAATAACAATAAAATATGAGCGCGAGACCTTTACAGGCGACGCTCTCTCCTGCAGGACATACAAGGCTCTTTCTGAAGAGCTGCCGGAAGGCGAAGACTGTTTCGTACAGATAATCTCCAATACGGGCGGTGAGCAGGTGTGCACCATAACAACCGTATGGGAACCGAAACTCAAGCAGGAAATGATTGAAAACCATTTGAGGAATGTTACGATTTGATCTTATTAAATCCGCTTACTCCAAAGCACCGGTCGAGCCTGAAATTCCAGAAGCCAGACCAAGCGATTATTTCGCACAGAAAGTGTTCACCAAGGACACGATGCGCAAATATCTGAGTCCTGAGGTTTACAGGCAGATGCTGGCCGTAATGGAGCAGGGCGCCAAGCTTGATCGCAGCATTGCCGACGATGTGGCAGAAGGCATGAAGAAATGGGCGGTTGAGCAGGGTGCAACCCATTACACACACTGGTTCCATCCTCTTACCGATACTACCGCCGAGAAGCACGATTCCTTCATTGAGTTCGATGATGAGTGCAATCTTATAGAGCGTTTCAGCGGAAAGCTGCTCGCCCAGCAGGAGCCTGATGCATCGAGTTTTCCCAACGGAGGCATAAGGGCAACCTTCGAGGCCCGCGGGTACAGCGCCTGGGACCCTACATCCCCTGCCTTTGTAATGGACGATACTCTTTGTATTCCAACAATATTCATTGCCTTCACAGGAGAGGCGCTTGATTACAAGGCCCCTTTGCTCCGGTCACTCCAGGCGGTTGACAAGGCCAGCGTGGAAGTGTGCCGTCTGTTCGATCCGCATGTGAACAGGGTCAGCTCGTTCCTTGGCTGGGAGCAGGAATATTTCCTTCTTGACGAGGACCTTTTCAATTCAAGGCAGGACCTCATGCTTACCGGCAGAACCGTGATAGGCCACAGCAGCGCAAAGGACCAGCAGCTTGAAGACCATTATCTGGGAGCCATTCCTGCGCGTGCGGCAGCCTTCATGAAGGATGTTGAAATAGAGGCCCTCAAACTAGGCATTCCTATAAAGACCTGCCATAACGAGGTGGCTCCGAACCAGTTCGAGTTTGCTCCTATCTTTGAGGAAACCAATCTTGCCTGTGACCACAACATGCTGCTCATGACCCTTATGAAAAAGGTTGCCCACAAGCACAGGCTTCACTGCCTCCTTCACGAAAAACCTTTTGCCGGCATTAACGGAAGTGGCAAGCACTGCAATTTCTCCCTCCAGATCACAGGCTGGGACAACGAGCAGACGGGCCGTGCTCCAAAGAACCTCATGGCTCCAGGAAAGAACGAGGAGGACAATCTGATATTCATAACCTTTGTAGTGAACACTCTGGCAGCCGTTTACAGGCACAACGGCCTGCTCAAGGCCTCAATCATGAGCGCCAGCAACGCATACAGGCTTGGCGGACACGAGGCTCCTCCTTCAATCATTTCGTCATTCATAGGCAGGCAGCTCACAGAAGTGCTCGACGCCCTTGAGGCAGCTAACACCCAGGAGGCTCTGAGTATAAAAGGCAAGAAAGGCAAGTCCTTGAACCTCCCGCAAATACCTGAACTCCTCATAGACAACACCGACAGGAACAGAACATCACCTTTTGCATTCAATGGAAACAGATTCGAGTTCCGTGCGCTGGGATCCGAGGCGAACTGCGCAGGCGCAATGATAGCCCTCAACGGTGCGGTTGCCCAGCAGCTTCAGCTCTTCAAGGAAAAGGTAGATTCCAGGATTTCTTCATCCACCGGCGATAGTTCCGATAAAAAGGCCATTATCCGCTCTGCAGTAATTTCAGAGCTGCGTGAACTCATTACATATTCCAAGCCTGTACGCTTTGATGGTAACGGCTACAGTGAAGAATGGCTCAAGGAAGCCGCAGCTCGTGGACTTGACTGCGAGGTGAACGCACCTAAAGTCTTTGACGCTTACCTCAGCCAGTCCAGCATAGATATGTTCTCTTCAATGGGTATAATGAAGGAGAGCGAACTTCTGGCACGCAATGAAATCAAGTGGGAGACTTACGTGAAGAAACTCCAGATAGAGTCACGCGTAATGTGTGACATGGCGCAGAACCACATTGTGCCTGCCGCTCTTGAGTACAAAGGGCGTCTGGTTGATTTGATTTACAAGGGCAGCTCCCTTGCACTGCAGCGCTCCTTCGTTGATGAGGAAATGAAACTTGTGGAAGAATTGAGCCGCCACATATCCATTGTGCGTCAGGAAGTCCATAATATGGAGCAGGCAAGGAAGAATGCAAATGCAATTCCTCAAATGCGTGAGCGCGCAGTTGCCTACCACGATACAGTCCTGCCACTGATGGACATAATAAGAAACAGCATAGACAGCCTTGAGGTAATAGTTGACGACAAGCTCTGGCCGGTTCCAAAATATAGGGAATTGCTGTTCATAAACTAAATCAGGCGTTGTTTTGCTATTTGAAATGTGGTGGATTGTGAGTAATTTTGTGCTTTGGAAAATTCGTTTTCCAAAGCACTTTTCGTTAATGTGAAAATTGTTAAATACTTTGCTTTATGAAACTTGTTTACACAGGAAAAACCAAGGATGTTTTCGCTCTTGAGAACGGGAACTATCTGCTTAAATTCAAGGATGATTGTACAGGAAAAGACGGCGTTTTCGATCCGGGCGAGAATTCAGTAGGCCTTAAGATAGAGGGCGTGGGCGATGTGAACCTGCGTATGTCAATCTATTTCTTTGAGAAGGTTAACGCTGCCGGTATCAAGACTCATTACGTTAGCGCAAATCTTGCGGACACCACAATGGAGGTGCTTCCTGCAAAGGTATTCGGCCAGGGGCTTGAAGTGATCTGCAGACATAAGGCTGTTGGAAGTTTCTATCGCAGGTACGGTGAGTATATCAAGGAGGGCTCGGATCTTCCTGCATACGTTGAAACCACTTTCAAGAACGATGCAAAGGGCGATCCTCTTGTAACAAAGGATGCTCTTGTTGCTCTTGGAGTAATGAGTGACAAGCAGTACGAGGACATCAAGCTCATGACCCAGAAGATCACTCAGATTGTTGCCGATGACCTCAAGGAGAAGGGGCTTGTCCTTTACGATATCAAGTTCGAGTTCGGTTATGACAAGGAAGGCAATGTAATGCTTATAGACGAGATTGCTTCAGGCAACATGCGCGTTTACAAGGATGGCAAGTACATTGAGCCTATGACACTTTCAAAACTTTTCTTTGAAGCCAAATAGTTTCATTATGAAGGTAGCCGTGATAATGGGCAGCGCCAGTGACTGGGATGTAATGAGTCAGGCGTGCACCACTCTTGAGGAATTCGGAATCCCTTACGAGAAGAAAGTGCTCAGCGCACACAGAAATCCCGGACCTCTGGCGGATTATGTGAAAGCCGCCAGAGAGAACGGAATTGATATAATAATAGCCGGCGCAGGCGGAGCGGCACACTTGCCAGGAGTGATTGCGGCGCTCACAACTCTGCCGGTAATTGGAATCCCTGTGAAATCCAAGGCACTGAACGGATTGGACTCGCTCCTGTCAATAGTGCAGATGCCGTCCGGAATACCGGTAGCCACAATGGCAATAGACGGCGCAAAAAATGCGGCTCTGATGGCCGTTACAATTCTGGCGCTTGGAAATCCGGGTCTGAGGGAACAGCTGGAGGAATTCCGCAGAAAACAGAGTGAAAAAGTACTGAATACAACAATATGAAATGAAAGTGTACCCGCCTGCCGCCCAGACGGGTACGGTTTTTAATACATACGAGATGAAAGGATGCAGAATATTTGTTGAGAAGAAGGAAGGCTTCCGCGTTGAGGCGGAGAGCCTGCTTGCCCAGTTCAATGAGAATCTTTCAATGAAGCTGAACAGTCTGAGGCTGCTCAATGTGTATGACCTTTTCGGTTTCACGGATGAGCTGGTGGAGAAATGCCGCTATTCAGTGTTCGGAGAGAAAGTCACCGACAATGTGTTTGACACCGCTCCTGCAATGAAAAAATACATTGCCGTGGAATTCATTCCGGGTCAGTTTGACCAGAGAGCGTCATCCGCTGTGGACTGCGTGCATCTGATTGATCCTGATGCCGACGTTGAAATCAAGAGCTCGAGACTTCTTGTTTTCGAGGACAGCGTAAGCGAGGAGCAGCTGGCAGCAATCAGGCATTACTTCATAAATCCGGTGGAATGCAGGATAAAGAATCTTGACATTCTTTCCCTGGCAGAGAAGGCTGAGGTCAAAGCTATGGAGGACCTGAGTGGTTTCATAAAGATGGAGCCTGCCCAATATCAGAATTTCTGCAAGAGCCATGGCCTGGCAATGAACGCCGACGATCTCGGAGAAGTGGTCAATTATTTCAGAAAGGAAGGAAGGGATCCGCTTGAGACCGAATTGAGAATCCTTGACACATATTGGAGCGACCATTGCCGCCACACCACTTTCACCACGAATCTCACTGAGATAACTATTGATGATTCTTTCATAAAGAACGAGATAGAAAGCACACTGGGAAGGTTCCACGATATCAGAGAGGAACTTGGCCGCGGGAAGAAGAGCCTCTGCCTCATGGAACTGGCAACAATAGGTGCACGTTATCTGAGTTCAACAGGCAAGCTGGACAATATGGAACGCAGCGAGGAGAACAACGCGTGCAGCATTTTCATAAATGTTGACGTTGACGGTCAGGATGAGAAGTGGCTGCTTCAGTTCAAGAACGAGACACATAACCACCCTACTGAGATAGAGCCTTTCGGAGGCGCTTCAACATGTCTGGGCGGTGCAATCAGGGACCCTCTTTCAGGCAGGGCATACGTTTATCAGGCAATGCGCGTCACAGGTGCAGGTGACATAACAATGAGCATTGACAAGACACTTGCCGGAAAGCTCCCTCAGAGAATCATCAGCCAGAAGGCAGCCGGTGGATATTCAAGCTACGGTAACCAGATAGGTCTTGCAACAACCTGCGTGCGTGAGATTTTCGACAGCGGATATGTTGCAAAGAGAATGGAGGTTGGAGCTGTTGTTGCTGCGGTCAAGGCTGAGAATGTGAGACGTGAAAGTCCTGCCCCCGGCGATGTAATCCTTCTTCTAGGAGGCCGTACTGGACGTGACGGTATAGGAGGTGCTACGGGTGCTTCAAAGGAGCATACCGAAAGCTCGCTCGAGACTTGCGGCAGTGAGGTGCAGAAGGGTAATGCTCCTGTTGAAAGACAGTTGCAGAGACTTTTCAGAAGAAGCGAGGTCACCCGTCTTATAAAGAAATCCAATGACTTCGGAGCCGGTGGAGTAAGTGTTGCCATAGGCGAACTTGCCGATGGTCTTGACATCAGGCTTGACAAGGTTCCTGTAAAATACTCGGGACTCAACTCCACTGAACTTGCCATAAGCGAATCGCAGGAGAGGATGGCCGTTGTTGTTGAGGCAAAGGACAGGGAGACATTCGAGTCATATTGCAATGCGGATAACGTTGAGGTAACATACGTGGCCGACGTTACTTCCACAGGCCGCATGAGAATCTTCAATGGAGACAAGCTGGTTTGTGACCTGAGCAGGGAATTCATAGACAGCGCCGGGGCAAAGCACTATTCAAAGGCTGCAATCCAGGCCGTTGAGAACGTGAATCCTTTTGCAAAGAAAGTTGATGGAGCCGGCATAGATGAAAAGATGCGCAATCTTCTTGCCGAGCCTAATGTGGCTTCACAGAAGGGTCTTGTTGAAATGTTCGATTCAACAATCGGCCGTTCAACCGTTGTGATGCCGTACGGCGGAGCAAAACAGAGCACCGAGGCCCAGGCATCGGTCCAGAAACTTCCTGTGAACGGTTTCACCAACACCGCAAGCGTGATGGCCTTCGGTTACAATCCTCAGATTTCAAAATGGAGTCCTTATCACGGAGCTGCATACGCAGTTGTTGAGGCTTGCGCCAAGGTGGTAAGCACCGGAGCGGACTGGAGCGGAATGCGTTTCTCATATCAGGAGTACTTCGAGAGAATGACTGCAGACAGCCACAGCTGGGGCAAACCTCTGAGCGCACTGCTCGGTGCACTCAAGATGCAGCTGGAGTTCGGCCTTCCTTCAATAGGCGGCAAGGACTCGATGAGCGGCACTTTCGAGGATCTGAACGTTCCTCCTACACTCATAGCCTTTGGAATCACCAGTGAGAAGGTAGGTAACATAATAAGTCCTGAATTCAAGAAGGCAGGGAATTACGTTTATGTGATACGTCACAAGGCATTGGCCAACTATATGCCTGATACCGATATGCTCAAATGCAACTGGGACTTCACACGCAGCCAGATTCTCCAGAAGAACATAGTTTCAGCATGGTCTGTAAGTTTCGGCGGTGTGGCTGAAGGACTGGCAAAGATGGCTTTCGGCAACGGCATTGGAGCAAGAGTATATGCTCCTGAAAGCGAGCTGTTCAATATGGAGTACGGTTCGCTCATAGTAGAGAGCGTTTCACCGCTCGGATATGAGAATGCAGTACTTCTCGGCCGCACAATTCCTGAGGCGGTTCTTGAAATCAACGATGTTCCAATGGAACTAGATGCTCTGTACAGCTGCAATCTCAGCAGATATGAGAATGTTTACCCATCGGCAGTGGAAGCAAAATTCAAGGGAAAGCTCGAGGATTTGAAGGTTGAGGCTGTTTCTGGCGCTGCAGAAAATCTGAAATACCGTTTCGAGGCGGTTGAGCATCCTGTAGTCTGCCTGCCTGTCTTCCCTGGCAGCAACTGCGACTACGATACCGCAAAGGCTCTGCGCAAGGCCGGCGCCCAGGTGAACACCTTCATTTTCAGGAATCTCACCGGGCAGGACGTGCTCGATTCAATTGACGAGCTGGCACAGCAGATAGAGAAGAGCCACATACTTGCATTCTGCGGAGGCTTCTCATCCGGCGACGAGCCCGACGGAAGCGGAAAATTCATTGCCGCAGTCATAAACAACGAGAAGGTTGGCAAGGCTATAGAGAATTTCCTCCACCGCGATGGTCTTATTATAGGAATCTGCAACGGCTTCCAGGCTCTTGTGAAGAGCGGTCTTCTTCCATACGGAAAACTTGGTTGCGTGAGCGAGGATTCACCTACACTTTTCCGCAACGACATCAACCGCCATATCAGCCAGATGACCACAACCAAGGTTGCAAGCGTGAACTCTCCTTGGCTCGCAGGTCTTGAACTCGGACAGGAGCACACCATTGCAATCAGCCACGGCGAGGGCAAGTTCGTGGTTAACGAGGATATGGCACGCAAGCTCTTTGAGGCAGGTCAGGTGGCTTTCCGCTATGTTGAGAATCCTAATGGTTCATATTACGATATCGAGGGCATTCTCAGTCCTGACGGTCACATACTTGGCAAGATGGGCCATACGGAGCGTTACGAGGAAGGCAACTTCAAGAATATTTCCGGCAATCTGTATCAGCCGCTCTTTGACAATGCGGTAAGGTACTTCAGAAAGAAATAGGCTATGGAAAAGAGAGATATAGTTTTCAACGGCAAGGAAAAGAAGGTTTTCGCTACCGACAATGACAACAGAATCATCATCCACTTCAAGGATGTGACGCTTGGTTACAACAATATCAAGAAGGCCATATTCAGGGGCAAGGGTGAAGTGAACTGCAGGATTTCCGCAATGCTTTTCAAGCTTCTTGAGAGCAATGGGATAAGGACTCATTTCATTGAGGCTTGCGACAGGGAGATGCTTTGCAGGAAGATTGATATCATTCCGCTGGCGCTCACCATACGTAACAAGGTGTCAGGCACTCTGGTAAGCCGCATTGGTGTAGCTGAGGGCACGGTTCCTGAGGAACCGCTCTTTGACCTTCATTACAATAACGATGAGTTTGCCGATCCTCTTATCACCGGCCAGCACGCAGTGCTTCTCGGGCTTGTGAACAAGGAGGAGCTTGCGTTCATATATGAGACAGCAGGCAAGGTTAACAAGATTCTATCCGAGGCTTTCCATAAGGCCGGAATCGAGCTTGTTGACGTAAAGCTTGAATTCGGAAGAGCGGCCGACAACGGCGAGATAATCATTTCGGATGAAATCAGTCCGGATACCTGCCGCCTCTGGGATGAAGCTACAGGAAAGATTCTTGACAAGACCAGATTCCTCAAGGATTTGAGCGATGTGGTTGCCTCTTACCATGAGGTTTATGAAAGACTATCGCAAGTGCTTGATAAATAAAGTTTAAGTATTGGGCTGTAAAATAATATAGAAATGGGTGTAATTGGCGTTTATGGAGTGCAGGGCGCTTCAACAGTTGTTTTTTACGGATTGCACAATATGCAGCACAGAGGTCAGGAGGGTGCGGGAATCGTAACCTTCAGTGAAGACGGTGCAGCTCACAGGTATCGCGGTACGGGTCTTGTGAATGAGGTGTTCAATCCAGGGAACATTGCTCCTCTTGAAGGAACCATAGGTTTGGGTTCGGTGAGATATGCCAATGTTTCAAAGGGCGGGATTGATAATGTTGGTCCGCAGTTCTTCCATCACAGAGCAGGCGATTTTGCAATAGCCAACGATGGAAACCTTGTGAATTCGGCACAGATTGCGGACTATCTTGAAAAGAGAGGCGATATTTTCCATACACTCACCGACAGTGAGATTCTGGCACATCTTATCAAGAAGGAGCGCGACGAGGACCGTATCGGAAACATCCAGTCAGCATTGAACATGATGGAAGGCGGTTTCGCTTTCATAGTCATGACCAAGAACAGGCTTTACGCCTGCCGTGACAAGTACGGAATCAAACCGCTGGCCCTGGGCCGTCTCGGGAACGGATATGTTGTGAGCAGCGAGTCCTGCGCATTCGAGATAATAGGAGCGGAGTTCATAAGGGACGTTGAACCTGGAGAGATCATCACCATAGATGGAAAGGGACTGAGAACAAGGCAGTACAGCCGTTTCAAGAAACACAGGATGTGTGCAATGGAGTACATTTACTTCGCACGTCCGGACAGTGACATTGACGGTTGCAACGTGCACAGCTACCGCAAGGAAGCAGGACGCAGGCTCTACAGGGAGGCTCCTTGTGATGCCGACATTGTTGTTGGTGTTCCGGAAAGCAGCCTGAGCGCAGCAATGGGTTACAGCGAGGAAAGCGGTATTCCATACGAGATGGGCCTTATCAAACACAAATATGTTGGAAGGACTTTCATCCAGCCTGTTCAGGAAATGCGTGAGATGGGCGTTAAGATGAAGCTCTGCCCTGTAACCAGCGTGGTGAAAGGAAAGAAGATTGCACTCATTGATGACTCTATAGTTCGTGGAACAACTTCCCTGAAGATTGTGAAACTACTCAAGGAAGCTGGCGCCAAGGAGGTACACGTGAGGATTGCGAGCCCTATGATGAAATATCCTTGTTTCTATGGCGTTGACACTTCAACACCTGAGGAACTTCTGTGCTCTCACAGAACACTGGAGGAGGCCTGCAAGGCAATCGGTGCCGATTCACTTGGTTTCCTCAGCCCGGAGAGCACACGCGAATCGTGCTTCGGCTGTGCCGATCCTTGCCAGGCATGCTTTACGGGCGAATACCCTACCGCCCTCTACACGGATGACGAGGAATAACATGTTTCAGAAAAAATAAAAAATAAAGATATATGGCAAAAAGTTACGAAAACGCAGGTGTAAACCTTGAGGCAGGATACGAAGTTGTCCGCAGAATTAAACAGCACGTTGCATCAACCGCACGCAAGGGAATGATGGGCAATATCGGTTCCTTTGGAGGAATGTTCGACCTTTCTTCACTTAATGTGAAGGAGCCTGTTCTGGTAAGCGGAACAGACGGTGTTGGAACAAAGCTGAAGATTGCCTTTGCAATGGACAAGCACGATACCATTGGTATTGATGCAGTTGCAATGTGTGTGAACGATGTCCTTGCACAGGGTGCAGAGCCGCTTATCTTCCTTGACTATGTTGCTCTGGGGCACAATGTTCCCCAGAAGGTTGAGGCAATCGTTGCCGGTGTTGCTGAAGGATGCCGTCAGGCAGGCTGCGCACTCATAGGCGGCGAAACAGCTGAGATGCCCGGAATGTACGGCAATGGCGAATATGACATTGCAGGTTACACTACAGGCGTTGTTGAGAAATCCAAACTCATAGACGGCAGCAAGGTGAAGGTGGGTGATGTTCTTGTTGGCGTTGCTTCAAGCGGTGTTCATTCAAACGGTTTCTCGCTCGTCCGCAAGATTGTTGCAGACGCCGCTCTGAACTACGAGGATTCAATTCCTGAGTTCGGTGGCAGGAAACTTGGTGAAGTGCTTCTCACCCCTACAAGAATCTACGTGAAGCAGATGCTTGAGGTAATCCGTAACGTGGATGTTCACGGAATATGCCATATTACAGGCGGCGGTTTCGATGAGAACATACCAAGAGTGCTCCACGAAGGCCAGGGCCTTGAGATAAAGGAAGGTACCTGGGAGATACTTCCTGTTTTCAAGATGCTGGAGAAATGGGGCGGTGTTCCTCACAGGGAGATGTTCAACATTTTCAACATGGGCATTGGTATGGTGGCAGTTGTTGACCAGCAGGATGCAGCCAAAGTCATTTCAATACTTGAGAACTGTGGCGAGAAAGCCTCTGTCATTGGCAAGGTTACAGATGTTCCGGGTGTAAATATCATTTGAGATGGGCGTATTGAAGAGACTTGCAGTATTTGCAAGCGGCAGCGGAACAAACTTTGAGGCAATTGCCCAGGCCTGCAAGGACGGACTTCTTGCGGGAAAGGCTGAGATTGTGCTTATGGTTTGCGATAAGCCGGGCGCACTGGTTGTTGAGAGAGCGGAACGTTTCGGAATCGAGAGTTTTGTGGCCTCACCGAAGTCATTCCCGACGAAAGCGGACTATGAGGCCAGGGTGGTTGAACTCCTGCGCAGCAAGGAGGTTGACTTGATCTGCCTTGCCGGATATATGCGTATAGTTGCCCATACGCTGCTGGATGCATACGAGGGCAGGATAATCAATATCCATCCTGCACTTCTCCCTTCATTCAAGGGGGCGCACGGCGTGGAGGATGCCGTTGCCTACGGAGTGAAAGTCTATGGTATTACCATACATTGGGTTGACAAGACCATCGACGGTGGAAAAATAATAGATCAGAGGGCCTTCTACTACGATGGTTCCGATGCCGCCGAAGTTCACAGGCTCGGCCAGGTCATAGAGCATCAGTTGTATGTTGAGACCATAGACAAGTTGTTAGCAAGCATTTAGAAAAATTTTAAACATTGATATATGAGAGCATTAGTTAGCGTAAGTGATAAAAGCGGCCTCGTGGAGTTCGTAAGCGGACTTCAGGGAATGGGCTGGGAGATCATTGCCACGGGAGGCACGCAGAAATTGCTGGAAAGCAAGGGCGTGAAGACCATAGGCATAAGCGAGGTCACAGGTTTTCCTGAGATCTGCGACGGCAGGGTGAAGACCTTGCATCCTAAGGTTCACGGTGGAATACTTGCCCGCAGGGATGTTCCGGAGCACATGGAAACCCTCAGGGAGAACGGCATTGAGACCATTGACATGGTTGTTGTGAACCTGTATCCTTTCCGTCAGACCATTGCAAAGGAAGGTGTGACAATGGAGGATGCAATAGAGAACATAGATATCGGAGGACCTTCAATGGTGCGCAGCGCTGCAAAGAACTGGCGTGACGTTACAATCGTATGCGATCCTGCTGATTATGACACAGTGCTTGCCGAGCTCAAGGCCAACGGAAACACAAGCCGCGAGACACGTCTGAAACTCTCTGCAAAGGCATACACTCATACAGCCCAGTATGATTCCTGCATTGCAACATATATGAGAAAACAGGCCGGTCTGCCTGAGAAACTGTTCCTTGAGTACGATATCAAGCAGCCGCTCCGTTACGGTGAGAACCCTCATCAGAGCGCCAACTTCTATGCACAGTGCACAGGCGTTGGAACAAGTCCTGTAAGCAAGGCGTTCGCACTTCCTTTTGCCACACAGATTCAGGGCAAGGAACTTTCATATAACAATATTCAGGACGCCAATGCCGCGCTCTCTATCCTCAGGGATTTTGACGAGCCTTTCTGCGTTGCCCTCAAGCACATGAACCCTTGCGGTGCGGCAGTTGCTCCAACAATCGAGCAGGCATGGCAGGCTGCTTTCGAGGCCGACAAGGTAAGTATCTACGGTGGCATTGTTGGTGTGAACCGTGAACTTACAGCCGAGGTTGCCCTTGGAATGAAGCCTATTTTCCTTGAGATTGTGATTGCTCCTTCATATACTCCCGAGGCACTTGAGATTCTTGCCACAAAGAAGAATCTTCGCGTGATGCAGGTGGATATGACAAAGAGCAGCAGTCCTGTGACACAGTATGTAGGTGTTGCCGGGGGTATGCTCGTTCAGCAGCAGGACACATACGTTGAGACTCTCAAGCCTGAAATGTGTGTTACCAAGGTTCAGCCTGCAGCGGAAATCATGTCAGACATGCAGTTCGGCTGGAAGATAGTGAAGCACGTGAAATCAAATGCCATTGCAGTTGTCCGTGACGGTCACACCATAGGTGTTGGCGCCGGTCAGACCAACCGTGTGGGGTCGGCTGAGATTGCTCTCAAGCAGGCTCAGGCCGCAGGCTTCACAAGCGGCTTGATACTTGCTTCAGACGGCTTCCTGCCATTTGACGACACAGTTGCCCTTGCCGCTAAATATGGCGTTACAGCGATAGTCCAGCCAGGAGGCAGCATACGTGACGGCGAGTGCATTGCCAAAGCCGATGAACTCGGAATCTGCATGCTCTGCACAGGCGTAAGACATTTCAAACATTAGTGTGTCTCACATAATATGACCAGGGTGCGGAAGGTTTCCAGTTTTTGCAGAGACCTTCCGCATTTCAAAAATATAATTGCTTATAATTCAATATTTTATATTTAGCGACTGCGGAAGGTATACGCGAAAACAGGAAACCTTCCGCACTAACGTAACAAAATTGAGAATCTAATATGGTGAACAGGAACAAGAAAGTACTGGTAGTGGGCGGTGGTGGCAGGTGTCACGCCATTGTGGACGCATTGAGCCGCTCGCAGCAGGTGTCACACATATATTGTGCGCCAGGGAATGCCGGCATAGGTATGCACAAGTCAGCTGAGAACGTTGCCATCAAGGACAGCGACATTGCCGGCCTGAAGGCATTTGTGCTGGAGAACGGCATCGACCTCACCGTTGTTGGCCCCGAGGCCGCTCTTGCAAAGGGAATCGTTGACGAGTTCCGAGCAGCCGGTCTGAAGATTTTCGGACACACAGCAGCAGCAACCCGGATTGAGAGCAGCAAGGAGTTCGCCAAGCGTCTCATGGAGAAATATGGCATCCCGAGCGCTTCATACAGAAGTTTCACCGATTATCAGCAGGCAGTGGAATACGTTGCTTCACGTCCTTTCCCTGCAGTGCTCAAATATGATGGACTTGCAGCAGGCAAGGGAGTTGTGATTGCGGAGAATCTGGAGGAGGCCAAAGCCGCTCTTTCAGACATGCTCCTGAATTCTGCTTTCAGCTCATCGGACACTGCCGACAAGGTGGTGATTGAGGACTTCCTCACAGGACCTGAATTCTCGTTCATGTGCTTTGTAAAGGGCGGGGAAGTGTTCCCTATGCCTCTCTCACAGGACCACAAGCGTGCATACGATGGCGACAAGGGCCCCAACACAGGTGGAATGGGCGCATACACAGGTCTTCCTTTCATCACCGAAGAAGACAGGCAGTTTGCTTACACAAACATAATGTGCAAGGCGGCTTCCGCAATGGTGTCGGAGGGTCTGCCACTGAGCGGAGTGCTCTATGGCGGCCTCATGAAAACACCTCAGGGAATCAAGGTCATTGAGTTCAACGCCCGTTTCGGAGATCCTGAAACAGAAGTTGTTCTTCCTCTTCTTGAAAGTGACATTTACAACATTTTCAGTTATGTTGCCGATGCTGAAGCTGCACAGGAATCCGTGGCTGAACTGTGCTGGAGGAACGAAGTTACAATGGGCGTGGTTCTGGCATCCAAAGGATATCCAGCCCATTATGAGAAGGGTTTTGCAATAGAAGGCAATGTCCCTGAAGACATCTGTGTTTACCACATGGGTACTGCAATGGAGGATGGCAGGCTCGTTACTGCAGGCGGCCGCGTTATGATGGTGGTTGCAAGTGCAGGAACTATCGCCAGTGCAAAAGAGAAAGTATATAAGGCTGTTTCAGGCATCAAGTGCTCCAATCTCTTCTACAGAAGTGACATTGCACACTGGGCGTTTGAAAAGTAAGGCAGCTTAGATATCAAGCCATTCGACCTCTCCGCCCCAGATTTCAAGGAAGCGGATGAGGTCGTTTCTTTTAACCACCACGCTGGCCGAGTTCTCACAAGGGTGGAAGCTGATCTTCTCAGCTTTCTGCAGGTCACTGTCGAGATAGTATTTAACCCTGTGTCCGTTCTCGAACAATTCCTTGGGGTCGGCTCCTGACAGGTCCATGTCGGATATCAGACCGAATGCCGATACTGAACCGGGGTGCAGGCCCAGACAGCGCATCATCCGTTCTTCGGAGGCAAAGGAGAGTTTGCCCTGGTGAAGCTTGTGCTCAAGGGAATGAATGTCAAGGTCCTTGTGGCATTCCATGCTTACGAGATAGTGCCTGTTTCCCTTGTGGTTGCGGAAGAACAGATTCTTGCAGTGAACGCAATCAGTGATGTCCTTCCAGTATGCAAGTGCCTCGTCGATGGTGAACAATGGCGGGTGATTGTAGATTTCGTACGGTATGTTGTGAGCCTCCAGAAAATCCAGGGTCCTCTTCCTTATTTCCTCTCTGTTGTAATCTTCCATGAATTTGACTTCTAATCTTTCCGCAAATTTACGTTTTTAATGAAAAATGTCATAAATTTGGTGCTTATGAAATCTTCTGTTTCCGGTACCTTGATAGGGAATGGGGCCAGTCTGCTTGCCTACCTGATCTTTGGAATAAACATAGTGATGTGCAAGAGCATATCCAACTGCGGTATGGTATCGCCATTCGCACTTTTCTGCATGCGTACAGGCGGTGCAATGATTCTTTTCTGGATGCTGTCGTTTGTTGTGGATTCTATCAGGAAGCGTGCGTCCGAGGGTTCGAAATACTCCGTATTGGTGGCTGAGTTCCAGAACAAGACAGGCATTGTGCTCAGGAGGAACAGGATGGAGCCATCCGATTTGTGGAAGGTGGCGCTTGCATCATTCCTGGGGCTTTTCCTTACACTTATTTCTTTCCTGAAGGCAATTACAATGTGTACGGCCGTTGATGCGTCAATCATGAGCTTGCTCACACCGATTATGACCATGCTGGTGGCGGCTGTTGCAATAAAGGACAGAATTACCAGACACGGTGTAATAGGTCTGGTCATTAGTCTGGCGGGAGTCCTGTTCATTGTCATGCACTCGGTGAGCGGCGGCGGTGGTGCAAAGTCAACATCAATATGGGGCGTGCTGCTTATGATAGTGAACACTTTCAGCTTTGCCTGCTATGTTGGGATTTTCAAGCCGCTGATTCAGAAGTACAGCGTTGTTACGTTCATGAAATGGATGTTCCTGTTCGCCACACTGTATGCTCTGCCGTTTGCGGCAAAGGACCTGATAGAGCTCCCTTATTCCCAGTTGCCGTCTGATATTGTATGGCAGATAGTATGCGTTGTCTTCTTTGCAACCTTCGTTGCTTATTTCCTTATTCCAATAGGGCAGAAGACATTGAAACCGATGGTGGTGTGCATGTACTCATACGTACAGCCGATAGTTGCCATGCTTGCCGCTCTGGCAGCGGGGATTGACACAATGACCTGGGGCAAGGCGCTGGCATCGGTTCTGGTGTTCATAGGCGTTGGAATAGTGAACTTTTCGCCCAAGCATCACAGAATCAGGAAGTTCGCTTGGAGGATTGGCAGAAAGCAGGAAAGATATTAACTTTGATATTTGTTGAATAATTTTTGAGATATGAACATTACACCGGTTCTGTTGCTTACCGGATATCTTGGCAGCGGTAAGACAACTCTTGTGAACAAGATACTTGCCAATAAGAAAGGAATAAAGTTTGCCGTAATAGTGAACGATATAGGCGAGGTGAACATTGACGCTTCGCTCATTGAGAAGGGCGGGGTTGTGAATGAGAAGGATGACAGCCTTGTGGCCTTGCAGAACGGCTGCATCTGCTGCACCCTCAAGATGAATCTGGTTGAGCAGATAAGGGACATTATGGCAATGAAACGCTTCGATTACATTGTGATTGAAGCAAGCGGAATATGCGAGCCAGAGCCTATCGCCCGCACCATCTGCTCCATTCCATCAATGGGTCCGGGATATACCAAGTTCGGCATTGCATCCCTTGACTGCATTGTGACCGTTGTTGATGCCTTGAGGATGAAGGATGAGTTCGGATGCGCAAAGAATCTTCTTGGTGGAACCATAGCTGAAGACGAC
The DNA here is from genome assembly GCA_018065035.1 of Candidatus Egerieousia equi. Lineage (GTDB taxonomy): Bacteria > Bacteroidota > Bacteroidia > Bacteroidales > UBA932 > Egerieousia > Egerieousia equi. Next base: position 1,326 of record JAGHUC010000080.1, on the reverse strand, counting down.
ATTGAGAATCTGGTGATTCAGCAGATAGAGTTCTGTAACATAATCCTGTTGAACAAGGCTTCCGAGGTCACAAAGGAGGAGCTTGGTACAATCAGGCAGATTGTAAGGACTATACAGCCAAAGGCAAAGATAATTGAGTGTGACTGGGGGGAAACCGATCTTGAAAACATTCTCTACACCGAGCTTTTCGATTACGAGAGCGTATCAACATCGGCGGCCTGGATTCACGCCCTTGAGGATGAGGCTCCTGCTGAGGAGCACGAACATCATCACCACCACCACGAGCACAATGATGAGGAAGGAGAGGTTGAGGAGTACGGCATAAGCACATTCGTGTACTACAGACGCAAACCTCTGAACATAAATAAATTCGACAGCTTCCTTGCCAAACATTGGCCAAAGGGTATAATCAGGACAAAGGGCATCTGCTATTTCAGCGACCAGATTGATCAGTGCTATCTTTTCGAGCAGGCCGGGAGCCAGGTGTCGTTGAAGGAGATAGGACAATGGTATGCCACGATGCCTCACGATGAACTGATGGAGAAACTCGAGGAGGAGCCGCTGCTGGCACGTGACTGGGATCCTGTTTATGGTGACAGGATGCAGAAGATAGTGTTCATCGGCCAGCACCTGAATAAAAAGGAAATCTTTGAGGCACTGGATTTCTGCCTTCAGGATTAAGGATAATTCTTACGCAAAATAAACCTTCAAAACGAATACCATGGAAATACTCGACCCTCAGCCGGAGCCTCAGAACGAGCCTCGTCAGGAGCGCAGATATTATCTGCCATCACACAGCAATTATATGATCTGGTCCATCCTGTGCACAATCTTCTGTTGCCAGATAGGCGGCATCATAGCAATCGTGTATTCAGTTCAGTCCAACAATCTGTACAACTGCGCGCTTGCTGCAAGTGACGAATATCTGCGAAACAGGATGTTCAATGAATCCGAGCAGAAGAACAGGACAGCCAAACTATGGCTTTTCATCAGCGGTGGCTGCATGATACTCTTCGCCATTATATGGATTATCCTGATGGTGCTCGGAGTTTTTGCAGGGTTTCTGGAGAACTTATAGTCTGATATTAAAATGCGAATCCCAAGGACAACAATATTAATTGGCATAGCCATTGCCGCTGTCCTTGGGGTTTTTGTATACTATTCTTTCAATCCTGAGGATTATCCCTTTCCTCAATGTCCGTTCTATCTGCTCACAGGACTTGAATGTCCCGGATGCGGTTCACAACGGGCGTTATATCAGCTGCTGCACCTCAACATAGTCCAGGCTTTCAGATACAATGCCCTTTTTGTAATATCAATTCCGTT
>JAGHUC010000130.1 GCA_018065035.1 Candidatus Egerieousia equi | reverse complement strand
GTGAACAAAGGCGGAAAGAAATCTCCTTATGGCGGTTATTATTTCCATATTGAGGCACCTGCGATAGTGACAGCGGACGGCCTGTGTCAAAGCAAGGGCCTCATAGGCTCCAACCTGCTTGCCGCCGGCATCTATTGTTACGAGCCCAAAGTGCTCAAGAGCCTGAGAGATGAATTTTCAGTTAACGGAGATACCTTTTTGAATGCTATCGCCAGTGCAGAAGGATTTGAACTGGATGGGAGCAGAGCCTTGAGAAAAGTTCCTGCGGAGTTCGCCTTTGCTCCTGAGAGGTGGCATGAGCTGCTCAGGCAGAGGGACTTCTCACTGTGCAGGGAATTCGGCAATGACTATGTCCTTGGCAGGAACGGGAAACTGTCCATGGACGGACTTGTGGAGAAAGTTGCGGCTGACTTCTCGAAATGCAAGGACTATATTCACCTGCTCAATATGGCAATCGACTATGCCCTGGAGCAATAGGCTAAAGTGTAATGATTTGATAAATGACCGAAATATATACCATAACTTTCATGAAGAAAATTGTATTATCATTAATCTTAGTTTTATGTCTTGCTTCAATTGGTGAAGCACAGACCGGTGAATCCTATAAGGAAGATTTTATACCTGCAAAATACATAGCAGACAAAAGCAAACCTACTTTGGTAATGTTTACCGCTACGTGGTGCGGGCCTTGCCATGCTATGAAGTCTTCTACTATGAAGAATAATGCTGTTCAAGCTGTATTGAACAGTATGAACGTGCTTTTCATTGATATAGACAGCAAGGGAAGTGATATATATGAAAAGAAATTCACAGAAGTTGGGTACGAACACGCAGTTCCATTTTTCGCCATTCTGGATACGAGCGGCAAGGTTGTAAAGCATACGACTGGCTATATGAAAGCGGAAAAGTTCCTTGTTTTTCTTGATATGAACGTAAAATAAGCTGTATATGAGAAAATTGCTATTATCACTAAGCCTTGTGCTGATTCTGACCATATCGGCATTTGCTCAGGATACATTACAAATCCCAAGCAATCCTCATAACCATTCGCTGATTTGCATAGGCAACAGCAGTTATATGCAATGGGTGGATTTCAAAGAAGCCGTTGATACTTCGGCGGTGCTCAAATCGTTGTCGGAACTTTATCATTTCCAGTATGTTGATCCAACTGATACTACATCAAAGTTTCATAATCTGACTACGCTGTCTAAAACATTTCCGTGTTTCATACTTGTTGATGAAAATGACGTATGCTTATCTTTTGATAACAACAACAAGCTCCGGTGTTTGTACGGCTATGACAGTCCTGATATGATTATAAAATTGTTGTCATATACAGATACTATTACGACAGTTATTTCAGATTCTGGATATATTGACAAACTGGCAAAAAAGCAACATAGGAAAGATAAGTCAATTGAAGCAGCCATGGACAGGATGAGAAAAAGAGAGGTGACAGAATTCACAGCAGGTTACGTAACTTCATGGCTGACATCATCAGGGCCTTTCAGCGGTGGAAGTGTTGACGGAATATCGATTGCTCTGAACAAGGTGAAGGGTGTGACACGTAAAATGTATCTGGTTACAGGATTGAACTATGATATTCTTGGAGGCATAGTAAACGGGTACAAGGTCAAGGAGCACACTTTGAGCATACCTGTGGAAGCGGAATTCAAATTAACCAACATTTGCTTATTGTTTTCTTCCTGTCAGTATCTTAAGTTCAGAGCGGGCGTTTGGGGAGGTGTCAGCTTGAGTTCCCACTCCGTAGAGATGAGACATGTGAATGCAGGAGCAAAGGCTGAACTTTTATTTGTAATGGGGACCTTTGACATCCATTGCGGATATATGAGAGGATTCATAAACCGCTTCTCTTCAAGGATATACCCATCGGCATATACAAATGCCATGACCATAGGCGCCCGCATAAGATTTGAATAAACTTTTGGTACTCCCGAGGGGAATCGAACCCCTACCGTCAGAACCGGAATCTGAAATTCTATCCATTAAACTACGGAAGCGTTAATCGGTGGCAAAGATAACACTGACAGACCGAAATTGCAATTTGAAAATCATCTGGTCTTTTTCAGGTGGTTGCCGGTGTCGTTGACTATTGCGCGTTTGAACTTTTCGCTGTAGCCTGGCCAGTCCGGTGAAACCGGGATGTAGTTCACTGAACCGTTCTTGACGAATTGTGTGACTTCAAGGCCTTTTGAAGCGGCAACAGAGGCGGCGTCATTTGCGTTCCAGTTCGGGTCTGCCTGTCCTGCTATTTCCTTAACCTGCTTCTTCACGGTTCCGTCCATGTATTTCACAAGCAGGTATTTGTCAAGTGCGGACCATTTGTCGAACAGAGCGTCCGCCTGTGATACTGAGAAATCTGTAAGGCAGGCCACGGCATCCTTGCTCTCCTTCATCATTTCAAGTGCGCGGGCATCACATTCGGCAACCTTCCTGACCATTTCCTGCTCGTGGGCGCGTATGTGTTTCTGCACTTCTAGGCCTATTGGATTATATCTGGTGTAGGCGAACTGTGCTATACGGTTGTTCAGCCAGAACATTGAGCTTTCGGAGTATTCAACCATGCTTCCGTTGCCTAAGGCGTAGTGCCAGGAAACCTTGGTTGATGAAGCGTATACAGGGGTCAGGGCGGATGTGCCTGCATCGTCAACTGCAAACCAGAACAGACCGCCAATCTCATCAGGCAGCCAGCTGCGTGCCTGCGCAACGAACCAGAAACCTGTCTGCTGGGTACAGATAGGGCGTTCGTTGCAGTATTCCTCACCGTCAACGGTCCAGTCGGCATTCTTCCACCTGTAAGGAGTCTCGTTGCCGCCTGCACCAACGTCCTGTGTCATGTCAAAAGGAGTGCTTTCGTAGTGGTCACGCATCATATCGGCCAGCATTTGCATTGAGATTTTCTGGTTAGGCTTGACGTAGAGCGGCATTCTGTTCGCCGGATTGTGGCCGCTGGCATAATCAATGTAAGCGCTCATGTCCAGGTCCGCATATCTGTTGAAGAAAGACCATACACGGCCTTCGCAGGCTCTCATAAGGGAGAATTTGAGAGGACAATATGTGTCGGCGAAACTGAAATCCTTATCGGAGCCTTTGTAAATCCCAATCTTGCGTGCGTGAGAAATCACGTCCCTGGCGTACATGCAGTTTTCAGGGTCGTTCAAAGGGAATGTGGTTATCCTTGCGCAATTGGCGTGGGCGCTTATATATCCGTCAGGTACTCTCACTGCAACCCAGACAATACCTTTGTTCCTGTTTCTGCCATTCACAACATCAGGCTTCCTGGATATGACTTCCATTATCCAGACTTCATTCTTGTCTGCGAAGGTGAGGGTCTCACCTGTTGATGCATAACCGTATTTGTCCGCGAGTTCTGCGAAAAGCTTTATGGCTTCACGGGCAGTGGTGCATCTCTGCAGGCAGATGTATTCGAGCGATCCGTAATCAACAATGCCATCGGGGTCCTTGCATTCAGGTCTTCCGCCCCAGGTGGTTTCACCAATTATCAGCTGGTGCTCGTTCATGTTCCCGATTACATTATATGTGCAAGCTGCTTCAGGTATTTCTCCAAGGTACTTGTCCTGGCCCCATTGCCTTATTTCGCGCATTGTTCCATTGTCGTATCTTGCGGCAGGGTAGTGTACAAGTGTACCGTAACGTGTGTAGGAATCGGCGGCGTATGTCACCATTATTGAACCGTCTGCGCTGGCACCTTTTGTAACTATGAGATTGGTGCAGGGGTAAAGCAATGAACTGAAAGAAATCAGCAGAATAATGGAAAGCAGTATTTTCTTCATGATACAATGATATTTGGCGTTCGAACACATTTGTGCAATGCAAAATTAAGAATTATTATAATGGCTGGCAATTATAGGAAATTTGTTCTTTTAGGATTATATTTGCAGATTAATTTGCGATTAAAGGGTATATATGAAAGCATACGTTTTTCCAGGACAGGGCGCTCAGTTCACAGGCATGGGTCAGGAACTCTA
>JAGHUC010000058.1 GCA_018065035.1 Candidatus Egerieousia equi | reverse complement strand
ATTGAGGACTAACGTATAATCCATCTGGTTCAATCTTTTTCATCTTGATAATTATTAATTGTTCGATTTCTATTCATTATTCCAACAATTAATGAAAGCATGAAAAAATGCACCGAAACAGGCCGTTTCAGTGCAATCAAAAAATATCCGATTAGTGGCAGAAAGAGAGATATTGTTGCAATTATAAATTTATATCTTAAATTTGTACAAATTATATATTGACATGGTACAGAGAATACTTCAGGAAAAGGCAGTGAATCTGGCAAAGAAATTCCCATTTGTAGTAATAACCGGACCCAGACAATCCGGAAAAACAACGCTTACAAAAATGGCCTTCCCTGACTATAGGAGGGTGTCGCTGGAAGATATGGACAACAGAGCCTTCGCACAGGAGGATCCGAGGGGGTTCATTGCAACTTACAGCGATAGGACAATAATAGATGAAGTACAGCGGGTTCCGCATCTGCTGTCGTATTTGCAAACCCATTGTGATGACGAAGGGAAGGAAGGCATGTATATATTGACAGGTTCCCAGAACATGGAGCTCATGGAATCAGTTGACCAGAGTCTTTCAGGCAGGGTAGGACTGCTGCATCTGCTCCCGTTCTCAAAGACAGAAATGAAGGAATCCGGATTCTGGAACCAGAATATCGACAATATGCTCCTTCAGGGATCCTACCCAAGGTTATATGATAAGGGCATAGCTCCTTGTGACTATTATCCATCATATATAAATACATATATCGAAAGAGATGTCAGAAGAATAAAGAATATAACCGAGCTGTCCAAGTTCGAGAGATTCCTGAAGATGTGCGCCGCACGCATAGGTCAGCTGTTGAATATGAGTTCCCTGGCGAACGATTGCGGAATAAGTGTCCCAACGGTAGAACAATGGATATCCGTTCTGGAAGCAAGTTACATTCTCTTCAGACTGAAACCAGATTTCAAGAACTACTCGAAACGTCTTGTTAAAACGCCAAAACTCTATTTCTATGATACCGGACTCGCATGCAGTCTCCTTGATATCAAGACCGAAACACAGATGAACACACATTATCTGCGAGGCAACCTGTTCGAGAATCTGGTAGTGTCAGATTTTATAAAGGATGAGTTCAACAATGGTGCAATAGAAACTGCACTCTCTTTCTGGCGTGACAGCCGAGGTAATGAGGTTGACATCATCAAACGTATCGGAGAGGAGGAATTCGCCTATGAAATCAAGTCGGCAGCAACATTCAATGAGTCGTTCACTAAAGGACTCGACTATTGGGCGAAATTGTCAAATGCCGACTCCGCACACAAAACAGTGTTATACGGAGGCACCGGTGAAATGCTGCGCAGTAATGCTATGATACAACCCTTTATGAAATGATGGAATATAAAAAACTCGGAGGAATCAATATCTCCGAGTTTTTCACTATTATCAATATTACAGACTTTTTATTGCATTGTCCATGAAGGAAATCTTGGCCTGCAAGCTCTGCTTGACACGAGCAACCGCATCGGAAAAACCGAGTTGTTCATCACCGTTCACGGTGCTTGTGCAAGGCCACATCTTTTTATCGACTGAAACCGATGCCCTTATCATAGAAGCCACACTGTCAATGTAATTCGCCGCAACGTTGCTGTATGCAGATTTTTGAGCCGCCCATTTCTGCTTCAGCCTGCTCACAAAAGCAGGATCCTTGAACAGGTACTTGTACCATATTGCATCCTTGATTATCCATGCGTTTGTTTTACCTGGAGTGAAGGTGTCATAATCAAAGTCCCAGCATGGTCCGGCGTGTATCTTGTTATCTGCTGCAAGCTCGCTGTCCTTGTACATATAGCTGCTCTTCGGATGGTTAGGCTCCCAGATGCTGGTCATCTCATGCACGAGGAACCAGTCCACGAATGAGTCAATGTCCAGATAGTCCTTGTAATCAGTAGATGCCATATTCGCAGATTTAAGTTTTGATTCAAGAGCATTGAACCATCCTGATATATATGTAAGGTCAAAGCCCTCGGCATCAGGATCCTTCACGTTTACCGGGAGATTCAATGAACTTCTGAACCTGTTCGCTTCATCGAAATAGGTATCAAGCTCAAAGAGATAACCTATCTCATTTGCCGGTGCAGGAGCCTCTTCATCATATCCGGTAATGTTCACACGGTCTTTGGAAATCTTTATGTGCTCGCAAAGGTAATAATTGCCTTTGTGCTCTCCATTCATGAATAGCTCAACATATTTGCCGTTAGGAGTCCAGTCCAACCCTGGAGAAACTCTTGCAAGCTGGAAGGCAATGTCATTCCTCATATTCGTCCTGTCCATCCAGTTGGCCAGCAGATTCCATCGCTTGTCCTTAGGCATTCCCAGAATTGACTCCTTCTTGGCAAGCTTTATTGTATAAGGTTTCTTAGGGTAGTTCCAAGTAGTATTTCCACGTCCTTTTATTTCATTTACGGCGATGGATTCAGCATCGTCTGCGGCCCCAAGGATATCAACTGTACCTGTACCGCTGTCAAAAAGGACAGCCGAAGTCTCACCCATCCAATCATCCTTTGTAATAGCGGAGGCCGGCGCACTTGTTTTAATGAACAAGGCAGGGAGTCCTAACTGTATTGTCCTGACCGTTATCTCGTTGATTCCCGCCTCGGACTCAAGTTTATATACAACGTTCCCGCTGAAGTCATTTGCAGTTACACCGGAAACCTGCTCCTTGGTTTTGACATATACCTTATCCGCATTAGTTGTAAAGGTAGGCACAAGCGAAGTCAGATTTGTTCCGGACTTGACAGCTACCATGATAGTGTTTCCATCTGAACTCACCATTCCTCCTCCCTGTACTGTAAATGAAGTGAACTTGAGGCTCGGGTCTTTTCCCGGTTCAGGTCCAAGAGTCACAGTCACAGTCCAGTCGTTGTAGCCGAAACTGGATTTCAGCCTGTAGGTCACAGGCTGGCTGAAGTCATTTACCGTAACACCCGAGCTTTGCTCCTTCGAGCCAACAAGCACCTGGAGTGCATTGGTGCTGTAGCTGGCGGTCAGTTGAGTCAGCTCCGTTCCGAACGGCATTTCAATGCTTACCTTCTTGTCCTGAATGCTCAGCAATTTGCCGCCTTCAATGCTGAAATCACTGAAAACGAGCGTAGGATCCACCTGTTCTACATGATGACTGGAACTAGTGCCAAGTATGAAGCTGCCGCCGCAGAGACTGTTGGATGTGTATGGTCCGTAGAAGACTCCATTGACCACATCCCACATGCCGTTGGTGCCATTATAGCAGACAGGAATGAAATTCCTTACCATCTTGTCGTCCTTGTCGTACATTACGAAGGAATAGATGGAGCAGATGGCACGGTTCTCAACGCCCGTGGTAGAGGATGTGTTGTATTTGCCCTGAGCAAACAGGAAGAAGTTGCTTCCGGTAGGGAGTGCACCGTTCCCTATGGTGGATGTGAAGGTCGTACCGTTGATGTTGCCAGTGAACTTGTTAGTGCCGGTAAAGAAGGAAACGTCCATGTCAACCAACTGGCCTACACCAACTGTCGGATTGGAGAACTGTGAGTTTCCGTTCGAGTTGGCGCGTACGCCACCAACGCCTTTGTGGTAGTCAATAGTGATCCACGGAGACCATGTCGTTTCATTAGTAGGATCAATCAGACCGCAGAATGCAGGATTACCATAGCCCTCGACAGTTGACGCCTGATCCATGGTTCCACGCATCTGTATGCGGATGCCGTTTGCAGGGCTTACACGCGTGTTGATGAACGTGCTTCTGTTGCCGTCTGCAGTTTTGCTCTTAAGGTAATACCCCTCAACAGTACCTGCCGGCAGCCAGCTGCAGATTTTGTTGTTCATCTTGGTAATATTGGAGCGGGTGATGGTTGCCTTACCATCCTTGTTGCTTGTCTTGAGTACGGTAACCAGATGGTCGTAATTATTGTAGACTTCTGCCACAAAGCCGCTGTTCTGAGCAATGGCGTTTACCGGAAGTGTGAAATAGAACGATGTGGGATTAGTGGCATCAGTTGAAAGCGGTACACCATTTACACCGCAGTTCAGCGTTATGCTCTGGCCTCCGTTCTCAACGAATGAAGCGGATGGTTTGTCTTCTGTTACATCCACCTTGAATGTGCCGCAGATGTTCTGTGACCTGTCCTTGAGAACGATTCTTGAAACATATATCTTCTGCGATGTTTCGGAGCAGGAGAGCTGTATGCGAAGCACTCCGGCAACATTCGAGAAAGATAATACTTTCTGAAACAAATCGCCTTCTTCAGCGTCAACTATCTTTGATACGGCGAAATTCGATTCCGGACCAAAGGAATTCTGAGCGTAAGTCTGGGTTGCAGGAATGATGAACTTAACATATCGGCCATCGAATCCGCTTACGGCACTCTCAGGATAGAATGCGAACACAGAAGTTTCCGGGGAGAAGCCTTCGTCGGCACTTGACTTGACGAAATCAGACCGCAGCCCATCAGAAACGGCAGTGTATCTGCCACTTTTCCCTGATATGTCCCAGATTCTGATGGCATCAGCCTTGTTCCAAAGTATCTGATGGTTGCCCTCACCTCCAAGATGAGTCTTTGACTCCTGCGCTTGCGCCTGCTCGAAAGTGGCGGAGAAGATGACTTCATCTTTCTGGGCTGCTGGCATCTTGTCAGCGCCCTCAAAATCCGCCTTAGTGCAGCAGTGAAAAGCTAGAATCATCAATGCTGCGCCAATAATTACAATAACATTTTTCATTATGTCTATTTCGTATTATATTGTGTGGTAACCTTCTATAAGGCATTGGCCCCCGTCAGTAACTTTCGGGAGCCAATGTGTTATTAAACTTGTACTTAGTTTGCACTAGTCTGGCTTGTTATAATATAGTCTTGCCGAGAATGAACTCGCCGCTGCAGAACCTGTTAGTGCATGGACCGTAGAAATTGCCGTTTACCGCATCCCACATACCATTCTTGCCATTATATTGAGCAGGAACGAAGTTTCTGATCATCTTGTCATTCCTGTCATAAATTACGAACATGTATATAGAGCAGATACCTCTGTTTTCAGCAAATCTTGTTCCATTCGCATCTTCCTTGCCATCACCAGGGGTCAATGCTGTATTGAGACGTCCCTCTGCGAAGATGAAGAAATTCGTCTGGTTCGGCATACCGAGTTCAGAGTGTCCATATGTGTCGGTAAACTCCGAACCGTTTACAGAGCCTGTAAAGTTGTTTGTTCCAGGGAAGAAGTTGATATCATACTCTGCAACAGTGCCAACTCCTACCTTTGGGTCTGAGAAATGGTTTCTGCCATTTAAACTTGCACGTACACCGGCAACTCCTGTATGATAGTCAATGGATATCCATGGAGACCAGGTACTTTCTGCACTAGGATCCACAAGCCCGCAGAATGACGGATTACCGTAACCATCTGCTGCAGCCTGGCTATCCATAGAGCCTTTCATCTGAACACGGATACCATTAACCGGATTCACTCCGGTGTTGATGAACTGTGATTTGTAGACCGTTTTTCCTAAATCAGGTACAAACGTCCCCTCCATCAGATGACTCTGCAGATATGTAGCCTCTGTGACTTCTTTCGGAATCCACGGGAAGTGTTTGTTGTTCATCCTTGTAATGTTAGAACGCTTGATTGTGGCTTTTCCGTCCTTGTTGCTTGCCTTTAGAACGGTAACCAGATGACCGTATGCATTGTATACCTCAGCCACAAAACCGCTGTTCTGTGCGATTGCACCTACAGGAAGTGTGATATAGAAGGAGGTTGGATTGGCAGGATCTGTTGAGAGTGCTACAGGTGTAGGGCAGTTGAGAGTAATCTTCTTCCCTCCGTTCTCTACATACTGTGCTGCAGGTTTCTCTCCACTTGCATCAACAGAGAATGTTCCGCAAATGTTCTGTGACTTGTCCTTGAGTACAATCTTTGATACAGACACAGGCGTGGTGCTTGGATCGCAGGTCAGCTGAATGCGGAGCGCACCGGCAACGTTTGTAAAATAAAGCACATGAATATCCCTGTCTCCACTTTTCTCTGTAACAACTTTTGATACTGCAAAGTTGGCATCAGCTCCGAAAGAATTTTCTGCGTATGTCTGATTTGCAGGAATTGTGAAAGATATTACGTCACCATCTATGCCGTTTACAGCATTTGCAGGATAGAAAGCATATTCCGCATTTTCGTCAATGAAGCCTTCCTCAGCATTAATTACATTAAAATATGAGGTTCCACCTGCCTGGGATGCAGTATATGTACCGCTCAATTTGGCATCATCCCAGATTTTTATAGCATCACCTTTTACCCAAAGTACATCATGATTGTCAGTTCCACCTAAAACAGTCTTTGCCTCAGCGGCAGGCTGCTCAAACGAAGCCTTGAAAACAGCATTGTATTTGCTTGTGTTTGTATCCATATCTGCCTTGTTGCAGGAGACAAGAGCTCCGAAGAACATGGCAAGGCCCAAAATATTATAAAATCTCTTCATATTGCTCATTTTGTTATTATTCATCATAATCATTTCCGGTTTCATCTTCGGTATAACCTTCATTTCCGCCTTGGTTGCTTAATGTACAAAGCTGTGTTCCGTTTCTAAGCGCCATAATATTGATTTCCGGCGACTCGTAAAGTAATTTTTTAATCATAGTCGTATGTTTTTTTTATTAGTTATTGCCCATTAATCCAACAATTAATGAAAGCATGAAAAAATGCACCGAAACAGGCCGTTTCAGTGCAATCAAAAAATATCCGATTAATGGTAGGAATGGGCTTCTTGAAA
>JAGHUC010000032.1 GCA_018065035.1 Candidatus Egerieousia equi | reverse complement strand
AATGGCGCCTGCCACCAGCAGGTTTGCCGCACCGCTCCAGTCACCCTCGAGAACATAATCCGCAGCCTTGTATATTTGATTTCCTCTGATTCTTATTCGTATTACACTGTCAGTGCCCATTGTTTCAGCAGTACTGAAAGTATTGCTACCTGATAATTCTATCGAGTCTATCTTAAGCGTTTCCTTGCTAAATTCAAAAGCGCTTGACGAATTGTTATAACAAGTGGCATTGGACTCGGGGAGTATGCTGATCTGTATGCCGAATCCGGCCAGGACCTGTGCTGTCATTCGCAGATATGGAATGCTCTTTGGATTCTCAACGATTATTTCATAATCGTACCCGCTCATTGGCAGCGCCATCATAAGGCCCGAAATGATTTGAGAACCGTTAGAGCCGTCTACCTTAATCTTCACAGGTGCCGGCACGGCTATGTCAGCATTTGTGTCTGAAGCTTTTATGGTGAATGGAACGCAGATGGCCTGCCCTTCGTGCGCACCGGTAAGTTTCACCCCTGACAGAGCCATTGTCTCCTTCAGCCCTTTCAGCGGACGGCCAACCAGGGTCCTTTCCCCAGTGATGCGGCAATCGCAGTCGTTGAGAAGGGAAATCAGCGGAACCATCAGCCTGGTGAGCAATCCTGATTCTCCTGTGTGAAGTTCAGCTATGTGAAGTCGTGTCTTTTCAGAGGCTTCTATGCCATTGATTACAAGCGTGCATACTTCTTTTTGGGGCGAGTATTCTTTGGATATGGTGGCTCCCAGGGCTCGGGCAGCTTCAATTGCGGCTTCGGAGTCGGCGCAAGGGGTGTAATTGTAAATACGGGAAGTACCCTGTGCAAGCGCTGCGGCAATTATCGCCCGCTGCGCATAGCTCTTGGACGCAGGCACGGTATTATATATCCTGTTGAGGTACAGCGTTTTTCTGTTGTCGTTTCTCTGCTGAACGATATTCTCCAGGGAGAACATTGAAACAATGGCTTTTTCGCTTTTTGTCAATGAATTGCGACTGTTCCCCTCTGCGTCTGAAGCATTGGCACTGTCAAGTGATGTACTGCTCTTTTTGTTATACAGAAGAACATTCATTTCCTCAACGCTCAGCTGACCCGGAGCTGTGCATTCATCGGCGTTAAGTGATGTGTAGGTGAAAGGCGCGCCGTTCATCAGGCAGTCAACCCTGCTCACGCGTCCCAGCTCGCCCATGGCAAAAGCTATCAGCTCAGCCTTGAAAGCTCCACTGCTTTTTCTCGGCACTATATGTTTGCTGCAACTCCCGGGCATTGAATCAAGGTTCGCGACTTCAGGTGCGTACTCGTCATTGAACCATTCATACAGACTGTCAATAGTGCAGCTGTCCTTGAATTTTTTTGCAGTGGTTGCAATCTTGGCAATGTCCGCACCGGCTTCAAAGCACTGCCGGACCTTTTTCTTAAGTGCTGCAAGACCAGGTGTGCCCTCAAAATTGTGATATGAACGTATTATTCTTGTGCCGTTCTTCCTGCACAGTTCCGTGAATTCTTTTTCAACGAGCCCTGCCTCCTTGTCTCCTTCATCTTCAAACAACTCGAGGTCAGCGAACGTTGCACCTGACTCAACAGCCGCTTTGAGCCTTTCCCAAGCATTGTCCGCACTGAACCTGCAGGTGGCAACAAGAGGCTTTGTGGCATTCCCGAAAAGCTCTTTTATATCTTTTACAGCGATAGGACATAAATCCAGCCTTATCTCCGCCATTTCAATTGCCGGATCAGCCAGAATAGCTTTTATCTGCTCAAAGTTTCTGTTCTGTATTGATGTGCAAATCATTCAACAACAACTTTCCCTATATCCTGAATCAGAACAAAATGAACTTTCCCGTTCTCCAGTTTCTTGTCCTGGGAAATGGCTTCAGCCAACAGGCTTTCAGGGCAGGGGAGATCCACTGGCAGTCCGCATGCCTGGAAATCGGCGCGAAAGCGTTCAGCAAGTCCTTTGGTCGCAATGCCTCTTTCCTCTGAAATCCGCGCAATTTTTACAATGCCTGTTGCAACGGCCTCACCGTGTGTAAAACTTGCCTTCAAAAGACAGCTTTGCGCATCAGTGGATTCTTTTTCATCAGAATGAATTTCCTGCACGCCGGCTCTTTCATTTGCGAGACTTATGTTCTGCTGCTGCCACCATTCAATGGCGTGGCCGTATGTATGGCCCAGGTTCAGCACCCGTCTCAGACCCTTCTCATCTGCATCCTGCTCAACGATTCCTGCTTTGATTCTTGCCGCTTTCTCAATCAGTTCCTCCAAGCACTCTCTAAAAGCACTTTCTTCGTTTGTCCCTTCTGCCTTTACCCTTGAAAGCAAACACCCAATGGTGGCAGCGTCTTTTGAGAACAATTCAACCGCCTTGACATAGTCCTCCGCAGAGGCTATGATGAATGTCTTGAGCATTTCGGCAATTCCCGAGCGGAACTCGCGTAAAGGTAAACTATCGAGGGTGTATGAAGAAAGATATGTGAATTCAGGCTGGCGAATGATGCCGAGCATGTTCTTGAAGGAATCAAGGTTGCAGCCGGTCTTGCCGCCGATTCCAGCGTCGACCTGCGCCAGAAGGGTGGTGGGTACATTGGCATAGCGGATGCCGCGCTTGAAAATGCAGGCTGCAAAACCGGCAAGGTCTGTGGTGATTCCGCCGCCTATGGCAAGCAGGAGAGAATTCCTGTCGGCGTGGTGCGCAAGAAGGAAATTGCAGATATCAATCACAGTTCCAAAGGTTTTGTTCGCCTCTGTGGCTTCTATTGCAAGGGCTGGAAAGTTCAGTTCCTGCGCATACTTTTCCACATTGCGGTCATACACCACAAAAACTGAGGAGTACTCCTGCAGGAGGCTCTTCAGAATGGTGAAATCCTTATGTGCTGTTATCTTGATTTTCATAGTTGTTCGGCAATTTCAAGCAGCAGCCTTTCTGTCTTTTCCCAGCCAAGGCAAGGGTCTGTGATGGATTTGCCATAAATGCACCCTTCTGCGGGCTGGGCTCCATCCTCAAGGTATGATTCAATCATGAGACCTTTCACGAGTCCTGCTATTGAGCCATCACGCTTCATGCTTTGAAGGACATCCTTTGCAATATCCATCTGCTTGAGGTACTGTTTGCCGGAATTGGCGTGATTGCAGTCAACAATCACCGCCGGATTCCTGAGCTGAGGGTTTGAAGCGTACAGTTCGTTAAGTTTGAGCAGGTTTTCGTAACTGTAATTCGGATGCGTGCATCCGTTTACGTCGGAATATCCGCGGAGGATTGCATGAGCAAGCGGATTGCCGCTCGTTTCAACCTCCCAGTTCCTGTAAATGAACGAGTTGCTGGTCTGCGCCGCCTTTATTGAATTTATAAGAGCGTTCAGGTCACCGCCCATTGGATTCTTCATTCCAACAGGTACGTCAAGCCCGCTGGCCGTTAATCTGTGCTGCTGATTCTCAACGCTTCTGGCACCAACCGCAACGTATGAAAGAAGATCAGAAAGCACTCTGTGATTCTCTGGATAGAGCATCTCATCGGCACATGAAAAACCTGTTTCGTTTATGGCTTTCACGTGAAGCTTCCTGATGGCAACCAGACCTTTGAAAATATCAGGCTCCTCGTTCGGATCAGGCTGATGCAGCATTCCTTTGTACCCTGCGCCGGTGCTCCTTGGCTTGTTGGTATACAGTCTTGGAACAATAACTATCTTTGAATCAACTTTTTCCTGCAGTTTTCTCAGCCTGTGCATGTACTCCAGAACGGCATCCTCCCTGTCTGCCGAGCAAGGACCTATGATCATCAGGAACTTGTCTGACTCTCCTGTGAAAATCTTCCTTATTCGCTCGTCATTGGCCTCCCTTGTCTTTCTCCCTTCTTCTGAGAGGGGGTACATCTCCTTGATTTCCTTAGGAATAGGCAGCCTCCTCTTGAAATTCATGTTCATATCTTCTCTCCCTCTTTTTCTACTGCGATGGTTTTTCTATGTGCTACTTGTTCAGCGCATCGGCACTGGCAATGGAGCTGGCAATCTGTTCGTTGGTAAGCGTTGAGTTCGTGAGTTCTCCGGTGAAGAAGCGGTCATACGAACCCATGTCAACGAAACCGTGTCCTGTAAGGCAGAACAGAATATTCTTCTGCTCGCCGCTCTCCTTGCATTTGAGCGCTTCCTGAATTGAAGCGGCAATTGCGTGGCAGGATTCAGGTGCCGGGATTATGCCTTCGGTCCTTGCAAACAGCACACCCGCCTTGAAAGTCTCGGTCTGCTCCAGATCAACGGCTTCAATATATCCGTCCTTCATCAGCTGTGACAATATGATTCCTGCTCCGTGGTATCTCAATCCGCCTGCGTGGATGGCCGATGGCTTGAATTTATGGCCCAATGTGTACATTGGAAGGAGCGGAGTGAGACCCGCTTCATCGGCAAAGTCATACTCGAACTTACCTTTTGTGAGCTTAGGGCAGGATGCAGGTTCGGCAGCAATGAAACGTGTCTTTCTTCCTTCCTGAATATTGTGCCTTAGGAAAGGGAATGCAGTTCCGCAGAAGTTGGAGCCGCCGCCGAAGCAGGAGACTATAATGTCAGGATATTCTCCAGCAAGAGCCATCTGCTTTTCAGCCTCAAGACCTATGACAGTCTGATGCATTGCAACATGGTTCAGAACTGAACCTAGGGTGTATTTGCAATTCGGGGTGGTGAGAGCAAGTTCTATTGCTTCTGAAATAGCGCATCCCAGAGAACCCTGGTCGTTGGGGTTTATTGTGAGCAGGTCCTTGCCTGCACGTGTGCTCATTGAAGGTGAAGGAGTTATGGCCGCTCCGAAAGTCTGGACAATCGAGCGTCTGTATGGCTTCTGGTTGAAGCTGGCCCTTACCATGTAAACTGCACATTCAAGACCGAACTTGCTTGCCGCATACGAAAGAGCGCCTCCCCATTGACCGGCACCGGTTTCGGTTGTTATGTTTGTAACTCCCTGCTGCTTTGCGTAGTATGCCTGGGCCAGCGCAGAGTTCAGCTTGTGGGAACCTGCCGGTGAAACGCTTTCATTCTTGAAATATATGTGAGCCGGTGTATCCAGTGCCTTCTCCAGTTCGTATGCCCTTACGAGCGGCGTGCATCTGTAGGCGGAGTATTGTTCGCGCACAGCCTCGGGAATCGGAATCCATTCATCTTTCTGGTTGAATTCCTGTTTCGCACACTCCTCACAGAATATAGGATACAGGTCCTCCGCCTTCATCGGCTGCCTTGTGGCAGGATTGAGAATAGGGAGTGGCTTGTTGGGCATTATTGCCTGCATATTGAACCATTCTGTAGGAATTTCGCTCTCTGGAAGCATGAATTTTTTCTGTTTCATATGATGCGCTCAATTAATCATTCTCAATGATACTATTATCCAAACAAATGTACTCTGCAAATCCCTTTTTTCAAAGAATTTTTGGAAAATTGCAATCATGAATTCATGTGTGATAATAATTATTAATGCATTTTGCATTATATTTGCAGTATTAATTAAAGAATAACGAAATGGGACTATCAACAATTACGATACGTGTAGATGACGCGCTAAAAAATAATTTCAATAATCTTTGCGGACAATTCGGCCTTAGTAATACGGCTGCTTATACATTGTTTATGAAAGCCGTTGTACGTGAGCGTCGTATTCCTTTTGAAATCAAGGTGGATTCTGATGAAGAAATCAGAGCAAAGGCTGTCAGCGCTTTTGCTCAGATGAGGGCCGATGCTGCACAGAACGGTATGCAGGATATGAGTCTGGATGAAATTAACAGTATAATCCAAGAGGTGCGCAATGGTAAGTAAATTGTACGCCGTTATTGATACTAATGTGGTAGTATCTGCAATGTTTACGCACAATCCTCAATCTCCTACAAAATTAATTTTGGATTATGTGTTGCAAGGCAAAGTGATTCCATTGTATTCAGACGAAATTATTAATGAATACCAAGATGTGCTTTCTCGGGAGCAGTTTTCTTTTAATCCTGATAATGTTGCTGCAGTGATTAATGCTATTGAAAGATTTGGAATAAAGCCAGGAAGGACATCTGCCGGAAATATTGTTTTTCCTGATAAAAAGGATATCGTTTTTTATGAAATAGCTCTTTCAAAAGAAGGATCTTTCCTTGTAACAGGTAATATCAAACATTTTCCAAAAACCGCGATTGTTGTTTCACCAACTGAGTTTTTGAATATTTTGATTTCCTAATTTTAGCAGTAGTAGCAAATAATTTTTTTTACGTCAAACAATGAACGAACTGGAGCAGGCGAGAGCCCGAATAGATTTGATTGACAAGCAGATGACCGAATTGTTCAAAGCTCGGATGCATCAGTGTGAAGTCATTGCGGATTACAAGTCCCGCAACGAAGTTCCTATTGTAGATAATGCCCGTGAAACGCAGATACTTGAAAAGGGCAGGGAATTGCTGGGCAACTCGGATATGTTCGGGTATTACGAAAGGTTCCAGAAGAAACTGATGGAAGTTTCGGCCGAATACCAGCGCAATATTATTGAAAATAAAAAAGCAGGGATATGAAAAACAGTATAGGAACCAGTGTGATATTAACAGTGTTCGGAGAGTCCCACGGTCCTCAGATAGGGGCGGTGCTCGATGGTATGGCACCGGGGATTCAAGTGGACGAGAAGTTCATTGCGCAGCAACTGAACAAGAGACGCCCGTGTGGGACGGGTGAAAGCGCAAGGGTGGAGGAAGATGAATTTCAGATAGTAAGCGGCGTCTTCAACGGCCGTACAACAGGTGCGCCAATCTGCATACTGATTCCCAACAAGGATGTCCGCAGCGAGGATTACGAAAAGAACCTTGGTCTCGCACGTCCTTCTCACGCTGATTTTGTGGCCCACGTAAAATATTACGGTTTTGAGGACTGGCGCGGTGGCGGCCATTTCAGCGGGCGCATCACTGCCGGCATTGTTGCTATTGGAGCAATTGCCTTGAGTGCCTTGAAATCCAGAGGGATAAATATCGGTACGCATATTCTTAAATGCGCCGGAGTTTCGGATATTCCATTCGGTTGTGGCATAGAGAAGGAAGTGCTGGCTTCAAGCGTAACCGATGGTCAGAAAGCTCAATTGCCTGAGAGCAAAGAGAAAAGTGCCGGAACAGGCAACTCTGTGGCAGCAGAATCAGAATATGATTACTGTAAAATCGTGAGCGAACAGTTGGAAGCCCTGGAGAACAGGCCTTTCCCTGTGCTGGACAATGTGGCGCAAGAGATGCAGGAAAAGATTCTGGCCGCAAAGAATTCCGGCGATTCAGTTGGCGGAGTGGTTCAGGCAGCTGTTACAGGTCTGCCTGCCGGGGTGGGGGAGCCTTGGTTCGATTCACTTGAAGGAGCATTGTCAAAAGCCATGTTCGCCATTGGTGGCGTGAAGGGCGTTGAGTTCGGCTCCGGCTTTGCAATGGCCGATATGCTTGGTTCACAGGCAAATGATTCGTTGTATTACACAGTAGGCGATATGAACAGCGGGGCGGACTCCAGCACTGTTTCAAATGCTATGGAACAATTCTCAAGTGAAGTGAACAATGAACATATTCGTCAAGAGACATTTAGCAGCGATGAAGTTAAAAATTTGGCAAGTGACCATGGAAAGCTGCATGAATTGCAAGCAATGGTGAGAACACGTTCAAACAACAATGGCGGTATAAATGGCGGTATATCAAACGGAATGCCCTTGGTGTTCAATCTGGCGGTAAAGCCAACACCTTCAATTGCTGTACCGCAAGAAACAGTAAACATGATCACAGGAGAAAATGCCACACTGAAAATAGTCGGCAGGCATGACCCGGCCATTGTCCGCAGAATTTGCCCGGTGGTAACGGCAATGACCGCCATTGTGCTCTGCGATATGCTGGCTTTGGCTTTCGGGACCAACTGGCTTGCCACGAAAGTTCCCGGAAAATGATTGCACACTTCTGAGTTCCCGGGTACGAAACAGGCGCTTCTGCACCCGGAACAACAAATAACGGATTTATGGAGTACGGACTTATAGGAGAACATCTCGGACACAGCTGGTCAGTGGAAATCCACGGCCTGATTGCGCCTTACAGCTATGAATTGTGCGAGCTGGCCCCTGATGAACTCGGCCCCTTCCTGAACGCACGTCAGTTCAAGGGCCTTAACGTTACAATACCATACAAGGAGGCCGTTATCCCTTATCTCGATGAACTTTCCCCTGAGGCTCAGGCCATTGGAGCGGTAAACACTATTTTACACAGCGATGGTAAGTTAGTCGGCTTCAACACTGATTATTATGGCTTCAGCGCCCTTGCGGCTCATGCCGGCATCAAGTTCGCCGGTAAGTCAGTCCTTATTCTTGGCGCGGGCGGTGCCGCCAAGGCAGTGCGGGCTGTTGCCACCAATGAAGGTGCCTCACGCATTGTGAATGCCGTCCGTCACTATTCAAAAGATGTTTTGGCTGATAAACACGGTCCGTGCAGAACAATCGGTAATTCTTTAAACAGAACTGCTGAATCAGAAAGACCATCCAATATTGACAATGATACTGATTGGCAGATACAATCAGTATTGGGGAATCAATACATTGAATGTTTATACAAAAGTCTGCAATACGAGGATTATGAGATCATCGTGAATGCTACGCCGGTTGGTATGTATCCGAATGAAGGGCAGCACATTCTTGACTTGAAAAGTTTTCCGAACCTGTGCGGAGTGCTGGATTGTGTGTACAATCCGGAACAGACACTGCTGGTCAAGGCCGCAAAAAAGCTGGGGGTCCCCGCGGACGGAGGCCTGTTCATGCTGGTAGCACAGGCGGTGAGGGCCAGCGCAATCTTCACAGGAAATGTGGGTGAAAAGTCTGCGGGAGAAGTTGTTGAACTATCGCAAGTGGATAAGGTTTATAAAAAGATTTTGTCGGTGAAATATTGATTTGTTTTATAAAAGTATAGAGATGAAACGGCTAATAATGCTCCTTGTTTTGATTATTTCATTTTCTTCAAGTCATGCGCAGGAAATGAACTCATCCAATGTGCTCAGGGTCGGAACTTCATTGGTTCTTTTTGGATGCAATAATTATAAGAATAAGTTTGAACTGAACTTGGGAAGTCAAATAGCTGTGGAGTACTCCATACAAATTTCGTCAATATACTCTTTGGACGTAGCGTTTTTCAGGCAGAATTACCATGGCTCACGCTTACTGGAATTCCCGGAATACAGTGAACCTGAGTTTTTCAAGCATTATTCTACAGGAGTGAGTGCAAGGAACATATTTTCACCATTCAATAAGGCAAGATGGCTTAGATTCGGGATAGGGGCTTATGCTGAATATAATGTTGCATATAAATCGAATGACAACGAATTATTCTTCCCAATAAAAGGAATGTATTATGGCATATCGCTACCAATCAGATTCTATTTGATTGACTCAAAAAGGTTTGATCTATATGCCTATTATGAGTTTGTTGCTGCGATAGATTATTCCAATGGTGGAGATGGTAGTAACGGAAAAAATATCTATCAACCATACAATCTGTGCGGTCTGATGTTCGGTGTGAAATTCTAGTAGCGCATGGTACGCACAATTGTTCGTAGGAAAAATATATGAATATATGCGCAAAATGCATAACTTTGCATCTGCTTTTGATTAAGGGGATGTTTTGGTTTTGACATCAGATTAATTGGAAAGTAAGCATGTCCGGCGTTGTGGGTATGGCCGGTCAACCTAACCTTCAAGCCTATAACTGGCAATAACAACTATGCACTCGCTGCTTAATTAGGCCAAGCTTAATTGCTTAATCGCTCGGCCCAGGGCCGTCGCGACGAGTATCCCGCCGGAACTTTATGGTCCGCTATGCTTCCGGCATACGGGGTATCATCCCAAACGGACTGCGTGCGTGGACTCCTCTATAACGCACTAAGATTCAGAGGATAAGGATTGGATGGCCTGTCTCCCGGCAGTCCCTTCCCCACAATCAAAGAGAGAATAAGCATGTAGAAAGCTTTTTGGTGGTCTGCTTGGACCCGGGTTCGACTCCCGGCATCTCCACT
>JAGHUC010000138.1 GCA_018065035.1 Candidatus Egerieousia equi | reverse complement strand
GCCGGGTCCCACGATTTTACCCGCATTGTCTTTTGTTGCATTACACTGTACTTTATTAATGTTTCCCTCGTACAGTGTCAACTTATTTCAGGTTAATACAATTTGCCTGAATCGTCAAATATCCTATCGCTTAGAGGAACCTTTCATGACGAATTCCCTTATTCCTTCCATCAGAGCGGTCTTTCCGCCCGGATAGATCTGTTCCACGGCCTTTTCGTATGTTACTCCTGTGCGTATTGTGGCAAGCAGTTCCCTCATCCTGTCAATTCCAAGATGTTCGAAGAGCGTGGCAACAATAACGTATGATCCATGGTATGCCACGCTGCCGTTGTATAATGACAGGGACTCGAATCGCCTGCCATTCATATTGAGATATTCGTCCAGATTGAATTCTTCTATTTCTATCAGGGTCTTGACTGAATTTATGTAAGTTTTATTGGGAACCTGATGTACGCTTCCATTCTTCTTCACTTCAAATGTTTCAAAGAAACATGCAAGGCCTTCATTCAAACCGTATGCGGATGAATATGCTCTTCCAGGAGTGCTGTCCATTACTTTATGGTAAAGGAAGTGGCAGATTTCATGGCAGATGGTTCTGCTGCCTGAATCCATGTTCTCTGTGCTTATGAGCACTGCAGTTTGAATCTTTGGCAGGAACATGCCGCTGTATCTGTTGCCTATCGCCTGTGGATCATACTGGGAAAGAAAGGTTTCGCCCGCAACTCTGTCCTTGAAGGCAAGAAGCTTCACCCGCACCGTATCAGGCAGACCGAGCGGCCCGAAGAACCCTAACTCATTGAGCAAGGTCTTCTCTATTTTATTATTGTACCTCGATGGTATGCTGGCTCCCTCATAGTTAATGTTCAATATCTGCGCTTCCAATGTACCGATCAGGTTGAGCAGGAGATAAAAAGTCAGTATGCAGCGTTTCATTTGTCCTTGTTTTTCAAATATCTCTTCTTTTGCGCAGCGCGCATTTCCTTGGTAATGATTTCAGTATCGGACACAGCCTCGTACTCCTTCCCGGCTTCCAGTTTGACATCACCGTTTGCCGTATGAATATACGGAGTCAGATGGGTGTACCTGTATCCTGTCTCAGTTTCAATCTTGTTGGCATCAAGGTAGAAAATGCTGATTGAAAGCTTGCCTCCTCCGCAGTATCCTATCAAATCTCCAGGAAAGACATTTTCTCCTGCAGATACACAGCAGTTCTCAATGTTCATATATGCGGCAAATGTATCGTCCTTATGTGATATCAGTATGTGGCCCTGATCCTTCAAACGGCATACGCAACCCGCTCTCATGGCGTAAACGGGTTCACCGTAGTTCATCAGCACTGCAAAGCTTCTGTTTCTCTCCCTTTCATCAACAATCAGCTTGACCTTCCTTCCTGGAGAAACAGGAAGCATATATGGAAACTTCACGTCAATTCCAGAAACAGGTTTCCCTTTATAAGTGCGGTATCTGAATTTTATATAATCGTTGGACAGCAGGCTCCTGCCTGGTATGAGATTGAAGATTGCGCCATCATTGAGCTTGACCATATAATAGCAATAGTCATCATTCGTTCCGTAGAGACTGTGCTTGATTCTGTCCTTGTCAGCGGGGCTGGGGGCACTAATAACATTTAGTTTTATCAATGAGTTGTCAACTTGCAGGATGCTTCTCAGATTGTCGGATTTTCCCAGATTATCAGGCAGTTCATCCTTGGTATCAATGTTGATCCCGTCCTGTGCTTCAGCGGATTGAATCTGTGCGCTGGCAATATCTGGGACTTTTTGAACCGTAGGAACATCACCCGGCTTCTTGATGTATGCATTCCGTCCTGCAACATATTCAGGTCTTTTATATTCTGAATTGACAGATGATGCAAAAACGTATTTGCTCTTTTCAGCCTTGACATCATTTTCTGTACGTCCTGGAGCGAACATGTGCTCGTAAGCTTGGGTCATATTCAGACTGTTGGAGGCAATTATGAGCCAGTCTGCTGTGGAAAATGCGTTATCACCTCCGATATATACAATCCGTTGGGCGAACCTGATACCTGTATTAAGCGATGATTCTTCTTTCGCCGTTTTTGACGGGTACTTTGAGTACACCAACTTTCCCTGTTCATAACATTCCCAGGCGAATGTGCCGGATGTATTCAAATTGTTGTAGAATACAATACCGGTGAAATATTCTCCTTCTTTGAGCCCCGCTGCAGGCACGACACTCATTATTTTTGGCTTGAACATATTGCTGCCGTCCAATTTCTCGGTAATGACCAGCCTTTGAGCAACAGGAGGACAATCGTCTCCGGAATAAGAAGCCTTTGGAACCAGCTCGGAAACGAACGGTACGCAGCAGGCAGCACTTGTCTTGTCATTGGACATTCTGGATGACAAACTTTTCCATTTAACGTTGATTCCCGCTGGCCATAATGAATTTGTCTGGCTTACAATTGTTCCGTCCGGAGAGTATTCAATATCAGGTTTGTAACAGGATTCAAAGAAGATTCTGAAATCGCTGTCGTAATATGGTTCCTTTTCATATATTCTTCCAATAGAAATACTTATGATAATGTCGTTATCAACACTAATGCCGATTCCAGTCCCAAGCTCTTCGTTTTCACAAAAGTAGGAATCCACGCTTCCCAGCGTCATCTTATGTTCGAACAGATAACCGCCGGCATTGTGAACAAGCGTTGAGAATCTATCACCAACGGAAATGTCAATGCCTTTGAATACTGTAAAGGAGAGGCGTGGAGAAATAAGGTCCATACCAATCAGACGGTCATTGAGGAATCTGAAACAGTCATCATTGTAGAACAGCAATTCATATTTGTCTTCACGTTCCGAGTCCGGTATTATTGTCTCATCCGGATTGCCCATTATTTCCAGAAATGCCGCTTTGTTCATATTAAGTCCTATATCCTGTGCGATTGAAGCGGAAGTTGAGATGAATAATAAAATCAGGATCAGTAATTTGCGTGGTATCATAGGCATGGACTTTATGTACTATACAAATATAGTCATAATTTTTTAAAGCTCCGGCATATGCTTGGTTGCGTCAGGCACTTTGGTTTATTCCCGCTCCCGGGCTATACCGAACTTGCTGCTCTTCGCAACTTTTCGCATGCTTTCCGCAAGTTTTCGTATTCTAGCAAGTTCGCGCCCTCCGCTAGGCCGCTGATACGGCCCCTATATAGAGTCTGCCGCTTCATTCGGTCATGTTTTTGCCCAAAATCGTTGCCGATTAGCCTTCTCTTTTGGCATAACCGAACTCAAACCCTTGTACTTGTGGGGGTTTGAGTTCACTATATTTTGTAACTAATTGATAATCAACTATGCTTTTCTTCCACCTGAACTCAAACCCCTTATGTTTCGATGTTTTGAGTTCACTATGGTCTGTTACAGTGATTTTCTGTATGCCGGGCAATCAATGGGAAGCGCAAATGGAGTCCTGGAAAGGCCAGTGGCGGCACCGTGATGCTTATGACACAAGTGGTTTTCACACATCCACAATGTAATGTGTTCTGATAAGGGAGGCCGAGAACCGACCCACTAAAATCAGGGGGTCTGTGTTTATACACCTATCTTGTAGATTGTCCTGAGGCCATCTGGCGAGAACCGCTTTGGCAAAATCCACTCAAACCTCATTCTTTGCTAGTTAAAAAGAACAGGACATCTATTCATAATGAAATAAATGTCCTGTTGTACTTCGAATACTAGAAAATTTATTGACAATCAGATTGCTCAATCATACTTGCAAGGCGGCGGGTCCAGATGCGGTAGCCGGCGGTGTTGAGGTGGCAGCCGTCAATGGTAAGGTCTGAGCGGAGGCAGCCGTTGGAGTCTGACAGTTTCGGTACAATATCGTAGTATTTGTATCGGAACTGCTCTATTGTTGAGGAGTTGAGCTGAAGCAGTTTGTTCAGTTCAGTTATCTTCCGGTTGATTCCCTGATAGTAATCGCCGCTTATAGGGTTGAGCGGAAGGGTGCTGGCAATATGGAGCCTGGCGTGAGGCATCAGTTCCCCGATTATTGAAATCAGCTGCTTGTAAGCCTCCCAGACTTGCTCAACGGTAATGGATGGGTGTTTGACAAAGTTGTTGCAGCCGGCCATCAGGAATATGCTTGAGGGATTGTGGCGCACAAGTTCATCAAGGCGCAGTATCATTCCCTCAATCATATCACCGGCAATGCCTCGGTTCAGAACCGTACGATTCCCGGCTGGGCCCGGAGAAGCGGTGCTCCCTTGGAGCAGATAGCTCCAGTCGGCGAATTCAGTGAGGCTGTCGCCAAGTAGGATAATGGCACCGGGACTGGCAGGCTGTGATTCAAAGAGAGCAAGGCATTCACGGTAGTGATCAGGTGCCATGCAGACTTCCGGCCCCAGTTCGCCATACCATCCGCAGAGGTATCGTTCCAGTTCATCCATCTGTGTAAAGAGAGCAGGGCGGCTTATTTCGCCGTGCTGAGTCTGTTGAGCAGGTGGATGATTGATTTGAAGCTTATGCCTGAGTTGTAGGAGAGGCCTATCTCGCAGGTACGGCTGGTTGCGAATCCTTCCTCGCAGGAAACGCTTGAACCATCGCGCTGTCCGCTGGTCTGCTCCTTGAGCATGCGGAGTCCGTGTGCGTTGAGTTCAGGATGTGTGAAGCCTCTGTCGCCTGCGAATCCGCAGCAGTTGCTCTGGAGAACAACTACATTGCTTGAGAGCATTTTAGCAAGATCGTAGAGCATGTTGTCAACACCAAGTTTCTTTGCGGAGCAAACGGCGAACACTGCAATCTTCTCGTCGGTCTTCTTTATGTTCAGGTAAGGAACAACGAACTTGGTGAGGAATTCAGCAGGTTCATACAGCTTGAGAGGGGAGGAGTCCATATTCACGTGCATTGTGTACAAACACGGGCTCATATCGCAGAGTACAGGTATCTGACCACCTTCCGATGCTTCCATAAGCGCTGCCTGCAGTCTGTCGGAAGCCATCTTGCCGGCCTGAACGTAACCCTTGCTTGAGAATGCCATTCCGCAGCACAGCTTGTCCATTTCCTTTGGATATATGATGGTATAACCTGCTTTCTTGAGAAGTTCGGCTGTGACTTTGGTCACCTCCTGCTCGTTGCCATAACTCTTTGTAACGCCCATGGACCTGGTGATGCAGGACGGGAAGTATACAACTTTGCGCCCGGTTTCAACTGCCGGACGGCAATTTTCAGGATTTGTGTCAATGACTTCCGCTCCTTTAGGGAAATATTCGTTCCAGAGAGGAACAAGACCACCGCTGATCTTGCGCACACCAACAGCCATTGAACCGAAAAGATTCTTTCCGAACACGTTCCTCAGGCAATTCACGGTATTCAAACCTGCCCTCATGCTGCTTGTAACCTTGTCCATGTTGTTGGCAAGGGAAACAGCCCTTTGCTCGCCCTTCTGACTGTGCGATTCGTGTCTTATCTGTTTGATGAGTTTTCCGGTATCAACCTTTACAGGACATTTCATTGCGCAGATGCTGTCGGTGGCACAGGTTGTCTCGCCCCAGTATTCATACTGACTTGCCATTTCGGCTGCAATGTGAGGAGCCTCTCCGGAACGCTGCAAACGCCTGAGTTCCTTGTATGTGGCAACCCTCTGCCTTGGACTGAGGGTCAGGCCTTCAGCAACGCATCCGCCCTCGCAGAAACCGCATTCCATACATTTGTCTATCAGAACATCGGTTGCAGGACAAGGCTTGAGATTGGATATGTGAGCCTTTTTATTGTCATTGAGGATAACTCCAGGGTTGAGAATGCCGTCAGGGTCGAACAGTGCCTTGATTTCCTTCATCAGGCCGTATGCCTGAGCGCCCCATTCTAGTTCTACGAAAGGTGCCATGTTCCTTCCGGTACCGTGCTCGGCCTTGAGCGAGCCGTCGTATTTGGATACAACCATGTTGGCAACATCGTCCATGAACCTGCCATAGCGGTCAATCTCCGCCTGTGTGCCGAAATCCTGATTGAACATGAAATGCAGGTTGCCTGCCAGTGCGTGACCGAAAATCACGGCATCATCATAACCATTGCGCTCAAACACCTCCCTCAGGGTCATCACCGCATCTGCCAGCATTGGAACAGGGAAGCAGACATCTTCTATGATGGCTGTGGTTCCTGTCTTTCTCATACCGGCGATGGTTGGTAAAGCCTCTTTCCTTATCTTCCAAAGGGTGGCCATCTGCTTTGCATCCTTTGTGAATTCCAAAGGAAGCTCGGTTGCAATGCCTTTTATGCTGTCATATACAGTGGCAATCTTTTCATTGAGCTCGCTGTCATTCTCAGCTCTCACCTCGATAAGCAGACCGCAGGCATCCTTGCTCAGTCCTTTGAGGAACTCCGGCACACCGTCTGCATTCTCAACGCTGCGTATGCTTGCCCTGTCTATAAGCTCAACTGCTGAAACAGGCTGCTGCTTGAGGATCTGAACAGCGTTGCAGGCATCCTTGATGGTAGGGTAGATGGCACAGCTCAGCGCCTTGAACTTGTTGTCTATTACTGTGTTGTAAGTAACGCTGGCAATGAATGCCAGGGTGCCTTCCGAACCTATGATAATGTGTTTAAGAATGTCGTAACCATTTGTATAGTCCACAAAGGCATTGAGGGAATATCCTGTTGTGTTCTTGATCTTGTATTTCTTGCGTATTCTACTGCAAAGTTCCTCGTCCCTGTTGATTCTTCTGGAAAGGTTCTCCAGGGATTCCAACAGATCCTTATGGTTGAGTTCGAATGATTTCCTTGATTCTTCAGAGGCAGTGTCAAGATATGATCCGTCCGCAAATATGAGTTTGAGATCCGCTATGGTCTTGTATGAGTTCTCGCTTGTTCCGCAGCACATACCGCTGGCGTTGTTAGCCGCAATACCTCCGATCATTGCTGAATCTATTGAAGCGGGATCCGGACCTATCTTCCTTCCATATTTCACCAGATAGGTGTTTGCCTGTCCGCCTCTGATACCAGGGCCGAGCTCTATCTTTCTGCCATCGTCAAGTATCTGATAGCCTGTGAATCCGTGGGTTGCTATTACAAGCACTGAATCACTTACGCCCTGTCCGCTCAGCGATGTTCCTGCGGCTCTGAAAGTTACAGGAATCTTGAGAGCGGAAGCACATTTAGTTATATATATGATTTCATCGATTGATGCCGCTCTGATCACCAGCTTTGGGATGAGCCTGTAGAATGAAGCGTCGGTTCCGAATGCCAGTGTACTCAATGCATCGTGAAGAAGTCTCTGCTTTGGAATGCGTTTGACAAGCTGATCATACAGCTCTTTGTATTTGCCCTGTAACATATTGTGTGAATTATTTATTATTCTTGTTATTATTGTATGTCATTCTTGCTCAGTATATACTTGAGAAGCCCTTCCAGCGTGCTGGGATTGAGATCCTTGGCAACAACTCTGTTCTGCTTGTCAAGCAGGTAGATTGCCGGCAAGGCACTCAGATCATACGATTCATACATCCTGTCCCTTGCATTCTCATCCGCCGTTTTCACTTCGTGCCAGAATGGTGACTGGGGACTGTCCTGAACATGCCCGAGCCATTCCTGATGGTTGCTCCCGGTGTAAATGGCAATGAATTTGACATTGTGCGTCTTTTCTGCGTCATTGGAAAACCCGGCGCACATTCCGGCCAATAACTTGCCCGCTTCCTGGCACAGGCCACAGCTGGTATTGTAGAAAAACAGGACTTTCCAGTCTCCGTAAATGTCGTCAAGCGTCAGAGGAATGCCACCTGGAACAATCAGGTCCAGGGAAGCGGCCTTGCTTCCAAGAGGGTTCCTGTTGAACAGCTCCACTGCAATTCTCACCTTTTCCACAAAGTTAGGATTTTTCCATCTGTCCTGCATCCCAACAATGTATTTTTCTCCGATATATGCCGCACCGCACTGCCAGTCGTAATTGCTGCTGCTTTTCAGATACAGGTAAAGTTCGTGGAAAATGTCGTTGAACAGCCGGCCTTGCCCGCCGTTTTCTGAAACTGTCGCCCGTGTATAAATAAGGTCGATGAGAGACTTTACTGCCTCCTCGTCAGCAGCCTGTTCAAAAAGCCCCTTGAAGAATTCATCCATGCCTTCCTTCTCCTTGTTGAAATTTTCAAGAAGTTCCCTGATGTTCTCCACACTGAGATTGCGTCCCTTTATGATACCGTCCTTGTCAAGCAGGAATATCTTTGGGGTATCTATCACTCCGTAAAGCATGTGGTATGCGCTCTCCGCCTCCGGGTCATATACGTTTTCCCAGTTCACGAAGGGATTGTAAATATAGAAATGGCTGTTTATGTACTGAGTCCATTTTGACCTGTTGGAATCAGTGCATACTGCCATGACGTTCAGCACACCTTTATTATAGTCATTCACAAAATCCACCAGCTTTGCAGTTGCCATCCGGCACTTTATGCAATCCGTGGAGTAGAAGAACAATATTGTATATTCACCGCGATAGATAAGATCACTCAAACTTTTTTCCACTCCGGAAGTGTCTTTCATTGTGAAAGGCGGGGCCTGCATTCCAAGCAGGGACTGTTCGTTCATGAGAACGAATGCCCTCATTTCGAACAATGTGTTGGAATCGCATTTCAGCCTGTCATTCAGGAAATATTCTTTAGCCAGCCATATGGCAATCTCCTCCTTGCCCATTACAGGCGCATCCTTGAACCAATCGTATGCCCTTATGGCATATTCTGATCTGTGCTTTTTCTTTGTGGAAAGAATCTGGCCGGCAAGAATGTCTTTGATTTCCTCGTTCGGCTTCAGTACAATCGTATCCAATGCTGCATCTGTAGAAACGCTGTCAGAAAGGAAACTGATGTCCGGTGAGGACATCATCAGACTGAGAAACAGTAATATGGACGAAAAAATCATTGCAGCCACCCATTTTTACTGCAAATCTTTAGGATATTTGCTTATGTCAACATTAGGCGGGAAGAACAGTGAGGTGTCACCATTGTGAATCAGAACATCCTTTGCAACTGTTGATGAAATGAACGAATATTCCTGGCTGGCAGGTATGAAAACTGTTGTTATCTCCTTGTCCATCTTCTTGTTGGCCTGAGCGATGACGCTTTCCAGCTCGAAGTCCGTGGTGGTTCTGAGACCTCTTACAATGTATCTGGCACCAAGTCTCCTGCAGAGGTCAATGGTGAGTTCAGTGTAAGAGCATACTTCAACATTCTCCAGTCCAGCAACGGCGTCCTTTATTATTCTCACTCTGGTTTCGGGGCTGAAATAACCCTGCCCCTTTTTTGTGCTGTTGTAACCTACAGCCACAATAACCTTGTCAAACAATTGCAGGGCCGATAGCAGAACATCGTAATGACCTATTGTGAATGGATCGAACGATCCTGGAAATATTGCGGTTTTCATTGAATTCAATAATTATTATCCAGTTAATGCAAATCTAAACATAATAAAGGAATAATCAAATCGTCCAGTCTATCGGCTCCATGCCGTGTTCCCGGAGATATGCGTTGCATTGCGAGAAGTGCCTGCATCCGAAGAACGCCCCACGCGCAAGAGGAGAGGGGTGCGCCGCTTCAAGTACAAGGTGCCTGCTGCTGTCAATCAACGCTTTCTTGCTTCTCGCAAAATTGCCCCACAGCATGAAGACAACGTGCTCCTTCTTCTGTGAGATGGCTTTTATGACTGCGTCCGTGAAGTTCTGCCAGCCAATGCTGCTGTGGGAAGCGGCTTTTCCGGCTTCAACGGAGAGCATTGCATTCAGGAGAAAAACACCCTGTTCCGCCCATCCGCTGAGATTGCCGTTCTTCTTGAAACTTATGCCAAGGTCATTGGCAATTTCCTTGTAGATGTTCACAAGACTCGGCGGTGCCGGCACATTGTCGGGAACCGAAAAAGAAAGTCCGTGCGCCTGCCCTGGATTGTGGTACGGGTCCTGACCAAGAATCACAACCTTGACTTTGTCAAAGGGAGTGAGCTTGAATGCATTGAAAATGAGAGGGCCGGGAGGGTATATCACCTTTCCGGCCTTGATCTGGGCATGCAGGAAGCCTGCTATTCCCTTGAAATAGTCCTTTTCAAATTCATCAGCCAGCACGGTGTGCCAGCTGGGCTCTATTTTTACATCAGCCATCCTGCAATGAAGCATTTGAATGTTCAGGGCATTCTTATGAGAAGATGAACTTCAGAACCTGGTCCATGGTCTTCACATAAACAAAGTCAACTCCCTTTACATATATGTCCTTGATTTCCTTAATGTCCCTTTCGTTGTCCGCTGACAGGATTATGGTAGTGACTCCCGCTCTTTTTGCAGCAAGTATCTTTTCCTTGATTCCTCCAACTGGAAGTACCTTGCCTCTCAGGGTCATTTCTCCGGTCATTGCTATGGCGTGCCTTACGGCTTTGCCTGTGAATGCCGATGCCATTGCACTCACCATTGTGATTCCTGCAGAAGGGCCGTCTTTTGGAATCGCTCCTTCGGGAACGTGGATGTGAACGTTCTTCTCCTGGAAAACCTTAGGATCCAGCCCGAGCAGATCGGAATGTGATTTGATGTACTGGTAGGCTATCATAACGGACTCCTTCATTACGTCGCCAAGGTTTCCTGTGGTGGTAAGCTCTCCCTTTCCCTGGGAAAGGCTGCATTCCACAAAGAGTATTTCGCCTCCGACCTGAGTCCATGCCAGTCCTGTGACTACTCCTGGAGCCTCGTTGCCTTCCTGGAGGTCATGGAAATTGGTAGGGAGGCCAAGAATCTCCCTTACATCTGAATCAGCTATCGCCAGTGGAATATATTCATAGGTGGCCTTCCTCTTGGCAATGTTGCGTGCCACCTTGGCTATCATCTTGTCAAGGGTTCTTACACCGGACTCCCTCGTGTAGCTGCTTATGATGGTTTCTATGGCCTTCTTGTTCAGATTGAAGTCAGTCCTTACAAGTCCGTGCAGCTCCATCTGCTTAGGAATCAGATACTTCTTTGCTATCTGAAGTTTCTCCTCAGGGAGATATCCATCCACTGCTATGAGTTCCATTCTGTCCTTGAGGGCCGGATGTATTGTGCTTATGTCATTGGCGGTGGTTATGAACATGACCTTGCTCAGGTCATAGTCAATGTCGAGGTAGTTGTCGTGGAATGCTGTGTTCTGTTCAGGGTCAAGAACTTCAAGGAGGGCTGATGCCGGATCTCCTTTATAGTCTGAAGACACCTTGTCAATCTCATCGAGCACAATCACAGGGTTCGATGTCCCGCATTTGCGTATTGTGTCAAGAATTCTGCCTGCCATTGCTCCAATGTAGGTCTTCCTGTGGCCTCGTATTTCAGCTTCATCGTGAAGGCCTCCAAGAGAAACGCGCCCGTACTCCCTGCCCAGGGCTTTTGCAATCGATTTGCCAAGAGATGTCTTGCCAACACCCGGAGGGCCGTAAAGGCAGAGGATAGGGGACTTCATATCTCCTCTCAGCTTGAGGACGGCAAGATATTCAATGATTCTTTCCTTGACTTTCTCAAGGCCGAAGTGGTCCCTGTCAAGGACTTTCTGTGCATTCTTCAGGTCCAGATTGTCCTGTGAGAGATGATTCCAAGGCAGGTCTAGAAGGAAATCTATATAATTGTACTGAACGGAATAGTCCGGCGAATTAGGATTGGCCTTGTCAAGTTTTGCAATCTCCTTCTTGAAAATCTGAGCCACTTTCTCAGGCCAGTCCTTTTTTGCGGCTCTTTCCTCAAAATCATGGATATCGCTGGAATCTCCCATGCCAAGCTCTTCCTGAATGGTTTTCAGCTGATTGTTCAGGTAATATTCCCTCTGCTGCTGGTCCATCTCGAATTTCACCTTCTGCTGGATGTTCTCCTTGAGCTTGAGCAGGCTTATCTGCTTGTTCAGAATCTCGAGCAGCAGATATGCCCTTTCCTTGAGCGAGTCAATGTCAAGAAGACGCAACTTGTCATCCGTGGCATCTTCATGCTCCAGCGCCGATGCTACATAATTGATGAGGAATTCCTGTGATTCGAGATTCCTCAATGCGAATGTGGCCTCAGGAGGGATGTTGGGGCTGCCTTTGGCAATGTATGTGGCAGCTTCCTTGATAGCCTCCGTAGCGGCTTTCAAGTGCTTGTCCTCCTTTGGCGGAATTATATCATTGATGTATGATACGTTTCCGATGAGGTACGGTTCGTTTGCGATTACATCGTTCAGAACATACCTCTTCATGCCACGCAGGATAACTGAGGTGCTTCCGTCCGGCAGTTCAATTATCTTGAGGATTTTGGCACTGCAACCTATTTTGTGCAGGTTCTCGAAGTGAGGGTCCTCGATTGAAATGTCCTCCTGTGTGTTTGTTCCAATTATCTTGTTGGAATTGAAAAGCGCCTTTACCAGTTTCAATGATTTTTCCCTGCTGACCATGATAGGTACAATGGTCTGCGGGAATACAACCGCCCCGCGAAGTGTCAGTATCGGGAGTGTCTGTGGAAGATCCGCTTCATCAATGCTGAAATTCTCAGTAATGTTCATTACTGGCAGAATGTTCACCTCTTTTCCTTCCAGCTGCTCAAAAATATTCTCCTTTAACTTCATATTATTATAATTATATGTCAATATGTCAGTAATATGCTACAAAATGCATTCCACGTTTATATAGGTCAATGATTATGCCAAACTTTTTATTATAATTTTATGATAATTAATTTTTTTGCAGTATTTTTGCCACTCCCAACAAAGGGAAAACTTATTTGAAAACACTTAAATATAAGTATAGTATGACAAAAGCAGATATCGTTAGCGAGGTTGCTAAAGCAACAGGAATGGAAAAGACAGCTGTTCAGGCTGTTGTTGAGTCTTTCATGGACAGTATAAAAGATTCACTGGCACAGGAGAAGAATGTATATCTTCGTGGTTTCGGCAGCTTCATTCTCAAGAAACGTGCAACAAAGACAGCAAGAAATATCTCAAAGAATACCACTATTGTTATTCCTGAGCACAATATTCCTGCTTTCAAGCCTGCCAAGGTTTTCATGGGCAAGGTTAAATAACAAGCAATTTCAACAGTTTTTTTAATATTTAAATCAATTTAATTATGCCAAGCGGAAAGAAAAGGAAGAGACATAAAATGTCTACTCACAAGCGTAAAAAACGTCTTCGCAAAAACAGACATAAGAAGCGTAAGTAACGCCTCTTAAAAGTAACTAATCTAAAGACACTCTGCTTTAGATTAGTTTTTTATTTCACATTATGGAGAAAGATCTTATTATTGATGTTGGCAATTCCGAAATCACTTTGGCATTGCTTGAAGATGGCAGACTGGCTGAAATCAATAAGGAGACTCTTGACGGCTCCTGCTCAGTAGGGGACGTCTTCCTGGGAAGAGTAAAGAAAGTGCTTCCTGCACTGAATGCGGCTTTCATTGATATAGGCGATGAAAAGGAAGCATTCATCCATTATCTTGACCTGGGATTGAATTTCCTCGCATTTGATACCTTTGCCAGGGAAATGAATCCTAACAGGGATTCAAGAAACTTCTTCTCCAACATAAAGATAGGCCCGATTCTCGAGAAGGAAGGGAAAATTACCGATACACTCAAAGCTGGACAACCTATTATTGTCCAGATAGTCAAGGAACCTATTTCTACCAAAGGTTCACGCTTGACGGCGGAAATTTCCATTGCCGGAAGAAATATAGTTCTTTTACCGTTTGCAGACAAAGTCAACGTCTCACAGAAAATAACGTCAAAGGAGGAGAAGCGCAGACTTGAAAGGCTTGTTACCAGCATTTTGCCAAAGAACTACGGCGTAATCATAAGAACTGCCGCGGAAGGCAAGGGGGCAGCTGTTCTTGATTCAGAATTGAAGTCTCTGATAAACAAGTGGGAGGAATCTTTCCCGCTTATAGCTCAGGGAACAGCACCTCAGTTATTGTTTACGGAACGAAGCAGAACAACCACGGTCCTGAGGGATCTGCTCAATGATCAATTCTCAAGCATTACCGTAAACAACGCCAAGGTATATGACGAAATAGTTGAGTATATAGAAAGAATATCTCCTGAGCAGGAGAAAATTGTCAAGCTCTATTCAGGTAACGAACCTATTTTCGATCATTTCGACGTTACAAAGCAGATTAAAGGCTCATTCGGAAAGGTGGTGCCCGCAAAACAGGGGGCATACATTGTAATTGAGCATACAGAGGCCCTGAATACCATTGATGTAAACAGCGGTATCAGATCAAAGGATATTGTGGATCAGGAACAGTACTCATTCCAGACAAATATGCATGCTGCCGATGAAATTGCCCGTCAGATGCGTCTTAGGGATATGGGAGGTATTGTTATCGTGGATTTCATTGATATGGATTCAAGTGAAAACCGTCAGAAACTCTTCAAGCACATGCAGGAGCTTATGGCCAACGACCGCGCAAAGCACAATATTCTGCCGCTTACCAAATTCGGCCTCATGCAGATTACCAGGCAGAGAGTGCGCCCAATAACAGAGATTAAGGTCAACGAGACTTGCCCTATGTGCCATGGCACAGGAGAGATTTCATCAAGCATACTCATTGATCAGACACTTGAAAGACAATTGGCTTTTTATGTGAAGGAAAAGTTCGTCAAGGACTTCATTCTTGAGTTGAATCCTATACTGGATGCCTATCTGAACCGTGGGATGTTCCATAGTATCAGGAAAAATTGGCAGAAAAAATACAAATGCAGGATTTCTACCAAGCAGAACATGGAATTCACCTTGCTTCAGGCCCAATGGTACGACTCCCAGGGCAATCAGTTGGAGTAAAAATTTTTTTTATTTTTTTCACCTGCGATGGTGTTGCAAATCAGCCCGGTAAGGGCATTGCGGGCGTTCCCGCGGCTCGCCGTTGCGAAAATAAATGAAAAAAAGTTTGCTAAA
>JAGHUC010000064.1 GCA_018065035.1 Candidatus Egerieousia equi | reverse complement strand
GAACGGACCGTTTTCGGATGCTGTGAATACGCTGAAGGCGTCCTTGTCAAGAACCTCGGCCCAGAGATATCCGTAGTAACCTGCATCGTAACCGCTTGAGAAGATGTGGTTGAAGTAGGTTGTACGGTAACGGTACTCGATCTGAGGGTTGAGACCTATCTGGGTGCGAACATTGTTCTCGAATTCGTCTATGAACTGTGCAGGATTCTCAAGGGCGCTTGCAGGAATGTCTGTGAGTTCATGCCATTTCATATCGAGTGCGGATGCCGCTGCAAGCTCGGTTGTCATGAAGCCCTGGTTGAATTTGAGGGCTGCATTTATCTTTTCAACCAGTTCTGCAGGAATGACCTCACCGTTTTCGTTCATTGCGTACTGAGCAAGGAGTTCAGGCTGGAAGGCCCAGTTCTCGTTGAACTGGCTGAACATTTCAACGAAATCACGTTTTACGCTGGTTCCGCTGATGCTGCGGTAATGGCACTTGGTGAGAAGTCCGTGGAGAGCGTGGCCGAATTCGTGGAATACGGTCTGGACATCGTCAACACCGAGGTATTCAGGAAGGTTGCCTACATTAACAATGATAGGGCGGATTTCCTGACCATCGGCAGTGTAGTACTGGTCACGTATATTGTTCATCCAGGCGCCGCCTCTCTTGCTTGACCTTGGATGGTAGTCTGTTGTGAAGATGCCTACCAGGCTTCCGTCTTCGGCAGTGATCTTGTAAGTGGTTACGCACTCAGGATTGTATGATGGAACGTTCTCAATCTTCTCTGCATTGATTCCGTAGAGGGTCTTTGCTGCAATGAAGATACCTTTGACAACATTGTCAATCTTGAAATATGGGTTGATCACGGAATCATCCAGATCATATTTTGCCTTGCGGACCTTCTCTGCGTAGTACCACCAGTCCCACTGCTCTATTTTGCTGCCTGCTGCAAGCTTGCCTGCCTTTATGTCCTCATCCATGATGGCCTGCATGTCCTTGATCTCCTCAACAGCCTTCATTTCGGATGCTTTGAGAATGCCCTCGAGGAAAGAATCAACGGTTGCTGCGTCGTGAGCCATCTTTGCTGCAAGAATGTACTCGGCCCAGTTTGGATAGCCAAGGATTGCTGCCTTGCGCTGGCGGAGCTGGAGAATCTCGAGAATGAGCTTGCCGTTGTCATATTCGTTGCCGTTGTGGCCGCGCATTCTGTACGCCTGGTTGTACTGCTGGCGGAGCTCCCTGTCTTCGGTGGTGGTCATCATCTGGACATATTCGGAAGTGCTGAAACCGAATTTCTCCTTGAAGGCGTTGTTCTCGGCAAGAATGTTGTTGCCAACTTTCTGAATCTTTGAAGCCATCTCTGTGTTGAGGGTCCTCAATTCTGCCTGAGCTTCCTCTGAAAGGCCTATGCCTTCCCTTTCGAATGACTCGAAATGATTCTTGAGAACCATCTGCTGCTCGCGTGTGAGATTGCTCTGGTCCGCATTGTATATTGCAGCTATCCTTTCGTAGAGAGCCTTGTTGAAGGATATGTTGTTCTCGTGCTCGGTTATCATTGGAATAGCAAGCTCCTGGATGGAATCGAGCTCAGGAGTCTGGTCG
This sequence comes from Candidatus Egerieousia equi, assembly GCA_018065035.1. GTDB lineage: Bacteria > Bacteroidota > Bacteroidia > Bacteroidales > UBA932 > Egerieousia > Egerieousia equi. Next base: position 10,697 of record JAGHUC010000064.1, on the reverse strand, counting down.
GTCTCACTGATGTTGTAGAGAACGCCGCCAACTCTTGCAAGAATCGAACCTGAGAGTTCAAGTGGTGCAATGGTGTTCTCGAATGTAGGAGCTTCAGGGTTGTCGGTGATGGCTTTTATTTCAGCGTCCTGCTGTTCTATGCCGGCCTGGATTGCCGGTATGTAGTCATCATAGGAGATTTGGTCGAACTGAGGAATCCCGTAAGGAGTGTCCCACTCCCCCAGGAAAGGATTGCTTTCCTTCTGTGTACAGGCTGTCATTGTAAAGATGGTTGCTGCCAGAATTAATAGTGCGCGTTTCATTTTTTAAGCTTATTTTTTGAAATAGATTTTCATAGCTTTCCTTATTCTTGGTGCAAGAATGAAGAGGGTTATCATTGTAGGGAATGCCATAAGGGCGTAGGCAAGGTCAATCAGACCTACTGCAGTCTTCAAAGGAATGATTGCTGCAACAACTATCATTGCAAGGAAGAATATATTGTAGTATTTGCCGTATTTTGCTCCGAACAGATAGCTGGTTGATTTCACTCCGTAATAGGAGTATGAGAACATTGTGGAGAATGCGAATATGAAGACGATTATCATGAGCAGCATGCTTCCATAGCCTGGAATTGAACTTTCAAATGAAGTGAGAGCAAGTTCCAGACCTTTTATGTTCTCCGCTCCAACCTGATATTCTCCGCTTATGAGAACAGCGAGTGCTGTGAGAGTGCATACAAGACCGCTGTCAAGTGAAGGACCTATCATTGCCACAAGACCTTCACGTATAGGCTCCTTGTTCTTTGACGCACCGTGCATCATGCTAGCTGTACCTACACCTGCCTCATTCACCAGTGCAGCTCTCCTTGCACCAATAAGGGCAACGCCCAGGAAGGCGCCGAACCCCGCCTTGAGAGAGAAAGCGCCAGCGAATATGTCGGCAAATACTCTTGGAACAACGGAAAGATGAGTGAGGATGATCCACATTACAAGGAGAAAATACATTCCAACCATAAGAGGAACAAGCTTGGAGGATATCTTGGCTATTCTTCCAATGCCGCCAAGAACAACTACTGATACTATTGCGCAGATGCTCAAGCCTATGATGCCCCTGAGCAGCGGAGTGTTCTCGATTCCCGCAGGGGTTGTGAAAACGGTTGTGATGGCTTCTGTGAGCTGGTTGGCCTGCATTATGGAAAGTGTTCCAATCAGGCAGAAAATTGAGAAGAACACTGCCATAGGTTTCCATTTGATACCCAGTCCCTGCTCTATCATGTACATCGGACCTCCCTGAACCTCTCCGTTCGAATCCTTTCCCTTGAACATGATTGTTGCGGAACCTTCGAAGAATTTCGTTGCCATTCCAACTATGGCGCTCACCCACATCCAGAAAATTGCTCCCGGGCCGCCCATTGTTATTGCAATTGCAACACCGGCAATGTTGCCCATTCCAATGGTTGCCGCTATGGCGCTTGTGAGAGCTTCGAAGGAACTGATCTGTCCCGGTGCGTCATCCTTGTTCTTCAATGCCTTGATTGCCGATCCGAATCTTCTGAAAGGAACGAATCCGGAATAAACGAGGAAGAAGAGTCCTCCGCCTATCAGCAGAATGAAAAGCGGGTATCCGCAAACGAAATCCGAAACTGATATTATCAGTTTGCCAACCGAGTCTGAAAAACTATTCATGAACTTTTTCGCGTTTATACTGAAACTGCAAAGTTAGCGAAAAATAATAGAAATTACTACCTTTGCAGCCTCATTAACCATTGTATGAATATGAATCCTCAGACTTTTATTTTGGAGAATGCACGTGCAGCTCTCAAAGCAATCTATAATGTTGATGCCTCGGACAATATGCTCCAGACACAGGAAACCAGAAAGGAATTCGAAGGCGACATAACACTGGTCACCTTTCCTCTTCTCAGGGTCACACGTCAGGCTCCGGATGTAACTGCCAACAGGATAGGGGAGTATCTCAAGGAAAACTGCCCTGAGGTTGAAAGCTTCAATGTAATAAAGGGATTCCTTAACATAAAATTGTCAAAGGCTTTCTGGCAGAACGTGCTTGGCAACATTGCTTCGGATGAGAATTTCGGCCAGCTTCCTGCCACAGGAAAAACCATAATGGTGGAATTCAGTTCACCTAACACCAACAAGCCTCTGCATCTGGGCCACGTAAGGAACAATCTTCTCGGCAGTTCCGTTGCAAGGCTTCTGGCGGCGAACGGCCACAGGGTCATCAAGGTGAATCTTGTGAATGACAGAGGTATACATATCTGCAAGTCAATGCTGGCCTGGAAGGAGATGGGTGGCGGTCAGACACCTCAGAACAGCGGAATCAAGGGAGACCATCTTGTAGGCAACTACTATGTGGCCTTCTCGAACGCTCTCAAGGCGCAGACCAAGGAGATAGCGGCAGCCGAGAATATCACGGAGGAAGAGGCCGAGAAGAAAGCTCCTATACTCAAGGCGGCTCAGGCTATGCTTCTGAAGTGGGAGCAGGGCGATGCCGATGTGCGCTCTCTGTGGACAATGATGAACGGATGGGTTTACGACGGCTTTGGCAAGACTTACAAACGTCTTGGTATAGAATTTGACAGAACATACTATGAATCACAGACTTACCTTAACGGCAAGGCTCTGGTTCAGGAAGGGCTTGACAAGGGAATATTTGTACGCCGCCCCGACAATTCAGTCTGGTGCGACATGCAGGCCGACGGACTTGACTCCAAGCTTCTCCTACGTGGCGATGGCACATCTGTTTATATGACCCAGGACCTTGGCACTGCAAAGCAGCGTTTCGACGAATACAGCCTTGATGAACACATATATGTAGTGGGCAATGAGCAGAACTACCATTTCCAGGTTCTCAAGCTCATTCTCAAGAAATTGGGTTTCAACTGGTCCGACAATATCTACCATCTGTCATACGGCATGGTGGAGCTTCCTGAAGGAAAGATGAAATCAAGGGAAGGAACCGTTGTGGATGCCGATGACCTCATGGACAAGATGTACACCACAGCAAAGGAAACATCCCTGGAACTTGGAAAACTTGCCGACATGAGTCAGGAGGAGCAGGAGCATCTCTTTGAAATCATAGGTCTTGGTGCCCTGAAATACTTCATCATCAAGGTGGATCCTAAAAAAACAATGCTCTTCGATCCAAGGGAGAGCATAGATTTCAACGGAAATACAGGTCCGTTCATCCAGTATACTCACGCCCGTATCAAATCGATTCTCAGGAAGGCTTCGGAGATGGGAATAGAGGCCGGCCTTTGCTCAGGCAATGAATCAGTACTCATTGATAAGGAAATTGAGATAATCAAACTCCTCAATTCATACCCTGATGCCGTAAGGGACGGCGGAAACGCACATTCTCCTGCTGTAATAGCCAATTATGCATACGAACTGGCAAAGGAATTCAACCAGTATTATCACGACACCCAGATATTGCGCGAGGAGAACGTGCAGGTGCGCTCCCAGCGCCTTGCCCTGCTGAACATCATTGCTTCAGTCCTTGTAAAGGCAATGTCCATACTCGGTATAGAACTTCCTGAAAGAATGTAATGGAGCATTTCCTGCCTACATCAATCAAGGAGATGAGGGCTCTCGGATGGGAGCAGGCCGATATCATACTTTTTACCGGCGATGCTTACATAGACCATCCTGCATTCGGTACCGCCGTAATAGCACGCGTCCTTGAAGCGGCAGGTTACAAGGTGGCGGTCATACCTCAGCCGAACTGGCGTGACGATCTGCGCGATTTCAGAAAATTGGGGGAACCAAGGCTTTTCTTTGGAGTCAACAGCGGAGCAATGGATTCAATGATAAACCATTACACTGCTGCGAAACGTCTGAGAAGCAACGACGCATACACTCCTGAAGACAGAGCCGGAGCACGCCCCGATTATGCCGTTTCGGTGTACACAGGCATACTCAAGAAACTGTATCCGCATATACCAGTTATAATTGGCGGAATAGAGGCTTCGTTGAGAAGATTCACCCACTACGATTACTGGAAAGACTGTCTGATGGGGCCTGTCCTCGCTACAAGCGGAGCTGACTATCTCAGCTACGGAATGGGGGAAAGGTCAATGATTGCCATGGCTTCCTACCTCGACAGCCATCTTCAGAAAATGGGGCTTGACAGCTTCTCCGGTTTTGCAGCCTCAAAGACAAGCTTCAATGAACTCGCGGACAATTTCCCGGAAGAGGAGCTTCCACAGCAGATAGGTTGGATAAGCAGCAAGGCACCGGAACCCGGCACGATAGTCCTGAACAGCCTCAAGCAGTGTCAGGAAAGCAAGAAGGCCTTTGTCGAGAGTTTTAATACAATAGAACTGCAGGCGAACAAGATGCATGCCCAGCTCATGGTCGAGCCTCTTGCCGGCGGTCGCTACTTCTATTTGAATCCTCCTTATCTGCCTATGAGTCAGGAGGAACTGGATGCTGTGTATTCCCTGCCTTTCACACGCCTGCCTCATCCAAGGTACAAGGACAAGTTCATATCCGCCTATGAAATGATAAAGGACTCCGTAACCACCCACAGGGGGTGTTTCGGAGGTTGCAGTTTCTGTACCATCGCTGCGCATCAGGGAAAATTCATTCAGAGCAGGAGCCATGAAAATATAGTGGCTGAGATAGAGAAGATTGCTGCAAGGGCTGATTTCAAGGGAAATCTTTCCGATGTGGGAGCGCCTACTGCAAATATGTATGGCATGGGTGGAAAGGATTCCTCAATATGCGGAAAGTGCATAAGGAAGTCCTGCCTTTCGCCGAATATGTGCGCAAACCTGAACCATTCGCACTGGAATCTGCTTTCATTGTATTCGAAAATAGCCAAGGTGAAGGGAATCAAGCATGCTTACATTGGAAGCGGCATAAGATATGACCTGTTCATAGGACCGCAGGGGTTCCTGGGCTCTGGCTCAAAGGAATATATGACAGAACTTGTGAAGGAGCATACATGCGGAAGGTTGAAGGTTGCTCCTGAACATACACAGAGCAATGTCCTGGCCTTGATGAACAAACCTTCCTTCAAATTGTTCGAGGTCTTTCACAATGAATTCGACAGGATAGTGTCGCAGGCTTCTTTGCATTGCAAGCTCGTTCCGTACTTCATTTCATCACATCCGGGATGCACTCTCAAGGATATGGAATCCTTGAGCAGGAACGCCTCGCTCAAGGGTGTATACATGGAACAGGTCCAGGACTTCACACCTACACCAATGACCCGTTCATCTGTGATGTTCTACACAGGTATGGACCTTAAAACCCTTGCCCCAATATACGTGGAACGCAATATTGACCGGAAAAAGAAACAAAAATCCTTATTTTTCAAGTAAATTTTGTTTGATAGGAAAATTGTTCTATACTTGCACGCAAATTCGAACAGGAAAATTTACCTATGGGAACATCAGAGAATAAAAAGACAGCACCAGCAATTCTTGCTGCAATGATGCATAAGAAGAGAGCTATCGTGAGTTATGCAAACATGTCCGAGGAACTGGCAGCGGCTTTCAAGGAGAAATATCCTCACGGATACTCGGACTATTGCGGTGACATTACTAAAATAGACAAACCGGACGGTACATCATTCTATGCAATTTCCATTGAGATTCCTTCCGCCATCTATCTGGTGAAAATCGATGTTGAGATAGATGACTATGAAGATGTGGAGAAAGCTCTTGACACCAATCCTGACGAGGACGATCAGACAGTTGCCGCCGACAGCACGGACAACACCTTCCCTGATGATGACTCCGGAGCAGCCGCAGTAGCTGCAGAGGATGCCAGTGACGATGAAAATTAACTACGATATAAGAAGTTATCTCCTAAGACTTCCGGAAAATCAGCTTTTGTCAATACTCGCCCTTGTTGTGGGAGTTTGCAGCGGTATAGCCGCTGTCATTCTCAAGAAGGGCGTTTCTTTTGTTCAATGGCTGCTTACAAGCTGGTTCAACACACCGGAGGACAGTCTGCTTTTCCTCATCTATCCGGGTGTGGGAATGCTCATAGCTCTGCTTATAGTCAGGTATTTCATCAAGGACAATATAGGACATGGAGTTACAAAGGTTCTTGTAGCGGTTTCAAAGAATGATGCCAAGATCAAACCCCACAATATGTGGAGTTCCATCCTTACCAGTACATTCACAATCGGGTTCGGAGGTTCCGTTGGAGCCGAGGCGCCTATAGTCTATACTGGTGCTGCAATAGGATCCAATGTGGGCAAATATTTCCACCTGTCTTTCAAGAACATAACGATTCTGCTTGGTTGCGGTGCGGCCGGAGCTCTTGCAGGTATCTTCAAGGCCCCGCTGGCAGGAGTCCTCTTCACTCTTGAGATATTGCTGTTCAATATGTCAATGAGCTCCATCCTGCCTTTCGTTATTTCCGCAATCACCGCTTGCTGCGTTTCATATTTCTTCCTCGGCAATGCGGTTGCCTTTGAAAATACCATAACTCCGTTCCATTTCGGTAATACTCCTTATTATCTTGTTTTCGGAATCCTCTGCGGATTCGCAAGTCTGTACTTCACCCGCGTGACTCTTTTTCTGGAGGATAAGATAAAACTCATTTCCAATGTGTATGAAAGGTGGCTGCTGTGCGCTCTTTGCCTCGGTCTGTTGATTTTCCTTTTCCCTCCTTTATATGGTGAAGGGTACAATACGCTTACAGCCCTTCTGAATGGCAACTCCACGGAAGCGGTGGGACATGCCATTTTCTCGGATCTGCTTTCCAATCCATGGATGTTCCTGTTCTTCTTCGTTGCGGTTTTCCTCCTGAAAGTGTTCTCAATGACACTGACCAACGCAGGCGGAGGAGTGGGAGGTACCTTCGGCCCTACCTTGGTTATCGGTGGCCTTTTCGGTTTCGTTGTAGTACGATGTGCCTGTCTTTGCGGAGCAAGTTCTCTTCCTGAAACCAATTTCGTTCTTGTTGGTATGGCAGGTCTCATGAGCGGAGTGATGCAGGCACCTATGACAGCCATCTTCCTTATTGCCGAAATCACAGGAGGATATGACCTTATCATGCCGCTGATCATTGTATCTGCCATTTCGTTCGGAACAATAAGGATATTCGAACCTTACTCAATTTATACAAAACGTATTGCGAAGTCAGGCGAACTTCTCACTCATGATTCGGACCACACCGTTCTCACACTCATGAAAATAGATTCCGTTGTTGAGAAGGATTTCTCAACCGTGGAGATTGACGCCTCGCTGGGACAGATGGTGAAAGTCATAGCCCACTCAAGGAGGAATATTTTTCCGATAATTGATTCACGCAATACCTATCAGGGAAGCGTGAGCCTTGATGATGTGCGAGGTGTAATGTTCGATTCAGAAAAGTACGATACCATGCACGTGTATAACTTCCTCAAGCCATCGCCGGCTCTGTGTTATGACGATGAGAGTATGGAGGATGTCATGACCAAATTCGAGAAAACGGGTGCATGGAATCTTCCTGTTGTGAGCCGTGACAGGAAATACATTGGTTTCGTGTCCAAATCCCAGATATTCTCAGTGTACAGGGAACAGCTCAAGCAAGTTTCTCACGACTAATGGATTATTGATTCAAGTCTCAACGCAATTCTGCGACGTGCGGTATCAACGTCTATGACTTTCACCTGTACGTGCTGATGCAATTTGACAACTTCCTGCGGCGAGTTCACCCTTTGGCCCTTGCCCATCTGTGAAATGTGAATCAGACCGTTCTCCTTGATTCCAAAGTCAACGAAAGCGCCGAATGCGGTGATATTCGTGATGATTCCCGGAAGTTCCATCCCTATTCTAAGGTCGTCTATTGTCTGCACTTCATTGCTGAATTCCAGGATTTTTATGCTTTCCCTTGGGTCTCTGCCTGGTTTGGCCAGTTCGTTGGCTATGTCCTTGAGCGTTATCATACCTGTGTCGGGCGTTGTCAGGGCGTTCAGATCGATTGAATCAATCAGCTGCTTGTTGCCAATGAGTGCATCGAGTGCAATGTTCGCACTTGCCGCCATCCTGGCCACTATTCCGTATTGCTCCGGATGAACGGCTGAATTGTCCAGAGGATTGGCGGCACCCGGGATGCGGAGAAATCCTGCGGCCTGTTCAAAAGCCTTGGCGCCAAGCCTCTTGACCTTGAGCAATTCATTGCGGCTTCTGAAAGCTCCGTTTTCATTACGGTAGTCAACAATGTTCTGTGCAAGCGACTCTCCAATTCCGCTTACGTATGAAAGAAGGTGCTTGCTCGCAGTGTTGAGGTTCACACCTACGCTGTTAACCGCACTCATCACCACTTCATTCAGTTTCTCCTTGAGAAGAGTCTGGTTCACGTCGTGCTGGTACTGCCCGACGCCAAGTGATTTCGGATCAATCTTCACCAGCTCCGCAAGAGGGTCCATCAGGCGGCGGCCGATAGAAACGGCTCCTCTTACTGTAACGTCGTATTCAGGAAACTCCTCCCTGGCAACAGCGGATGCGGAGTATATGGAGGCACCGTCCTCACTTACGGAATAAACCTTTATTCCTTCCGGCATGGCGAATTTCTTCAGAAAGGCTTCTGTCTCACGTCCTGCAGTACCGTTTCCTATGGCAATGATCTGAATCCTGTATGATTCTATCATATTGCTCAATTTCTTCATTGCCATTATCTTCTCGTTCTGAGGGGGATGTGGGTATATGGTGTCGTTGTGAAGCAATGCTCCCTGCTCGTCAAGACATACGACCTTGCATCCGGTGCGGAATCCCGGGTCAATGGCAAGCGTGCGCTTCTGCCCCAGCGGCGGTGCAAGAAGAAGCTGACGCAGATTCTCCCCGAATATCTGTATTGAATCCAGATCAGCCTTTTCCTTTGCCATCGCCAGTGCTTCGTTCTCAATGGATGGGTGGAGCAGCCTTCTGGCGGAGTTGCTGATGGCCTCCTCCATCTGCTGGTATAATGCATAGCAGGAACATTTCTGCTCGTTGTACAGCAGTTTGGAAATTATTCTGTGAACCGTGTCCTCATCAATATCTATCCCTACGGAAAGGAAGCCCTCTTCTGCTCCGCGCAAAGCGGCCAGCAGCCTGTGAGCCGGCATACGCCTCAAGTCCTCCGACTTGTTAATGAAACTTGCATATTTTGCGGCCTGAACTTCCTGTTCCTTGCGTATGTCTTCATTGTCCGATTCATTGCCCCTGGCATTCCTGGCGGCCTTTGCCTGGAACCTTCCGTGCTGGCTGTAATATTTCCTGAGTTCCTGCCTGATCAATGAAATCTGCGATATCCTTTCAGCAATGATATTGCGCGCGCCTTCCAGAGCCTCCTCGTCGTTGGCCACTTCCTTATTTACAAATGAATGCACCGTGCGCTCGAACGATGGAACGTTGAGGCTCATCATCCTGTCTGCAAGAGGTTCGAGGCCTTTCTCGATTGCAATGGAGGCCTTCGTCCTTCTCTTTGGCTTGTATGGCAGATAAATGTCTTCCAGAATCCTGGAGTCAAGGCAGTTCTCAATCTGCTCTTCAAGTTCCGCGCTCAATTTGTCCTGCTCGCGTATGCTCTTGAGGATTCCCTCCTTGCGGACGTCAAGTTCCTTGAAACGGGCAAGCTCGAACTTTATGGTTCCAACTTTGATCTCATCCAGCGAACCTGTCCTTTCCTTCCTGTATCTGCTTATGAACGGTACGGTTGCGCCTTCTTCAAGCAACTCTATGCAATGCTGCGCCTGCCACAGTGCTACTTCAGCGCGTGCGGCTATTTCTTTTATGTAAATTTCTTTCATTGGTTATACTATCGCCAGTGGAAAAATAAGGACTATCTGCCTTTGATGCGCCTGAATCTCAATGCAATTACGCCCCAGAACGCTTCTCCGAAAATGCCTGAGCTCATCTTTGAACTGCCTTCCTTCCTGTCTACAAAGATCACAGGGACTTCCGCAATCTTGAATCCAAGCTTGTAGGCATTGTATTTCATTTCAATCTGGAAACCATAGCCATGCATTGCAATCCTGTCAAAATCAATGGTCTGAAGGACTTCGCGCCTATAGCACACAAATCCTGCCGTGCAGTCGAATATCCTCATGCCCAGCATTTTCCTTACATATGTAGAAGCGTAATATGACATTATCACCCTGCCTATAGGCCAGTTGACCACGCTAATACCATTGCAGTAGCGTGAGCCTATGGCAACATCGGAATTGCCTTTGACCGCATCGAGAAGGCGCGGGAGATCGTCCGGGTTGTGGGAGAAATCCGCGTCCATTTCAAATATGTATCTGTAATCTCTCTCGAGCGCCCACTTGAATCCGGTGATGTATGCTGTGCCAAGTCCGAGTTTGCCGCTTCTTTCAATCATATTTATTCTGCGATGCACTTCAACAACCTTGAATGGCTGCGAATCACCATCCTGATTATATGAACCCAGACTCTCCTCCGTGCGCTGCATTTCCTTTACCAGTGCGGCTGTACCGTCAGGGGAATTGTCATCGATTACAAGCACATCAAAATCCTGCGGATAACTCAGAATCCTTGTAATAATCTTCTGTATGTTGGCCCTCTCGTTGTAAGTAGGGATAATAATCAGACTCTCTGCCATAAAATCTAGCTTTAGCTCACAAAATTATCTATTTTCTTTCAATTCCCATAAAAAATTTTTTCACCTGCGATGGTGTTGCAAATCAGCCCGGTAAGGGCATTGCGGGCGTTCCCGCGGCTCGCCGTTGCGAAAATAAATGAAAAAAAGTTTGCTAAA
>JAGHUC010000048.1 GCA_018065035.1 Candidatus Egerieousia equi | reverse complement strand
GTTACAATCCTTGCATTTGCCTTGATGGACACGCACGTGCATTTCATTCTGCATGGTCAATTTGATGAGTGTAACAGGTTCATGCACGAATACATCAGAAGAACCTCCATGCATATCTCAAATATTCATAAAGAAAAGAACAAACTTGCAGATATTGAAATCAGCCACCAGCCAATAAACACCGCACGATACTTGAAGACGGCGATCTGCTACGTGTTGAAGAATGCTCCGGTAGGTGGAATTCGTTTCAATGCATACGATTATCCTTGGTCAAGTGCAGCTCTCATTTTCCGCAATGGCAACTTCTGGACTGCACCTCGATGGATGGACCGTACTATCGGCCATAACAATGATGAAGGCCTTGGAATACGTTTACAGAAAGCAGCATTAAGAACACATCAAAGAAGTGACTACAAACCGATAATGATAGGAGAACTTGTTTTCCCTGGAGAGTATGTCGCATTCGAGATTGTTGAACAACTGTTCAGAACTCACAAAAGTTTCAATTATTTCATGTGTGTCTCCAAGGAATCGGATGTTGAGTCAAAGGAGGGCATAGTTTCTCATCTTTCAATTCCAATTCAGGAAATGAGGCAGCACAAAAGCGAGATGTGCATACAAATGTTCAACAAGAAGGATATCAGAAATTTGAACACTGCTGAAAGGCTCCAATTAGCGAAGGCGCTGAAATCACGTTTCAACAGTTCTGCCAAGCAGATTGCCAGACTTTGCGGTCTGATACATTCGGAAGTAAAGGATATGTTTTGATGATTTATTTATGCAGCTATTGATTCATTAGGCATCTGTCGCAAATCATTCCCAAAAACCCGAATCAGTAACGAGTATTATATTCAAACCGAAAATCACCTGGCACAGCGATAGCCCATAGAAGTACCTGCAGGGCCAACTTATGTGCCAGGCGGGGCAAAATGGCCTCACCTGGAACATTGACCATCGACAGAGTGTGATGTAGAGCATACTTGCGTTCCAGGTGAATTTCGGTTAAGGGTTTATTCAACGTGTATCTAGCTCTGCTCGGGCGAATTCCGGTTTAAGGCTTGATAATAATGAGTCATGCTCTGCTCGTTGCATTCTGGTTTTGGCTTAGTGAGTATGAATCCAGTTCTGCTTAGACGAAGTACTGGTTAAGGCTTAATCAACGTAACCAAGTTCTTTTCAGCCGAAGTACGTGTTATGGTATAAGCTGCTTGAATCAGAATCAAAATCTTCATGCCAGGACACTGCAAGACTCTGAAAACATTTGTATTTACAAAAATTCCCCCATTGCGTTCAACGGGTATTGTATTTTTGAAACAGTATCTTTAACTTTGACAAATATCTAATAAACAATACAATGGGAAAGTTTGTAATCACTACACGCAAGGACGGAGATTTCCAGTTCAACCTTAAAGCTACCAACGGTCAGGTGATCCTCACAAGCCAGGGATATTCTACAAAAGCAGCCTGCCTTAACGGTATTGAATCTGTAAAGAAAAACGCAGCTATCGACGAGAGATTCGAGGTGAAGGTTGCAAAGAACGGCAAACCTTACTTCAACCTCAAGGCATCAAACGGCCAGGTTATCGGAGCCAGCCAGATGTATGCAAGCGAAGTTACAATGAACGGTGGCATTGCTTCTGTCAAGAGAAATGCTCCTGATGCACCGGTTGTTGAGGAATAATCCACAAAAGGACAGCTATTGAAAATGCGGCCCCTAAAGCCGCATTTTTTGAAAATCACATATACATTAACGAAGCCATGAAGAGAATTCCACTATTATTCTGTGTCCTGCTCATTGCTCTCTGCTCCTGCCAGAACGCCCCATTGCATGATTTAATAGATTACCACAAGGTAAGTGAAAGGAACATTGACAAATATCAGCCTGAAATCACCTTGAGATTCTCACGAAGCGCCAATCTTTTTGAACTGGCGAGCACTCCTGAGAATGATATGAAAGCGGACCTTGCGCTGGCTGAAGCCTTGGACCAAGATAAAACCGTTAAAAATATCAAGGCTGAAGGAAAGATCAACGTGGCAAAAGGAACTGTAGTAAAGGTGCTGGGGTATGCCAACCCGGTTGGACAGCGCAAGTTCCAGCCTGATTTCTTTCTGAACGCGGATCCATGGCTGGTACAGCTTCCGGATGGCAGAAAAGCATATATGGCAGTTCCTGAGATGGCTATCGGTGTACTAAGTAAAAAAGGGAACACTATCACCGATGTAAGAATAAATCAGGACAAATCAGTGGATGCGCCCTACCAGTACAGGATTAAAATGAAAAGCAAGGACGGCGGGCCGGACATTGAAGACTGGAGTTTCCATCCAAAATTCTACTACAAAGCTTGGCAGGATCTTCTTGTATATTCATATCCAAGACGACACAATAACATCAAGTCCATTCCTGTCTGGAGTTTCTTTTCGGAACACAATTTCAGGGCCGTGTTCCTGCCTGACGATGCATACTATCTGTACAGACCTCTGATCAAGATGAGTACAACCTGGAGCCTGGTCGTACAGTTCGTGCTCACACCGCTGATTCTTATGATTCTTCTACTGATACTGCTTCCTAAACTTGTGCTGAGAATGATATGGTGGATTCGTCCGCTGCCTAACTGGCTTGTCAAAGTTATCACTTCATTGGGCTGCTTCTTCTTCCTGTTCATTCTATGTGCCTTCCTTGAATGCGGATTGATAGGAACTGCATTTTACTTCATATTGGGCCTGACTCTGGAATACACGAAATTCGTAAGCATGGATGTGAACTGGGACAGATGTCCGCACTGCCACAGAATAGGATTGCACTATGAAGGCACTCACTACGGCCAATGGCAGGAATCAAGCAGCCACAGAGACAAGAAAGAGGTAAAATACAGCACTTCAAGGGATTACACCAAAGGAGACGGCACAAAGGTACACGAGGTAACTGACCACATAGGGACCAAACGCTATTCATTATTTACCCGCAGACGCAATTACACTGAACATTTTGAATGTCCTTATTGCAAAAGAGAGATATCCTATAACGATACCGAAGAAATAAGCCGTTCTTCCGAAAGATGGCTATAAGCTTTTGAATTTCAATCTTTCACCGCGATGGTTTTCATAGAACTCCCCATTACTGAAAACCAGATTGCCGTTCACGAAAGTATGGGTGACTTTTGAATTAACGCGAAAGCCTTCGTATGGGGTCCAGCCGCATTTTGCATATTCTGCAGCATTTGAAATCACTGCGGAACAGTTTGGATCCACGATGGCCAGGTCCGCGTGATATCCCTTTCTTATGAAACCGCGACGCTCTATTCCATAAATGATTGCAGGATTATGACACATGAGTTTCACAAGTTCACAAATATTCAGGCCTGGAATTGAATTCACCAGTTCAAGGCTGTGCTGGATAGACGGGAAGCCTGATTTGCTGCTGAAGTAATTGCCTGTCATCTTCTCCTCAAGCAGGTGCGGAGCATGGTCTGTACCAATGGTATCTATCAATCCATTATGCAGGGCCTCAATCAATGACGAACGATCCGAGGCGGTCTTGACAGCTGGATTGCACTTGATCCTGAAACCCATGTCCTTGTATCGGCTTTCATCCAGAATCAGATAGTGAGGGCAGGTCTCGGCGGTGATTCTCTTCCTTTCAAGAGGAATGTCATTGTTGAACAGAGCCAGCTCGGCGGAAGTTGATATATGCATTACATGAAGTCGCGCCCCCGTTTTCCGTGCGAGTTCAACAGCCTCAGACGTAGAGAGGTAGCAAGCCTCGGTGCTTCGTATATACGGATGGATTGAAGCGTCCGCTTTGACTTGGCCCGCCTCCGCCATTGCACGATAACGTTCGGTATTCGCTTTTATGATTGCTTCATCCTCGCAGTGAGCTGCTATAAGGCAAGGTGCATTACGGAAAAGTTCTTCCAGAGCATTCCTGTTATCAACCAGCATATTGCCCGTGCTCGAGCCCATGAACAGCTTGATTCCACAGACATTCTCAGTATCAACATCAAGCAGTTCCTTGAGATTGTCATTCGTGGCGCCCAGATAGAACGAGTAATTGGCAAGCGACTTTTCAGATGCCATACTGAACTTCTCCTCCAGAATCCTCCTTGTTGTGGTCTGAGGAACAGTATTTGGCATATCCATGAAGGAAGTGACTCCTCCGGCCACAGCAGCACGGCTCTCGGTGAAGATATCAGCCTTATGAGTCAGTCCCGGATCACGGAAATGAACGTGCTCGTCAATGATACCCGGAATCAGGTACTTGCCATCGGCGTCAATGACCGTTGCGCCATTGAGCCCGCATCCAGGAGAGGAAGCTTCCGCCGCTGCGCCATCCAGCCTCACAATCTCCCCTATCAGACCGTTTTCAACAAGCACATCAGCCCTGAATACCTCCCCCTCATTAACCACTGAGGCGTTCTTGATCAAAAAATCCATCTGAAAGTCAATTTTTATGCATCAAAGTTAGTCATTAACCAAAATTTAATTAGTTCAATTGTCAGTTTCTAAAAAGAAACCACGGATGCACTCAACATTGTTTGTCACGCTGAGGGCCAGCATGAGAAGTATGCGGGCCTTCTGCGGAGAAAGTCCGTTTGCTGCAATGAAGCCGTATTTGTAATCATCAACCTCACCCTGCTCGGTATGGACTCCGCCGAAAGGAACCCTTGATGATCTAACAATCACCATTCCCTGCTCCTTTGCCTCCAGTGCTTTCTCCATTACACAGCGATGGAAATTACCCATTCCCGCACCTGCAAGAACAACGCCTTTGAATCCGGCATCCATGAACGACTGCAATGGCAGTGATGAATCACCGCCATAGCCGTAAATGATTCCGACCTGTGGAAGAGCATCAAGTCCGCTGATATCGAACACCGGGGACTTCCTTTCGCGAACGACTTTCAGAGGCCTGTTGCCTGCTGATAAGAAAGCGTCTATTGCGTGAGTGTTGTATTTCATTACGTCACTTGCCTTGAATATCTTCTGTCCCAGGCAGCAAAGAACTTCATTGTCAGGGTTTTCCTTTGCAAGGAATTCCTTGTCAAAAGCCCTTTGAACCGCTACAAGAAGATTGTCAGGACCATCGGCATCGGGTGCGTCGGAAGCTCTCATTGAACCGACCAGAATCACAGGTTTGACTCTTGCTATCGTCAGGTTGAGGAAGAAAGCAGTTTCCTCCATTGTGTCGGTTCCGTGAGTTATTACTATACCATCGCAAGTGGAATCAGTCATAAGAGTGTTGATGCGGTGGGCCAGCCTGAGCCAGATGGTCTGGTCCATGTCCTGGCTTCCTATGTTGCAGAACTGCTCGTACTCAAGTTCGGCGTATTCCTGAAGCATAGGTACGGCTTCGAACAGTGTTTCAACCGCTACCTGTCCGGCATCATAACTGTTCGAGCCGCTGGAAAGTTTTCCGGCAATGGTTCCTCCCGTTGCAATCACATGAATCTTTGGCACTGCAAAGCAGTGTACTGCAAGCGCGAATAGAATCAATGTAAGGCAAATCCTTTTCATGACTATCTGGCAACCAGGCCGCCATCAACAAGGTAATGTCCTCCGGTACAGAAGCTTGAGGCGTCTGATGCAAGGAAGTACATCAGGTTCGCAACCTCTTCAGGTTCTCCTGCGCTTCCGCGTGCATACAGTTTGTTCTCCTCTCTCCAGTAGTCCTCCATTGAGCAATTGTTGATTTTAGCGAACTTGATGAAAAGATTGTCAACAAGCGGAGTGCGGATGGTACCGGCGCAAACAGCGTTCACTCTGATGCCATACTGACCAAGATCTATTGAAAGGCTTCGTGTTATCTGTCCAAGAGCGCCTTTGGTCATACCGTAAGCAAAACTGTTAGGTTTTCCCACGAACCACTGGTCTGAAGCGTTGATTACAACGGAACCGCCACCATTCTTGATAATGTAAGGAACAGCCTCGCGCAAGGTGTTCACTGTTCCGTAAATGTTTGTCTGAATCATGAGATCCAGTTCTTCATCGCTTATGTCAAGCAAGGTGTTGGCGCGATGTATTCCTGCATTTGCAATAACGCTGTCAAGGGTTCCGAAGCGCTTTACAACCGTTTCAACGGCATTACGGATGTCTTCCCTGCAACGTGTGTTGCCCTTTACAAAGACCAGCCTTTCAGGCTCGTTTATCTTTTCAATATTGGCCCGGGCCGCTTCTTCGTTGATATCCATGAAACCAACGTTCCAGCCTTCACTTATGAATTTTCTTACCGCAGCTGCACCGATTCCTGTTGAACCTCCTGTTATGAAAATTGTTTTTGCCATATTGTTCTTTATTTATTGAATTAAACTTCCATTATTCCATGCGGGCTTGGATTCTGGTCAAAGCGGATGAAAGCCTCCGCATATTTCACGGCCAGTCTGAGTCCGTAATATTCCTCCATCTTGAGATGATAAGCAGGATACCAGTCTTCGCAGTCCTGTGACTTGTGGCAGTACAGGGCCTCAACCTTTTTGTCGTGCCATTCGGAAATGTCAACAAGGTCAGTTGCAAGGAAAGTCTTTGACTGAAGGCCTGTCATGGCCTCGAAATAGAAGATGTCAAAGAAATTGCCAACTCTTCTCCAGGTATCAAGAACCAGCACCGAACAGTTCACGTGGTCACGATGGCTGTCTATAGGCCAGTGTGTGAGAACCATATCGGGATGCTCGGCCTTTATGATTTCCTGCATTTCAAGATAGCGTTTGGCATTGATCTCGCTTTCACCATCTATCTGGTTCATGAAGATATAAGGCACGCCCAGTTTGTTGCAGGCATCGATTGACTCCTTTGTCCTTATTCTTGCAGATTCATCAAGGGAAACGCTTGTGATTCCTCGTTCACCGTGTGTGAAATAAACGACCTTGACATCAAAGCCTGCTGCAAGCATCTTGAGTATCGTACCGCCTGCACAGCTTTCAGGATCGTCGGGATGCGCGCCGATTACCAGCACTTTCTTTCTCTTGCCTGTCTGTGTTGTTTTTGTGCCGGCACTCTGGCCTGCAAATGCATCAACGCCTATCAGTGACGCTCCTGCAACCGCCGCACCGGCAGCCTTTATCATATTGCGTCTGGATATCTTTTCCATTATGTTTTACATTTAACGGTTAATCATACAAACTTACAAAAAATCCAACGATAATGCTATATTTGTAATGAAGTTTCTCATAGTTAAAAATCATCTGAAATGGAAATTCGAGGACATATAGTTGATGTACTTGACAGAAGGATATACGATGGTGCCATCGAGGTGGAAGAAGGAATAATAAAATGCATGAAGCCTTGCGAGGTTACGGCAGATGCGCCTTATATCCTGCCTGGTTTCATTGATGCTCACGTTCACATTGAAAGCACCCTGCTCATGCCGGAGAACTATGCAAGGGTGGCGGCTTCCAAGGGAGTTCTGGCGGTTGTTGCAGATCCGCACGAGATAGCGAATGTGTCGGGTCTGGACGGCATAAGGTTCATGGTTGAAAATGGGGAAAAAGTCAATTTCCATTTCAACTTCTGTGCTCCGTCGTGCGTTCCGTGTACAGGTTTTGAGACCTCCGGTGCAACGATTGATCACAATGACATTGCCTCTCTGCTGGAAAGCGGGGACATTTGTGCGCTTGCGGAATTCATGAACGCTTTCGGCGTAATCACTAAGGACAAGGAATGTCTGGCAAAGCTTGAGGCGGCAAGGAAAGCAGGCAAACCTGTTGACGGACACGCTCCGGGGCTGAATGGGCAGGATCTGCTTGAATATGCTTCGGCCGGCATAAGCACGGACCACGAATGCGTTTCAATGGAGGAAGCCCTTGAACGAATCAATGCAGGTATGAAGGTGATTATCAGGGAGGGAAGCGCCGCCTGTGATTTCGAGGCACTGTCTCCTCTGCTGGCTGATCATTCCAATGAACTGATGTTCTGCAGCGATGACAAATATCCGGACGAGCTTATGGATGGCTATATAAATGAAATGGTCAGGCGTTCCGTTGCAAAATCCTATCCTCTGTGGAACGTTCTGAATGCTGCCTGCGTGACTCCGGTGAGGCATTACAATCTCAAACATGGCCTGCTCAAGCAGGGCCAGGGTGCGGATTTCATAATGGTTGACAATCTTGAGAACTTCAATGTGCTTTCCACCTACATAAATGGTGAGCAAGTATATTCCGGAAATATATGCGGGCCTTGTTGCAAGGAATCAAGAATTTCAGAAAAAGGTCAGGATTTTCCTAACGCTTTCAGGGCTGAAAAGATTACGGAGAAGGACATTCAGGTATTGCTCGATGAAAATGACCCTGATTCAAAGGAAGTTCAAGGGAATACGGACGTGCATATGAAGGTCATAACTGCCGAGGATCTTTCCATAAGGACAGGCGTTATGACTGTAGGACCAAAATTCGAGTGCGGCAAAGTTGTGGCGGATACCGGAAATGACATCCTCAAAATGGTGGTTTACAGCCGCTACGGCAACGGCAGGCCTCAGGTGGCATTCATACACGGATTCAAGCTCAAGGACGGCGCAATGGCCTCCACCATAGCCCATGACAGCCATAACATTGTTGCAGTTGGCACGAACGACAATGACATTGTGAAGGCCATCAACAGACTTGTTGAGATGAAGGGAGGAATGATTGTATGCAATGGCAATGAGTCCGCTGAACTTGCGCTGCCTGTTGCAGGACTGATGTCGGATCTGGACTGTAACACGGTTGCACAGAAATACAAATGCCTCAAAGAGCGGGTAAGACTGCTGGGGTGTGAGTTCAGCGCTGCGTTCA
Source organism: Candidatus Egerieousia equi (assembly GCA_018065035.1). Classification (GTDB taxonomy): domain Bacteria; phylum Bacteroidota; class Bacteroidia; order Bacteroidales; family UBA932; genus Egerieousia; species Egerieousia equi. The sequence continues at coordinate 7,916 of JAGHUC010000048.1, read as the reverse complement.
TGACACTTACATTCATGTGCCTACCTGTGATACCGGAGCTGAAACTCACCGACAAGGGGCTTTTCAACGCAAATGAGTTCGCTTTCACAGGCCTCTTTGAAAAGGATGGGAATGAAGTAAAAAAATTTTGAACTATCGCTGTGGAATAAGAAAAAATATTAATAAATTTGAATTGCTAAAAATAACCCTTAAAAATTAAAGATATGGCTAACAAATACGCAGGAACACAGACAGAGAAGAATCTGGAGGCAGCTTTTGCCGGTGAGTCACAGGCTCGCAACAAATACACTTATTTCGCTTCAAAGGCTAAGAAGGAAGGTTTTGAGCAGATAGCAGCTCTTTTCCTTGAGACAGCCGACAACGAGAAGGAGCATGCAAAACTCTGGTTCAAGGAATTGAACGGAATTGGCAGCACAGCTGAGAATCTCGGTCATGCAGCCGATGGTGAGAATTATGAATGGACAGATATGTACGAAGGCTTTGCAAAGACAGCCGAGGCTGAAGGCTTCACAGAACTTGCAGCGCGCTTCCGTGCAGTGGCAGCTATTGAGAAACGTCATGAGGAGCGTTACCGCGCACTTCTTAAGAACGTTGAAACAGCAAAGGTATTCGAGAAATCAGAGGTCAAGGTTTGGGAGTGCCGTAACTGCGGTCACATTGCAGTAGGTACAAAGGCTCCTGAGGTTTGCCCTGTATGCGCTCACCCACAGGCTTACTTTGAAGTACATAAAGAGAACTATTAATATCATGGAAACAATCGAGACAGTTATCAAGACCATGAAAGAGGCTGGAAAACCTGTTTCAGCCGGCGAAGTTGCCACACTTTCAGGTCTGGACAGAAAGGAAGTTGACAAGGCATTTGCAGCACTTAAGAAAGACGGTTCAATAGTATCGCCTGTTCGTTGCAAATGGGAACCTGCCAAATAGTTCAAGACTGGCAATCAGTGATTTACCGGAGCGTTAAGTTATTGACGCTCCGGTTTTTTATTTCGTTCAGGCAGGATTATGAAAACTGCCGCACTCAGTCCAATGAGGAATGGGTAATATAGGTAAGGCACCACGGAGCTCGGGGAAATGCCACAAATCGATGAGGCCATAAGAATCTGGGCTCCGTAAGGAATCAGTCCTTGAACAAAGCAGGAGAAAGTGTCAAGTATGCTGGCTACCTTCTTGCGGTCCAGTGAGAACCTGCCGGCAATGTCAGAGGCGATTCCTCCCACTGTGATGATTGCTATGGTGTTGTTGGCAGTGCAAAGATTGGCCAGACTCACCAGAGCGGCAATGCTGAACTGCGCCCCTCTGCTGCCCTTGATATTCCTGGTAAGTATTGCAGTCAAATAATCCACACCTCCGTTGTGTCGCACGACTTCAAGCATTCCACCAGCAAGCAAGGTGATTATTATAAGGTCGGACATACCGTCTATACCGCTGCCTATTGATGCCAGTGAGTCCGTGATTGACATATTGCCATAAACAAGTCCAAGGATTACATTAACCACTATTCCAAGCGTGAGTACTACAGACACGTTGATTTTGCAGAAAGACAATACTATTACCAGAAGGTAACCTATTGTCTTTGGAAAGTGGCTGAATTCAGGTGCACTGAACGATGACAATGAAAGACCTTGAAAAATATATATGGCCGAAACTATCACTATTGCCGGAAGGACGATTTTGATGTTTGCACGGAATTTATCGCTCATAAGGCAGCCCACGGCCCTTGTTGAAGCAATTGTTGTATCTGAAATGAAAGAAAGATTGTCTCCGAAGAATGCTCCTCCAATTATTATGGCCGCCATATAAGCCTGGCTTGTTCCCGTACTGGAAGCAATGCCGGAAGCAAGAGGCATCAGTGCCACTATGGTTCCAACAGATGTGCCTATGCTCAGCGAAATAAGGCAGGCGGCAAGGAAAAGTCCGAAGAAAAGAAGCTGTGGAGGAACTATCTGCAGAGTTCCAGCAACCATTACGTCAACTGCGCCTATGGTTGAGGCCGTTTTGGAAAATGCTCCTGCGAGGATGAATATCCAGACCATCAGCAGGGTCTTGCTGTTTCCCGCTCCCCTGGAGAAAACGTCTATCCTGTCCTGAATCTTTCCCGGAGTTATAAGAATCGCCCAGATGCTTGCGCTCAGGAATGCTGCCGACAGTGGTATCTTGTAGAAATCGCCTATTAACAATGATGCTGCAAGATACAGCAGAAGAAAAACTATCACGGGGCTGAGAGCCAGCATCCCCTTTTTATTCGCACATACCATTTTCATACCTGCAAAGTTACTATTAAATTTCATTCCAGATATTACACAGCGATGGTGAATATCAGACTCCGGAGTCTTGTGAGAGGTGGCGGTAGGCGGCGGCCAGGAGCGGCAGGCAGAGGATGAAAGCACAGATGTCGGAAACAGGCTGGGCTGCATACAGGCCGTTGATACCGGCAAGGGCATTACCAATGAGCACTGCCGGAACAAAGAACAGCCCTTGCCTTGCACAGGCCACCAGAACGGCAGGGCCTGTTCTGCGGATATTCTGGAAGAACATGTTCGAAACAATGATAGTTGCCACAAGCGGGAATGTCACGCAATGGCAGCGCAGGGCAATGGTGCCCATACGGAGCAATTCACTGTCGCTGTTGGAAAATATCTGAATGATTTCCGGTGCAAGAATGAATGCTGTAATGGCAAAGACTGTACAGTAAATGCTGCCGTATGTGAGTGTTATTCTCACTCCTTCCTTGACTCTGAGGTATTTCCTGGCTCCGTAGTTGAAGCCGCATACAGGCTGGAAGCCCTGACCGAATCCTATCAGGATTGATGCTGCAATGGCAATGACTCGCGAAGTGACTGAGAAAGCGGCTACAGCGGAATCACCGTAGATTGCGGCTCCATTGTTCAAGCATATCAACGAAAGGAACATAAGGCCCTGCCTTGCCAGTGATGGAAGACCTCCGGCAGCAATCTCTGTAAGATTCCTGAGTGTAGGCGCGAACTTTCTCACATTTATGGCAATACCTCCGTTAAGTCCGCAGATCCTGACCATCAGGCAGAAGCACAGGAACTGTGAGATTGCCGTTGCCAGTCCGGCGCCGGCCACGCCCATATTGAACGTGAAGATGAGCAGCGGGTCAAGAGCCAGATTGAGGAATCCGCCTGAAAGAATACCAATCATTGAGAGGCGTGCGTTGCCCTGCAAGCGCATCTGGTTGTTGAGGACAATGCTTCCTGAAATGAACGGTGTGCCGGCCACAATGTAATGGAAATATTTGGATGCGTATGGCATTATTGTATCAGTGGCGCCAAAGAACCTGAGTATCGGGTCCTTGAAAATCAAGCAGATGACACCAATCAATGCACTGGTGATGAGTGAAGTGATAAGCCCGGTGCTCGCCATGGTTGCCGCATTGTCGGTTTCCCTGGCTCCTAGCGCACGCGAGATATAATTGCCGGAACCGTGGCCGAAGAAGAAGGATATGGACTGTATTATGCCCATATAGGCGAATATGATACCCACGGCTGCCACTGACTGAGTGTTCAGACGGCTTACGAAGAAGGTATCGGCCATGTTGTAGAAACTGGTCATCAGAATACAAATGATCGACGGCACGGCGAATCCTGCAACCAGTCTTGCAACCGGCTTGGTGGTCATTTCAATGTATTTCCTTTCCTGAGCATCCATACTCAATTACGCAAGTTCAAGCAGGTACTTGATTTATTCCAGTCCGTAGCAATAAACATTGCCAGCAAAATCGGTGAAATACAGCAGCTTGTCAACGATCAAAGGCTTGCACAGAACCGGAAGGCCAACTTTCAGACGCCACTGGAACAGACCGTTATCCTGTTTCAGGCAATAGACATAGCCGTCGTTCGCCCCGAAAATCACACAATCCTTGTATGCAACAGGCGAGCTCTCGACTGTCTTCTCCCTGTTCTTTGTGTATGGCGATGTGTAAATCACAGCCGGTTCGCAGAGGAAGTTCCAGGCCTGGCTCATATCGCTGAAATTAACGGCAAGGAAACCATTGTTGGAAGTTCCCACGAATATTCTTCCTCCACAGACAAGCGGCTCGCTCCTGGTGTTGAAAATGAACGGATAAGAACCCTGCTTGAGAACTTCACCGGAACGGGCTGCAACCTGCATTATTGCCCCGTAGCCTGTGTATATGAAAGTTGAATCCAGAACAGCCGGAGTTGATGTGCTGTATCTGTTGTCATTGTCTTTCTTTTCCCAAAGGAATTCGCCTGTTGCCGCATCATAGCAGAACCTGCCCACCCAATATCCATTGGTGAGCAGTGCTCCATTGGCGGTCCTGTTCGTGCAGACATTTGTAATTGAACCATGCTTGTGGCTGTTGGTCCAGAGCGTTTCGCCCGTTCGTGCATCCAGTGCGCACAATGAGCCTGCACAGCCTGCGAAGACTTTTCCGTTCTCTGCGTGAATTCCCTCAGTAAAAGACGGATAGAAGGTCTTGTTTACACTTTTACTCCAGATAATTTTACCATCTTCCGCATTGATGGCATATACATTATAATCAACGTCTCCTGCGTAAATCACACCATCCATCAGCGCCAGATCGCCCTTTATGGAATTCTTCACAGCGCAGCTCCATTCAATCTCCCCGCTCTGAGCATTCAGGGCAAACACCGCGCAGTCCCTTGCATTCTCATTGTCCATCCCGGCAATATATAAATATTTTCCACTGGCGATAGGATTGCAGAAATATGTCTTGCACGGCAGGGTACGCATCCACTTCAAGCCCCTCTCCTGCTGCTGGCGGGCGATTATTCTCTCACCATCCGTAAACTCAGCGGAAACTTTATATACAGATTCCGGAGCCATCGCCTGTGGAAGATGAGCCTCCCAGATCATGTCATTGAGCTGACGCATGGCCACTTTCCTGCCGCCCGGCAATATCACTTCAGCCTTAACAGGCTCGCTGGCGGCATCATATACAACGGCCCTGACCATACCGTTAACTTCGTGAGCCACAATATGATTGCTGATTGGCGCATAATGCATTCTTGTTGTGATTTCTCCCTGCCTGTTGAAAGTGATTTCCCTCAAAGCGGAAGCCGCGTGGTCGTTGCTGGCCTTGCTTGGTGACATGCAGCAGAAATATGTGACACCTGAATCAGTGACTGAACGGAGATCGTCGTGCCTGTGCCCATAGATGAATGCCTTTACATTGGCATTCTCAGGGACGAGGTTTTCCGCAGCATCGTGGTTGAACATCATTACAGGCATTCCTTGAGGAATGGTCCTGAGGTCCTCCTGAATCCAGGCCTTTATATCGTCCGCACTGTATGATGGCTTTGCATCGCCCATGAGCATTGGTGTAACTATGAAATGCACACCGGAACTTGTGAATGAATACCATGCAGGACCGAAACAGTCCTCGAATATCTTCTCGCCGTAATCGTTGCCCCAGCAATCCTTGTGGCCCTTTATAAGGTCATGATTGCCAATGGTGTAAACCATACGCCTGCCCATGTTCGCATCAGTCATTGCCTGAGAGAAGAACCTCAGGCCGGTCTCGTAGCAGATATCACCCGTTACCGCAATGAAATCCTGATTGTGGATTGCGGCATATTCCTTCATCCTGTCAATCCAGTCCATATATATACGGTCCTCAATATCGCTCATGTGGGCAAAGCTTCCGTAAGTTTCGCATTCTGCAAGTCCGTAATCCAGTCCAGTATTGCTGTTGTTCGCTGCTATGTCATTGCGTATATCGGAGAAGAAACGGTTCGTATTCCTGTAACCATCGGGGGTGTAAACTGAAATGAAGCGTGCCCTTGGGTTGGCATCAATGCTGTACCGGCCGCTTCGGTCTGTCATAACCACTGAAAAACCATCGGAGACAGCCACGCCCGCCATGCCCTTCTCTCCCCTGTCCTGCCTGCCGTTTTCATTGCCATCGCAGTAGACGATGCCACTGAATTTACTATTGAACTGCTGAGTGTCAGCTTGTTGTGAATAAACACCTGCAAAGGTGAAAAGAACGAATAGAGAGGTAACGAATAATCTTATCATATCAACATAATTAATCCATAAAATTACGCAAAAAAATGTGAAAAAGCTTAACTTTACGGAATGATACGTTCAAATTACAACGGAGCCCGTGAAGTCTGGGTTGACTGGTTGCGGGTGACTGCCTGCTTTCTTGTGATGATGGTTCACAGCAGCGAGCCATTCTATCTTGGTGGTGAAGGAACATTGATTCTAACAGCCTCCGATACCTTCTGGGCGTCATTCTTTGACTCATTCGCACGTGCCTGCGTTCCACTGTTCCTGGTAGCATCAAGCTATCTGCAGTTTCCGCTTCATTACAGCACAGGTGAATTTCTGCGCAGAAGGGCTGGAAGAATACTCGTTCCGTTTGCAATATGGACCGTTGCATACGCTCTTGTCTGGGGGGAAGGATGGCAGAGTTTCAAATGTCTGCTTCTCAATTTCAACTATATAGCAGGTCACCTCTGGTTCGTGTACATGCTGCTTGGCATATATCTTATAATGCCGCTGCTCTCTCCATGGGCTGAGAAAGTCGGGAAGAAGGAACTCCTGTTCTATCTTTCTCTGTGCTTCCTGACTTCATTCATTCCTTATATCAGGGAATATGCCATTGGTGAAAGCGCTGTATACGTGTTCAGTGCGGACGGAATTCCAATGCCTGCACATTATCCTCTATGGGGAGAAGCCTGCTGGAACGAAACAGGCATTTTCTATTATCTGAGCGGATACCTTGGATATTTATTATTAGGACTTTATCTGCGCAGGTTCGGAAAAGAAAGCTCCGGTATAAAATCACTCTCCATAGCCATTTGCAGCTGGCTTTGCGGCTTCATTCTGTGCTTTTCAGGATTCATTACCAGAGTATTTTCCACCTGCAATGGCAGCTTCCCTGTTGGCGGGGACTGCGCAGTTGCCGGAGGCTGGGAAACACCTTGGTCATACAACGGAACCGGCGTCTTTCTCATGACACTCGGCTGGATTCTCCTGTTCAGAAGAATCGGAAGCTCAGGATGGTTCTACAACAGAGTCGTACTGCCTGTTTCCAAGGCAAGTTACGGAATGTATCTTTGCCATATTTTTGTACTGGCATACTTCTCTGGGCTCTTCCGGTCCTCATTCGGCATTGGCTCTGAAGGAAGCCTCGGCATATTCACCACTGCCATACAGATACCACTCACAGCCATCTGCACGTATATCTGCGTAGCGGTATTCTCCGTACTCATTCAACGAATCCCGAAAATCGGCAAACTCATCGCGTAATTTTTGACTGATATGGCAATCAGACTGATATTCAACAAGGCCGAAGAGAAGCTCACAGGCAGAAGCCATTTCTGGGGCTGTCCCGATCTGCCCGACTCACTGGAATACCCGGAAGTCCCTGTAAATGAAGATGGCGAGCTCTACTACGAACCACTGGCTTTCCTCTGCCAGATACGCTGTGAGGACCTTACTCCCTTTGACAGGGAAGGCCTTCTCCCCCACTGCGGAATGCTGTATTTTTTCGCAGCTATGGATTATTTCCTCGGCCAGAGCGATGCAATGCTCAGCCCCGGAATGGGTGAATGGAACCCACAGCATTTCAAAGTGCTCTACACTCCTTCCTGTGAGAATCTTCACACTCACACAATAACTTACAGCGATGGCTCAGAATTCGGACTTCCTGCCGAAAAGATAAGTTTCGAGCGTTGTGAAGACTTCTCTGAAGATTTCAGATTGCTTGGCAAGCCTTGGCTCGATGAGGTCCGCGAACAATATCCGGACTATGTATCCCTGCTTCAGGTAGATGAAAACGATGAGTGGAACCTTCGTTTCTACGATTGCGGCATGCTCAATTTCCTCATAAAACCGCAGGACCTGGCCGCTGGAGCTTTCAACAAGGCTCTATGCCATCTTTATTCGTTCTGAGACTC
>JAGHUC010000085.1 GCA_018065035.1 Candidatus Egerieousia equi | reverse complement strand
TGTTCAGTTGTATTCTGTTCTGTTCCATTATAGGGAGCAGATCCTTTGCTTCTGTGAGAGGATGGTCCTTGTCCTTCAATGGAGATACAATGGCAATCAGCTGCTTGTTCCTTTCAACAACAAGGCATTCGCTTACGTAAGGCATGTCTTTCAGTATGTCTTCAATTTCCTCCGGATAAATGTTCTGCCCGTTGGAGGTGAGAATCATGCATTTGCTTCTGCCCTTGATGTAAATGTAGCCGTTCTTGTCAATGATTCCAAGGTCACCTGTACGAAGCCAGCCATCATCTGTGAAAGTGGCTCTGGTAGCTTCCTCATTCTTGTAATAGCCGAGCATAACATTGTCACCCTTTACCTGAAGTTCGCCGACTATCTTGTGAGGCTTTTCGGAATCAACACGGATTTCATTGTTAGTGACAATCTTACCGCAAGCTCCAAGAACTGTTTTTGACGGTGTGATGTATCCTATCAGAGGTGCGCATTCAGTCATTCCGTAACCAACTGTATAAGGGATTCCGGCCTTTTTCATCAAATGCTCAACTGGCTTTGACAATGCAGCTCCTCCAATGTCTATCTCCTTGATGTTGCCACCGAAAGCGCCAATGAGTTTCTTCCTGATTGAAGAATATACAATTCTGTTCAGGAAAGGAATCTTCATAAGTATCCTTACGCCGGTCTTGTCAAGTGCTGGCATGATCTTGTTCTTGAAAATCTTCTCAATTACGAGAGGAACCGCAATGAGAAGGTATGGCTTCACTTCCGCGAATGCTTTGAGAAGAATTGAAGGTGAAGGTGTTCTTCCAAGGAAATACACGTGACAGCCTCCACAGAAGGTATACATGAATTCAAAGGCCAGACCATACATGTGTGCCATTGGGAGCATGGAAAGTATGGTGTCCTTGCCCGGCGTGCAAGGTACAGTGCGCAGACCGAACTCAACATTCGAAGAAATGTTCCTGGCGCTGAGCATGATGCCCTTTGGAGAACCGGTTGTTCCGGAAGAGTAGTTGATCACAGCAAGAGCATCCAGGTCATCACTGGCATACTTCATCATTTCAGGACGGAACCCGTTAGGATATGCTTTGGAGAATTCCGTATCGATATTGTTGAAGAGCTCCGCGTTGTTCTCATCCTTAAGATACAAGGGCTTGAAATCGGCCAGGTCAATCACTGCAATAATGTCCGGCATGTTCGCCCCGTCCAGACTGCTCCACATCTTCTTTTCTGTGAAAAGAATGCGGCTGTCTGAATGGATGGCCAGATTCTGCATCATCTCGGGAGTGAATTCGTTCAGGATAGGAACGGATACGCATCTGTTGGTCTGGACAGCAAGGAATGCTATGGCCCATCTTGCGGAATTCTTTCCGCATAAGGCAACCTTGTCCCCCGCCTTCAGCCCAAGTCTGTCAAAGAGTATATGTAGTTTGGCAATCTCAGCCGCTACTTCCGCATGTATGAATGTCTCTCCCTGAAAATTCGACAAAGCCGGCTCATTCCACTGCTTTGTCATTGTTTCTTCCAATATGCTCAGATAGTGTCTCATCATTCAATTATTTTTTCGACGCTGCAAAATTGAGCCTATTGCTGGCTATGACCAAATTTTTGTGGTGTATTAGGCAGTTTGGGTCCGAAAATAGTGTTTTCAGGGATGAAAAATGCAAATACAGGGGTGAAAAAGCGTATTATGAATTGATGATCCAGTCTGAAATGCTCTGACTGTATCTCTTTGAAATAGGAATTTCAGGCACACCATCAATGCCCATTTCAATGAAAATCCCTTCTTTCTCCCTGCTCAGAACCTTGATGTGCTCGAGGTTCACTATGTAGGATCTGTGGCATCTTCTTACGTTGGTGTTTCCAAGCTGGCTCTCGATTCTGGTGAGTGTGTTCCTGACCAGGACCTTCTTTATCCTGTCATTGTTGAGGTACCAGACATTGACGTAGTTGTCCGCGCTTTCAATAAGAACCAGGTTCTCCCTCCTGATGGAAAGACGCATTTCATCGTGCTCGTCAAAAATCTGGATGTATGCTTTCTTGAGTGCGTTCTCGTCCTCTTCCAGCTTGAGCCTGATGGCTCTCAGTTCGCGTACCTTGTCCTGCCAGATGAAATAAACATAGCTCATTACATACGGAATGAGGAGAACCAGTATGGTCTTTACGAGCATTCTCCTGAAGGTGTCAGTGAAATTTCCGCTCGGGTCGAAGGATGTGTACTGGATGATGGCGTAGATGAGAACCATGGAAAGGATCTCGCACACTACCCAGATGATGTAGCTCCTGTAAGTAAAAGGCCTTCTCTTTGCATAGACTCCCATGAGCACGCGGCTTATTGCAATCACAGCAAGGCCTATGAATATGATGCACACCAGCGTTATGTTCTTTGCAAGTGAAGGTGACGCTCCCATCCTTGTGAAGAACGAGGTGTTTATATAGTCAAAATTGAAAGGCTGGTATGCTATGAAAAAGGCAAGGATGAACAACGGCACGAATATGACCATTGTTATCTGGTTTTTCTTTTCGTATATGAAATCCGGAATCTGCTTCATGGTATATAATTGTTTGACAAAGATACAAATAAAGAGAGAAGTATTTTTGTAAATTTGCAGTTTATATGGAAATGTGTATGGATAGTGGCAATTTGAAATATTCGTATAAAAGGATTCATTCGAACGTGGCTTACTGCGCACTGACCACAAAGGTGGGCACCCGTAACGAGCAGGAGAAGTTCAATGGCATGGCTCATCTTGTTGAGCACATGCTTTTCAAGGGAACGGAACGCAGAAGTTCATTCAACATAAACAGCAGACTGGAGAAGGAGGGAGGAGACCTCAACGCTTATACAACAAAGGAGGAAATCGTGCTTTACTGCACTGTTCTCAGGGAGGATCTGGCCAAGGGCATTGACCTGCTGCTTGAGATGGCCATGAGCTCGACTTTCCCACAGAAGGAACTGGTAAAGGAGAAGGATGTTGTATATGATGAGATCATAACCTACAAGGATTCCCCGGCAGACCAGATCTATGATGATTTCGAGGGCCTGCTCTTCAAGGGGCACCCGCTGGGAAAACTGATTCTGGGCTCAAGGAAGAGCTTGAGGAAAATCACTTCCGAAGACCTTCTGGAGTTCACCGGAGAATATTTCACTCCGGGAAACATGGCTTTGTCTGTGGTGGCCAATGTAGAGCCGTCAGGACTTGAAAGCACCATCAGACGCTCACTTGAAAAATACTCTCCCGGCAGCGGGCTTCAGTATATCCCGGATGAAACCACACTGTTTGAGCAGCCTGTTCCTGAGAATCCTTATTCTTCACTGGCCACGGGTAATCAATTCTCCCTTTCAGAGAACAGGCATCTGCATCAGAGCCATTGCATAATAGGCTGCAGCGCACCTTCATTTTACAGTAACAAGGAGCGATGCACTCTTGCACTTGTTGCCAACATGCTCGGCGGCCCTGCATCAAATTCGGTGCTTAACACTTTGCTCAGGGAGAAGCACGGACTGGTCTACACGGTGGAGGCGGCGTATACTCCATATTCCGATACCGGCATATTCACCGTATATTTTGGCTGCGATGCCGCGAACACGGAAAAATGCAAGTCGTTGGTTTATTCCACTCTTGAGAAGTTCGCCGGCACGGAAATTGCTGAGAGCAAGCTCAAGAGCGCAAGGAAACAGTTTGTTGCACAGATGCTCATAGCTGCGGACAATCTTGAGTCCCAGGCTCTTGGAATGAGCAAGGCCATGCTTGTGTTCAATCAGATAAGTCCGTTCGAGCTTTCACGCCGTATGGTTGAACAGATAAGTGTGAAAGATGTGATGGATGTGTGCTCAAAAGTGTTTGACAGAAAGAGATTGAGTGAACTTATATATTTTTGACGGTATGAAAATCACTCTCCTTACAGTTGGGAAAACAACATTCGGCTTTGCTGCACAGGGTGAGGAACTGTATCAGAAACGTTTGCAGTTCTACACTCAGTTCAGGCGTGTTGACATACCTCAGCTCAAGAATGCGGCTTCACTGAGTCGTGAGGAAATAAAGGTGAAGGAAGGAGATCTCATACTCAAGGCACTCAAGCCCGATGATGATGTCATTCTTCTTGATGAGCGCGGAAATGAGTACAGTTCCATTGACTGGGCCGCCAGTCTTGAAAGGAAGATGCTTTCTTCCGGGAAGGACATTGTTTTTGTGGTAGGAGGTGCCTACGGGTTCAGCCAGGCTGTATATCAGAGGGCGAACAGCAAACTGAGCCTTTCAAAAATGACATTCTCGCACCAGATAGTGAGATTCATTTTTCTTGAGCAGTTGTACAGGGCATTCACAATAATAAAGGGTGAGCCATACCATCACCAGTAGAAGAATATGAAGAGAATCCATCATATCGGTGTTTATCTGAAGCGCTTCCTCAGAATGGGGTGGCTCGTGCAGCTTGTGCGCAGGCCTCTGGTTCTGTTCACGGTTCTGTGCTTCCTGCTGGCTCTGGTTTCAGCAGTGCTCTCCCAGATGACAGGCCCGGATTACAATAATGCACAGAGACAGGCGGCAAGGCTTGAAAGGAAGATAGCAAGGCTTACTGCTGACCTTGACAATTTTGCCGAAAGGGCGTTGAGCGCACCGGTCGGCGAATGGCTCAAGCTTGATGACCTGCCGGAAGACATGGTGGTATACCGCTATTGTGCCGATACAATACAGTCCTGGGTGAACCAGTTCCCTATAAACAACGATGAGGTTGACGTCCTTCCATACTGGTACAGACTTCAGTACAATACAAGGAACTATTTCAGCACTCCGCTGGCATTCCTTTCGGACAAGTTCCAGTATGTGAATCTGGGATCTGCATGGTATGTGGTACGGGTATATATCAGGGACGATATGAAAGTAATTGCCGGATTGCTCATAAAGACCGAATATCTGTCCGACAACGCCATACTCAGGAGCAGGATGAATCCACGCCTGAGCTCCGGAGGCGTTAACGTAATGCCTGTCACTTATGGCGATGGCGCACCTGTTTCCACAAAGTCCGGCGAACTCCTGTTCAATGTAGAGAGCAACATGGCTCCTTCGATGTCACAGGGAAACATAATCCTTCTCTGGCTTTCACTGCTGATGGCCCTGGCAGGCTTCTACCTGCTTGCAGTATGGAAAAGGAGCCTGAAGTATTTCCTTATATCAGTAGCCGGAGCTTTGGCAGTATCAATCGCAGGCCTTGCAATAGGATTCTTGCTGAGATTTGACTCCACTATCTTCTCCCCGAACCTGTATGCAGACTACTTCCCTTTCTCGTCTTTGGGTAATCTGCTTATAATCAATCTGTTCGTATATTTTTTTGCTAATGGTATATATATAATCAGGAAGAAAATCATCCCGAACAGAAGAGGAAGGCACTGGAAAATCAAGGCGGCTGCGTTCCTTGCGGTTCCGGTGATGCTTGCCCTGTACACAGGATGGACTCTGAACTCGCTTATTGACAACTCTAACATAACACTGGAGATTTTCAATGTGGCCGGTCTGGACCAGTACTCCCTTCTGTGCTATGTTTCGTATGCCATGCTCTTTGTGGCCCTGATGCTTCTTCTTCAGGTCTTCCTCAGGCTTGCGGGCTTCCCGCTGGCCCGCACGGTTACGAGCTGGAAGTGGCTGGCGGTGTATGTTTTCCTGGTGTCGTTGTACATGGTGCTCATAGTGAACATCAAGAGCTATTACAGGGAAATCAGCAGGACTGAAGTCTGGTTGAACAAGCTGTCCGTTGAAAGGGACGTTTCGCTCGAACTGCAGCTTCGTAACATGGAAAGCAAGATTCCGCTTGATCCCGTGATAAACAAGCTGCTCAACGGTCCGCTGTCAACGGATGTCATATCCATGATTACCAAAAGACTGGATGAACATTATTTCTCCAATGTGGAAAGGAAATATGAGATAGCTGTCACCGTATCAACATCTGATGAGCAGCTTTTCTATCAGGGTGGAAGAAGTCTTGTGAACATCAATGCCTACTACAGGGATCAGCTGGAAAGGTATGGCCTGCCTGTTTCTGACAAGCGCATATTCCACTATCTGAACAATTACAATGGCAGGGTGAGCTATCTCGGTGCATATTCAGTTCTTACGGAAAACGGCAGGGCCAGGTTATACATAGATATGAACTCAAGGCTCACCAAGGAGAATGAGGCTTACTCCGCACTTCTCTTTGACTATACCACTGCAGACAAGGTGAACATGCCGCTGGAGTATTCATATGCCAAGTATGTTGAAGGTAAGCTCACTGTGTACAGCGGAGACTTCAAATATCGTTCAATAGTTGACAACCATGCATTCCCAGAGGGATATTCAACATTCGTAAAGGATGGCTATCGCCAGTTCATATATAAAATTTCGGATGACGTTGTGATAATGATAAGCCGGCTGCGCCACAACCTTCTGCAATATCTGATATCGTTCTCATATCTTCTCATGTTCAATGCAGCAGTATTTCAGCTGATGCTTTATCTCAGAAGGGTGAAAAGAATCAGAGGGTACAGGAGCAGTCCGAGAGGATCCATCAAGAAGAAGATCTCCAACCTGGTTTCCATTTCCCTTGGAATCACATTGCTCTTCATGGGACTTGGCTCAATCTGGCTTTTCCTCACATATTCCAACACTGCGAACAAAATGCAGATGGAGGAGAAACTGGTTACCGCCCAGTCCACGCTTACTGATTTCAGCAAGTACATTGATACATACAAGAACGTGAATTCGCAGGATCTGAACCAGAACATGGACCGTCTGGCTCAGAATCTGCAGGCTGACATCAACCTCTTTGACCCTCACGGAAGTCTCATACGCTCAACACGCATTGAACTGTTCAAACGCTTCCTGCTTTCTTCAAGAATGGACAACAAGGCATTCCACGACATTGTGTTCAACAACGAACGCGTTGTGATACAGAAGGAAAAGATAGAGAATCTTACCTACTATTCAATGTATGCTCCATTGTACAATATCAACGGTTCTCTTGTTGCAATAGTGAACATCCCTTATTTTGCCAGAACTATGGCTTTCAGAAATGCCATCTCCGGCATTGTGGCAACAATAGTGAACCTGTTCATACTGCTTCTCATACTGGCGCTCGTGAGCAGCCGTTTCCTGTCCCGCTCACTTGTGAGACCTATATCTCTGATAGGTGACAGGATGAGAGTCACAGATATTTCCAAGGGCGCTGAACACATAATCTACAACCGTCACGATGAACTCGGCGCACTTGTGCATTCATACAATCAGATGGTCGATTACATTGAGGCATCCACAAAAAGGCTTGCCACGGCGGAAAGGGAGAAAGCCTGGAATGAAATGGCACGTCAGATAGCCCATGAAATAAAGAACCCTCTGACCCCGATAAGACTGAATATCCAGTATCTGCTTATGTTAAAGCAGAAGGGGATTTCATCCTGGGAGGAGAAATTCGAGCAGAGTGCGGACTCCATTCTCGAGCAGATAGACAATCTTGCAAACATAGCATCTGAGTTCTCTTCATTCACCAAGTCATATTCCGAGACGCCTCAGGTGGTTGACCTGTATGAGCTTATCCTTAATCAGAAGAATCTTTTTGATACGCGTGATGATATCAAAGTGCTTTTTACAGCCTATTCGGACAATATGAACGCTGCTGTGTATGTCAGGAGGGGCAACATAGTGCGTGTGCTTGTGAACTTGCTTTCCAATGCAATACAGGCTCTCGAGTCCAATGAAAAGGACTCATCCCAGCATGCAATGGGCTTTGTGAGGATTGCACTGGAGCAGGAGGGGAACTTCTTTATTGTGAAGGTTGAAGACAACGGCCCGGGTGTCCTTCCTGAAAATGTTGAGAGGCTGTTCAACCCGAAATTCACAACAAAGACCAGCGGCACAGGACTCGGACTTGCTATCTGCCGCAACATAGTTCAGCAGGAAGGTGGCAGCATAAGTTACAGCCCTTCTGAACTCGGCGGTGCATGCTTCAGCTTCAGCATACCGGTATATAACGAAATATAGTTTTCAGCGGCCGTTGAATTTTATTACTTTTGTGGAATATGAACGACAGGAAAATCATAATCGCCATTGATGGCTATTCTTCAACAGGAAAAAGCAGTTTTGCCAAAGGTCTTGCAGCAAAACTGGGATACATATATGTAGATACCGGAGCAATGTACAGGGCAATCACATATTTTGCATATACAAACGGTTTCATTGATGACAACAACAAAATAAAGATGAACTGGCTCGCCACCCTTCTTCCGCAGATAGAAATCTCATTCAGATTGAATGCTAGCGGGAAAAGCGAGACATATCTTAACGGCGCCAATATTGAGTCAAAAATCAGGACAATGCAGGTATCCAACAAGGTGAGCTACATATCCGCTCTTGCTTTTGTCAGGGTTTATGTTGACCGCATCCTCAGGGATATGGCTGTTGACAAGGGCGTTATCATGGATGGCAGGGATATTGGCACGGCAGTGTTCCCCGATGCGGAATTCAAGATATTCATGACGGCTTCCGAGGAGGTGCGGGCACATAGAAGACTCGCTGAAATCAAGGCCAAGGGAGGCTCTGAAACCTTTGATGAGGTTCTGGACAACCTCAGACAGAGGGATAGAATCGATTCCACACGAAAGGTGGATCCGCTTACAAAGGCTCCTGATGCAATTGTGCTTGACAATTCAAACATGACCATGGATCAGGAATATGACTGGGCAAAGGAAATTCTTCGTTCAAAATTCAATATAGAGTTCATTGCATGAAAATTCTTATTATAGACGATGAGAAGAGTATACGGAATATACTCAAGGAAATAGTGGAAATGGAAGGCCACGAAGTGTCAACCGCTTCAAACGGCAAGGAGGGGCTTGACTGCTTTGCATCCTGCGCGTTCGACCTTGTGTTCTGTGATATCAAGATGGAAGGGATGGATGGCGTGGAAGTGCTGGAAAACATCATGTCGCAACCTACCGATGCAGCCGTGGTAATGATTTCAGGACACGGCGATATTGAAACGGCGGTTGAGTGTATGAGAAAGGGAGCGTATGATTTCATTTCAAAGCCTCTGGATTTGAACAGGATAATGGTTACTCTCAAGAATGTGGCGGACAAATCCCATCTTGTAAAGGAGAACCGTATTCTCAAGAAGAAGGTCTCAGGAGTTCAGGAAATAGTCGGTAATTCAGAAGCTATTCAGAAGGTCAGGAACATGATAGACAAAGTGGCCCTCACCGATGCCAGGGTGCTTGTCACAGGTTCCAACGGAACAGGCAAGGAACTGGTTGCAAGATGGCTTCATGAGAAGAGCAACAGGAGCGCCATGCCTTTCATAGAGGTGAATTGCGCCGCAATACCAGGTGAACTTATAGAAAGCGAACTTTTCGGTCATGAAAAAGGTTCCTTCACCTCCGCAATCAAGCAGCATAAAGGAAAATTCGAACAGGCCGAAGGAGGAACTCTTTTCCTTGATGAAATAGGGGATATGTCACTTGCTGCACAGGCCAAGGTTCTGCGTGTGCTTCAGGAAAAGAAATTGAGCAGGGTCGGCTCCGATAAGGATATCAACGTGGATGTAAGGGTCATTGCGGCAACAAACAAGAATCTTCAGGAAGAAATCAAGAAAGGCACATTCAGGGAGGACTTGTATCACAGACTGAGCGTTATTATCATTCAGGTTCCGTCACTGGCTGAAAGGAAGGACGATATTCCTGTGCTGGTCAGATATTTCATAAGCCAGATATGCTCTGAAAACGGAATGCCGGAACGGAAGATAAGTGAGGAGGCCCTTGAGGAACTGTCAAATCATCCGTGGACTGGAAATATCAGGGAACTGAGGAATGTTACCGAGCGTCTGCTCATTCTCGGTTCATCTGAAATAAGCAAGGATGATGTCCTCATGTTTGCAACACCTAATATGTAATCGGGAACAAGATAATGAATATGACTAAAGGCATAAGGATGATTTTCTGCACATTTGCAGCAATTGTGATGCAGATGCTGGTGGGTCAGTCCGCTTCGGCTCAGACCCAGCACAGCAGCGATTCCTTTGTTCCGATTGCAAAATACATTTCACGTGGCGATGCCAGGAGCCTTTCCTCATGGTTTGCCAAGAATCTGGAAATAAATATCCTTGGCAAGGTGAATGATTGCAGCAAGAGACAGGCAACACAGATTGTCCGCAATTTCTTCACCACATACAAGGTGAAGTCATTCACAATCATTCACAAAAGCGGAGTAGCCCCCATGAAGTATGCAATAGGTATTCTGAATGCCGGAGGGCAGAGCTTCAGGGTCACACTTTTCGTAAGGACAAATGAAGATGGAAACTATATCCAGCAATTCACGATTGAAAGGGAATAATGCTTCAGCAATCAGCGTTGAACTGGACAGCGAGTCGGGCTTCTGCCCAGGCGTTATACGTGCCGTTGATTCAGCCGAAAGGAATTTGAAACTTTGTGGAGAGCTGTATTCACTAGGAGCAATAGTTCACAACAGCTCGGAACTGGAACGCCTGGCCAGCTCCGGCCTGAAAATCATTGGTCTTGATGAAATGGAGAATATGCACGATGCTACCGTTCTCATAAGAGCTCATGGCGAGCCTCCTCAAACATATGACCTGGCCAGGAAAAACAATATCAGACTCATTGACTGCACTTGTCCTGTAGTGCTGAAACTGCAGGAAAAGATCAGGAATGTATATAAGGAGGAAGGCGCCCAGGTGCTGATTTTCGGCAAGGAAGGACACGCGGAAGTCAACGGACTCGTGGGCCAGGTCGGGAACGATGCCATAATTCTTGATGTGCTGCGCGGCGGGAACGGCCAGGAGAATGTCATAAGGAACATTGAGAGAATAGACTGGACACGTGACCTGGTGATCTTTTCGCAGACCACCAAGGATCCTGAGGATTACGCATATCTGTGCGAGGAGATAAGGAAACGTTCAAGGAAAAAGCTTACCGTATACGATACTATCTGCAGGCAGGTTGCGCACAGGCACGAGCATCTCATAAATTTTGCGGCAAAGCACAATGTCATTCTGTTCGTGAGCGGAGCTGAGAGTTCCAACGGCAAGGTGCTGTATGATCTTTGCAAGAGCGTGAATCCGCATTCCTACCATATACAGAGCATTGACCAGATTCAAGCGCAGTGGTTCAATTCTCTTTCAGACTCGGGAGAAGGAAGTGTGAGCATAGGAGTATGCGGCGCAACTTCAACGCCGAAGTGGCAGTTGGAAGAGGTTGTGGCGTATTTGAAAGAATCAAAATTATTGATACCTTTGCGTGATTTAAGAAAATAATCGATAAACAAGATACATTTTTATGGCAACAACAGCAGATTTCAAGAACGGCATGTATTTCAATTTCAATGGCAAGCCTTGTAAATTGATTTATTTCCAGCATGTAAAACCAGGCAAGGGCCCTGCATTCGTAAAGAGCAGATTCAAAAACCTTGAGAACGGCAAGATCCTTGAGAACACCTTCACAGCAGGTGCAAAGATTGAGACCATCAACATTGAGAGAAGACCTTATCAGTTCCTCTACAAGGATGAAGACGGTTACAACTTCATGCATACCGAAACATACGAGCAGATTCACCTCGACAACGACTTTGTTGACAACCCTGACCTTATGAAAGAGGGCCAGTACGTTGAAATGATGTTCCACGTAGACGAGGACAGATGCCTCACCTGTGAACTTCCGCCATTCGTAGAACTTGAAGTCACCTACACAGAGCCTGCAGTAAAGGGCGATACAGCTTCAACAAACGCAATGAAAGAGGCAACTCTTGAAACAGGTGCAATCATAATGGTTCCTCTTTTCATCAATCAGGGTGAGAAGATCAGAGTCAAGACTGAGGACAGAACATACGGAGAGCGCGTTAAATAACTGAACCGCATCCAAGAAATATTGAGGCGCCTGGTTATTCCATACGCCTCTTTTTTATAGGAAACATGAACGATCCCCTATACGAATATATAGAAAGGAATTCCACAAGGCAGACGGAGGCTCTTGATTGGGTTGAAAGGCAGACACACCTGCGTTCCATTTATTCCCACATGCTCTGCGGACCGGTAGAGGGCAGGCTGCTCAATCTGCTGACTTCAATGATTCGGCCGGAAAGGGCCCTGGAGCTTGGCGTTTTCACAGGCTATTCCTCAATATGCATAGCAAGCGCACTGCCTGCCGGAGCTCATCTGGATGCTCTGGAAATCAACGATGAACTCGAGGATGTCATTCGTGGAGGATATGCGCGCGCAGGAGTTGAAGACAGGATTAACCTGATTCTCGGTAATGCCAATGAAAGTCTGAGTCAGCTGAGCGGGCCGTACGACCTTGTGTTCATAGACGCCAACAAGCGCGAATACGTGAAATATTACAATGCTGTCATTGACAAAGTCCGTCCGGGTGGTTTCATTCTGGCTGACAACGTGCTCTGGTCAGGCAAAGTTCTTGAAATGGAACACGTATCAGGAAGCGGGGCGCATCATACCGATGCCCAGACCAAAGGCATCATGGAGTTCAATGAACTGGTTGCCAATGATCCGAGGGTGGAGAATGTGATAATCCCTCTGCGCGACGGGCTCAATATTATAAGGAAGAAATGATTCTGCGCGCCTTTTCAGTGTCGGCGCACATCTGCTCAACAAGCTCTGTTCTGGATGAGAACTTGCACTCCGGGCGGAGTTTTTCCAGAAAACGTATCTCAAGGTCAAGACCGTAAATCTCCTCCGAGAAATCCAGAATATGGGTTTCTATCACCCTGTTGGATGAATCTGTAAGGGTTGGTCTGAGGCCTATGTTGCAGATTCCCTGTTTCCACTGGTCCAGCACTTTCACCTTTACGGCGTAGACTCCGTCCTGTGGAACCGCCTTGAGCGGATTGTACAGCCCTATGTTTGCGGTTGGGAACCCAAGCCCCTTTCCAAGTCCGTTACCCCTGAGCACCACTCCTCCGAGCATATACTCATACCCGAGGAACTCATTGGCCCTTTTTACCGAGCCGTTGGAAAGAAGGTTCCTGATCTTGGTGGATGAGATGATGTCGCCATCCATGATGAACTCATTGCAGCGGACCACTTCAAGTCCGAGACCGTTGGCAATGGCAATCATATCCTGCTGGCTCTGGTTCACGTTCTTACCCAGCCTGTGGTCATAGCCTATGACAAGGGTGCTCACTCCGTACATGTCAATGAGATACTGCTTGAGAAACTCTTCCGTTGAAAGGGCACTGAACTGTCTTGTGAAAGGTATCACTATGGTCCTGTCAATCCCCGCACTTTCAATTAACCGCTTCTTCTCCTCAATGGTATTGAGAAGCCTCAGATCACCAGCATCCTGCTGCAGCACAGTCCTTGGGTGAGGCCAGAAAGTTATAACTGCGCTTTCTTCCTTTTTTTCACTGGCGATAGTACTGACAGTCTCCAGCACCTTCCTGTGCCCTTTGTGAACTCCGTCGAAAAAACCTGTTGCCGCTATCATTGTTCAAGTGCTTTTTCAAAATCCGTCCTGAAACCCTCAAGTTGTTTGCGTGCCTGGGATATGAGCTCCTTGGCCCGCTTGAGCAGAGGCTCCACATCTTTCAATGGAAGCTCCGGGTTCTCTATTTTTCCAACCACTTCCTCCAACTGAGCCATAATCTGCTCGTAATCCACCTGTGTCCTGCTCTCATTCTCCATACATTCGTGCATTTGCTTGGTTTTCTTGAGCAAAGGTAATGAATTTCACGGAACAGGGCATAATAAAAACCGGACCTCTTGCGAAATCCGGCTCTTATTACCTATCACTTATTTTTTAACCTATGAAAACTATTTCGACTTGAATACTTGCAAATATCGTGCCACAATTGCTCATTGTACTGGTTTATTTTCGCAAGTTTTCGCATTCC
>JAGHUC010000038.1 GCA_018065035.1 Candidatus Egerieousia equi | reverse complement strand
AAAGCAATAACTGATGGTAACATTCACAACCAGAATGAGTTGCAGGAAATTCTCAAGGTTTCCAAGATTAATGTGACCCAGTCAACATTATCGCGTGACCTCAAGGAGATGAAAATAATGCGTCTGCCGAATGCGGATGGAGAGTATGTATATGCTCTGCCGCTTGAGGCAACAATTGTCAATTATTCAGGCAGAAACAGTTCCGAATTGAAAGATTCAAGTTTCATGCAAGGTCTTAACGGACAGTCAGACACAGAGTCAAGGGCAGCTTTTAAATATGTTAATGAAGATATGCTGGCTGATACCGGATCTTGGCGAAATGATAAACTGGAGGAAAGTGACAGGCAGAAGATAAAGGTAAGGAGCATTGAGTTTTCCTCCTTGTTCGCCGTTATCAAGACTGCGCCCGGATTCGCCAGTGCTGTTGCGGCCGTGATAGATGACAATAATATAAAGGGGATTATGGGTACGATTGCCGGTGATGATACCATTCTTGTCATGATCAAGGACGGTTTCACCAAGTCACAGATCGTTTCCAATCTGTCAGCCTTCATTTCGGGGCTTTCCTGATGCTGCTTCTTCTGTTAACAGTTTCAGATGATTTGCGTCTGTTTTGTAAAACCTGTGTAAGTTACTGAGCGGGCTACGTGAAAGGGTCACATATTCAACAAGGTATTTTATTAGAGTGACTAAGTTAATAGAATTGCATGCCTGCAAAATTTGAGTGAATAGAAGAGATACGAAGTAAAAGACATGGAAATATTATGAGTGAGGTGATTGTCAATGGAATAACAGTGCTGTTCGCAGGGCAGGAGCATTTGAAGTATGCGAAGGATGTTTCCTACACCATTGAGGAGGCAACAAAGGACAAGAATTCCGGTCTGGCAAAAAGGACCGTGGAATATATAAGTGAAAAGATAGCGGCCGGGAAAGGCATTATTGCTCTGGACGGTGACAAGTTCGCCGGTTTCTGCTACATAGAGTCGTGGGAACATAACTGGTTCGTTGCCAATTCCGGACTTATAGTCAGACCTGAATACAGGGGGATGGGCTTGGCCAAAGCCATTAAGAAGCAGGCTTATGAATTGTCGCGCCTGAAATTTCCAGGAGCGAAGATTTTCGGACTTACCACCAGTCCCGCAGTCAGGAGAATCAACGAATCGCTTGGATATAAATCAGTACCGTACCGGGAAATAACCACGGACATCAATTTCTGGAAGGGTTGTGTGAGCTGCGTTCATTACGAAACACTTTGCAGGAACGGTTTTGAGGATTGCTATTGTACCGGGATGGTTTTTGATCCTGATGAAAAATAATCCTGCCAAAGCGGGAAACATCAACCCCCGCCGGAATGCATTCTGAAAGGGGTGAATGATTCCTGGCATGCGAAAATGAGGGGGCGGGATACAGGTAACACCTTTATAGTCTAATTTGAGGCTGGCGCGCGTTCCCTGCTTTGGCAAAAGAGTTGAATACAAAGAGATGAACAAAGAGGATTGAACAAAAAGAGAAGGGAAAAGATTCTAAATAAAACGATAAAATTAAAAGTATAGATATTATGGCTAAGAAGAAAGTTGTTGTCGCTTTCAGCGGCGGATTGGATACATCGTTCACTGTAATGTATCTGGCAAAGGAAAAAGGTTATGAGGTATATGCTGCGTGTGCGAACACCGGCGGCTTTTCCGCAGAGCAGCTCAAGGCCAACGAGGAGAATGCGTACAAACTGGGAGCAGTGAAGTATGTAACGCTTGATGTGGCGCAGGAATATTATGAAAAGAGCATCAAGTACATGATTTACGGCAATGTGCTTCGTAACGGTACCTATCCTATCTCCGTTTCATCTGAAAGGATTTTCCAGGCACTGTCCGTCGCAAAATATGCAAAGGAGATTGGTGCCGATGCCATTGCTCACGGCTCTACAGGAGCAGGTAACGACCAGGTACGTTTTGACATGACCTTCCTTGTTGCCGCTCCCGGTGTTGAGATCATTACTCTTACCCGTGATATGGCTCTGAGCCGCAACCAGGAGATTGAGTACCTTCAGAAAAACGGCTTTCCTGCAGATTTCCAGAAGCAGAAATATTCATATAATGTAGGTCTCTGGGGAACTTCCATCTGCGGTGGAGAAATTCTTGATTCAACACAGGGACTCCCTGAAACCGCTTATTTGAAGCAGGTTACAAAACAGGACAAGGAAACCATAGCTTTGACTTTCTGCAAGGGATGTCTGAAAGCCGTTAACGGAGTGGAATATGACGATGCTGTTGAGGCTATCAAGAAGGTTGAGGAAATAGCTGCGCCTTACGGAGTGGGCCGTGACATGCACGTGGGTGATACCATAATAGGTATAAAAGGGCGTGTAGGCTTTGAGGCCGCCGCCGCGCTGCTGATTATAGCCGCCCACAAGTTCCTTGAGAAATTCACCCTGAGCAAGTGGCAGCAGTACTGGAAGGATCAGGTTGGCACCTGGTACGGCATGTTCCTCCACGAAAGTCAGTATATGGAGCCTGTGATGCGTGACATTGAGGCAATGCTGGAAAGCAGCCAGCGCAATGTCAACGGAACCGTTACAATGGAACTTCATCCATACGGCTTTTCCACTGTTGGCGTTGATTCTCCTGACGATCTGGTAAAGACCAAGCTCGGCGAGTACGGTGAGATGCAGAAGGGCTGGACCTCCGAGGATGCCAAGGGATTCATAAAGGTAAGTTCAACAGCACTGAGGGTTTATTACACAAAGCATCCGCTCGACGAGTAGGAGAAATATAGTTTATTGGAACAATAGAGCAATAGAATGGACTGGAAACAGGAACTGCTAAGCAGAATGATTGCGATACCATCGCCAAGTAGGGATGAAAAGGCCGTGGCTGATATGCTGGAGGCTTTTCTGCTCTCGCAGGGGCTTCCTGTGCATCGCCTCAGGAATAACCTCTGGCTGGAAAGCTGCCCTCCTTGCGGCAAGCCTGTCATCCTGCTCAATGCGCATATCGACACCGTAAAACCGGTTTCCGGCTGGTCTTCAGATCCTTTTACACCGGCGATAGTTCCAGAATCCACCCCCGCAGGTGCTGAAGATATGAAAATCATCGGCCTGGGATCGAACGACGATGGCGGCAGCGTTGTGGCTATGCTGGAGGCGTATAAGATTCTGGTTGCTGATGAACAGCCATACAGACTTGTACTGACTCTGACTGCCGAGGAAGAGGTTAGCGGCAAGAACGGCATTGAATTGATTCTGCCCTTTGTTTGCGGAGAAGAATCTTTACCGTTGCAGATTGAGGGGAGAGGTCAGGGAAAGGCAAGTGAGAATGGCAATGGGGATTCAGCCGAAAATGCCTGTTCAGAACCAGTATCAAAGGGCCTGTGCTATCCTGGGGACGATAGAATAGCGCTGGCCGTGGTAGGCGAACCTACCGGTATGCAGATGGCGGTTGCTGAAAAGGGCCTCATGGTGTTGGATTGTACGGCTTACGGAAAGAGCGGGCATGCGGCCAGAAACGAGGGTGTGAATGCAATTTACAAGGCTTTGCCTGTTGTGGAATGGTTTGAGAATCATCGGTTTGAAAAGGTGTCGCCATTCCTGGGGCCTGTTAAGATGAGCGTTACGCAGATTCAGGCCGGGACCCAGCATAATGTTGTGCCGGACAAATGTTCGTTTGTGGTTGATGTGCGTTCGAATGACTGTTATACAAATACTGAGTTGCTGTCTGAGATACAGAGCGAAGTATGCAGCATTGAAATCAAGGCTCGTTCCACCAGACTGGGAAGTTCGCATATTGATGTGGAGCATCCTGTGGTTCAACGCGGCCTGGCGCTGGGCTTGAACTGTTTTGGTTCACCTACTTTGAGCAATCAGGCGTTGCTTCATTGTCCTACGCTGAAAATCGGGCCGGGAGATTCCGCACGTTCGCATACTGCCAATGAATTCATCCGCTTGAGTGAGATTGAGCAGGCCGTTGACATATACGTGAAATTACTTGGCGGCTTGAGCCTGTAACGGGCGCATTTCGGAGGGAAAATGTGACCAAACGGGCGTGGAAAGCGGCAAACGGGCGCATTTTGGCGAAAAACGTGCCCAAAAGAGTGGTAAAAAGGGGGAACGGTCACAAAATTGAAGAAAATGTGACCAAATGTAGCGGCAGGGCAAATAAAGGGCCGCATCAGCGGCCTAGCGGAGGGCGCGAACTTGCTGGAAAGCGAATACTTGCGGAAAGCATGCGGAGAGTTGCGAAAAGCAGCAAGTTCGGTATAGCCCGGGAGCGCCTGGAACAGGCAGGGTTTGGGGCAGAGCCCCAATGAAGAGAAACTGCCTGACGCAACCAAACAGAAAACAATATAGAAATTTTATACTGAAATGAAACTTTGGGACAAGGGCTTTGATAC
>JAGHUC010000096.1 GCA_018065035.1 Candidatus Egerieousia equi | reverse complement strand
TCATTTGAAAATTCCGCCTTTCCCGGGCGGAATTTTTTTATAGTTGCTATAGAATTAATTGCTATATTTGAAGATAGATTGCAGATACTTGAATATTATTAATTTGATTATAAGATTATGAAACGTTTCATTCTATCAGTTGCTATGCTTGCAGTGGCAGGCCTGGCATTCGCCCAGAATCCTATTCTTGACAAGAAATACGGTACTCCGTATGAAATTCCTCCGTTTGAGAAACTTACCATTGAGAATTACCGCGAGGCCATGCTCAAGGGCCTGGATGAGGACGCAAAGGAGATTCAGGCCATTGTTGACTGCAAGGACGAGCCTTCTTTTGAAAACGTGATAGTGGCTCTTGACAGAAGCGGAGAACTTCTTGACAAGGCCGAAATATGGAGCGTTCTTAAAGGTGCAAGCTCAACGGCGGAGCTTCAGGCGCTTGCAAGTGAGATGTCACCTCTCACTACCGCACATGGTAATGCCATAAGAATGAACAAGGCGTTGTTCGCAAAGGTGAAATACGTATATGACAATCAGGCAAAGTACAATCTGAACAAGGAGCAGCAACGTCTGCTTGAAAAGACCTACAATTCATTCGTGAACGGCGGAGCCCTCCTCAACGAACAGGATCAGAAAAGAATATCCGAGCTGAATCTCGAGCTCTCGAAACTTCAGTTGAAATTCAGTCAGAATCTTCTGCACGATACCAACAACACATACGTTACAGTTGACAATGTAAAGGAACTCGAGGGACTCCCTCAGGCTAACATAGACCGTGCTGCAGCTCTTGCAAAGAGCATTGGCAAGGAGGGTAAGTACAG
The DNA here is from genome assembly GCA_018065035.1 of Candidatus Egerieousia equi. Classification (GTDB taxonomy): domain Bacteria; phylum Bacteroidota; class Bacteroidia; order Bacteroidales; family UBA932; genus Egerieousia; species Egerieousia equi. Next base: position 2,256 of record JAGHUC010000096.1, on the reverse strand, counting down.
CTTCAACATGCAGCGTCCGAGCTGCAATCCTGTACTTCAGTATTGTAAGAACAGGGAATTGAGGAAGAAGGTCTATGAGATGTACAACAACCGTTGCAACCACAACGATGAATATGACAACAAGGCCATTGCAGCCAGAATCATAGCCCTGCGTCTTGAAAAGGCAAAGATCATGGGCTACACCGATTTCGCTGCAATGCAGCTCAAGGACCGCATGGCTGAGAACAAGGAGAACGTATATGCGCTTCTTGACCAGATATGGGCTCCTGCAGTTGAGAAAGCCAAGGAGGAACTTGCCGATATCAAGGCTATGATGAAGGCGGACAAGGTCAAGGGCGAGCCACAGAGATGGGACTACATGTACTATCAGGACAAGGCAAAGATGGCAAAGTACAACATTGACGAGTCTCTTGTTTCGGAATATCTTGAAATAAATAATGTTCAGAAAGGAATCTTCTACGTTGCAGGCAAGCTTTACGGCCTTTCATTCAGGGAAAGGACAGATGAGTATCCTGTTTATGAGAAAACTGCAAAATCCTGGGACGTGATTGACAAGGACGGTAATGTGATAGCCATATTCTACAGCGATTATTTCCCTCGTGACGGCAAGGGCGCGGGTGCATGGTGCACAAGCTTCCGCGGTCAGAAGTATGATGGTGCGCAGAGAATCCAGCCGATAGTATGCAATGTATGCAATATGACTCTTCCATCTGCGGACAAACCTGCCCTTCAGACCATAGACAATGTTGAAACCATGTTCCATGAGTTCGGACATGCTCTTCATTCATTCTTCCGCAATGTTCACTACAGCGGAGTTGTTGGAACCGAGCGTGATTTCGTTGAACTTCCTTCACAGATAAACGAGCACTGGGCATTCGAACCTGAGGTGCTCAAGGTTTATGCAAAGCATTATAAGACAGGAGAGGTCATTCCACAGGAACTTGTAGACAAGATAGTTGCCAGCAACAAATACGGACAGGGATTCGCAACAGTGGAATATCTTGCAGCTTCATACGTTGACATGGACCTTCATGTTCTCACGGAGGTTCCTGCAAATCTCGACGTAATGGCTTTCCAGACAAAGAAACTTGAGGAAAGAGGCATTCCAAAGCAGATTCTTCCTCGCTACAGTGTCACGAATTTCAGCCATTCCATCGGCGGTGGATACAGTGCAGGATACTACAGTTATATCTGGGCTGAGGTACTTGACTGCGACGCTTTCCAGGCATTCAAGGAAACAGGGGACATCTTCAACCAGAAGGTTGCAAAGAGATTCCGCAAGCAGATTCTCACTCCTGGTGGAATAAGCAAGGGCTCCGAGATGTATCAGAACTTCCGCGGCCGCCAGCCTAAGGTTGATGGCCTTCTTGAGAACCGTGGCTTGAACCAATAATACCGATTAATCATGAAAAGAATAATACTGATAGCAACATTCATTCTCAGTTGCATATACTGCCAGGCGCAGAGTGAAAAACTTTCAGTAAGCTGGATGGAGCTTACAGGTCCTGATTTTGCCAAAGCCGTGGAAAAGGCGGAAGGTGTATGCATCATTCCAATGGGAGTGCTGGAAAAGCACGGCCCTCATCTGCCATTGGCCACCGACTGCATTCTGGCTGACCACCTTGCAAAGATGGCCGCAGAGATGGAGTATGCCATTGTTTTTCCTACTTTCTACGTGGGACAGATTAACGAAGCCAGACATCAGCCCGGCACCGTTGCCTATTCAACAGAACTTTGCCTTAAGATGCTTGAAGAGACCTGTGCCGAAGTGGCGCGCAATGGTTGCAAGAAAATCATTCTTTTCAGCCAGCACGGAGGAAACAATGCCCTGGTGAATCTTTTCTGCCAGAGCCAGTTGAATTCGGATCGTGACTATATTGTTTATGAAACTCTGTTCGGTGAAAAGAAAGAGGTGAGGGAGAAGATAGCAAAGATGATAAAGACCTACAGCGGTGAGCATGCAGGAGAACAGGAGACATCCGAACTTATGGCTGCCCGTCCCGATCTGGTGAAGCTTGACCAGGCGTCCACTCAGAACGGCAAGGCTCTGAACAGGCTTCCTCTGGAGAGACTTCGTCCATCCATCTTCTGGTATGCCGATTATCCTAACCATTTTGCCGGTGAACCATCGCAGTCAAATGTGGAGCTTGGAGAATACTCCAACCTGGAAGGTGCAAAGTTCCTTGCTGAAAAGATAAAGGCTGTGAAGAACGATAAGGTTGGCCCTGCACTTCAGGCCGAATTCTTTGAAAAGGC
>JAGHUC010000023.1 GCA_018065035.1 Candidatus Egerieousia equi | reverse complement strand
CGAAACCGAGTCTGCTCAAGCGCAGATCCTTGAATTCAGAATATTTCATTTCAAATGAATCAGTCAACTTTAATCTTGAAGAATGTCACATACAGTACAGGAAGGAAGTACAGGATTGCTATTGAACTGAAGAGCAATCCTCCCATGATTGTTGCCGCCATAGGACCGAACATTGCATCGGAAAGAAGAGGAATCATTCCAAGGATTGTTGTGAAGGATCCCATCATCACAGGTCTCAATCTGCTTACCGTTCCGTTCATGACGGCCTTGGCCGGAGCGATTCCGGCTGTTATCTGGGAATTGACCTCATCAACAAGCACAATTCCGTTCTTCATGAGCATACCGATAAGACCGAGCACACCTACTGTTGAGCAGAAGGTGAAGGTCTGGTTGCACAGATACATTGCCCACACGATACCAATGATCAGAAGCGGCACGCAGCAAATAAGAACAAGCGGTTTCTTGTAATCATTGAACAGCAGAATGAGTATGAATATTATGATGACAACTCCTATCGGGAAGTACTTGAAGATATAATACATTGTTCTGTCCGATGCTGCCTTCTCACCCTCCCAGTGCATTGAATAACCGTCAGGAAGTTCTATGGCCTCGATTTCTTTGGCAATTGAAGCTCTTGCAGCCTCTGTTTCAAGTCCGTGGGCAGGTGAGCACATAACGCTCTGGGTACGCTGGTTGTTGTACCTGAGCACAACAGGGTCCTCCCATTTAACGGAAATGCCTTCTGCAACATCCTTCACAGGATAGGTGGAAAGCATGGACTCAATGATCTCTCCCATCTGCAAAGAACCGTTGGCGAACTTAAGCTGAAGTTCGGGATCGGTGATCTTTGAGATGTTTGGAGTTATTGAGAAAACAGGCACGTTCTCCAGCTGGTCAATATCCTCGCCTTCAGCCTCGGTGCATTTGAGATATATGGTATTCTTGTGCAATCCTTCATAGAATGTTCCAATAGGCATGCCGCCGGCTGCTGTGAGCATGCTCAATGCAACATCCTGACGTGAAACGCCCGCGCGCCTTGCGGATGGCTGGTCATAATTCACGGCAAGATAAGGCATCTGAGGATCCCAGTCAGATGTTACCAGGCACACATCAGGATTCTCTTCCATAATCGTGCGCGCCTGAGCTGCCAGGTTATGGAGGACAGCAGGGTCCGGTCCGCAGAACTCAATCTCAATAGGATAGTTCTTGTACATGATGTTGTACCTCTTGAGCTTGACGTATGCATCAGGATACCTTTCAGATAGCACGCCCTGTATTTCATCGATATTGTCAACCAGAGCATCAGGTGACTCGAAATCAATGATAAGTTCACCGTATGACATTGAAGGAAGCGGAATGCTTCTCACGAGATTGTATCTTGCAGGAGCGCCGCCTATTGAAGTCACAACCTTCTTGATTTCAGGCCTTGTATGCAGATATTCCTCAATCTCAGCCAGATCGGCCATTATCTTCTCTGAAGATGTTCCTTCAGGCATCTTGTATTCCATATAGAGCTGGTCATACACCATATCAGGGAAGAAACCGTGTTTGAGCAGATTGTAACCCCATCCGCTGATAGCCACCAGTATGGCCGCAACAATGATTGACTCCCATCTGTGGCGCATTCCAAAGCCTACTGCCGCACGCAGCCAGTCATAAATCTTACCTTTATAGAGTTCTTCCGGACTTTCAGCGTCGGGATTTGCAGCCTGCATCTCAGCCCTTTTCTTTGCTTCAAGCTTTGCCTTCTTACCCGGATGGTCAACAAGATAGGTCTTGCACATCAGAGGAACGTGCACCAAGGCAAGAATCCAGCTTAAAAGCAAGGATACTGCAAGAACTATGAACAGGTCCCTGATATAAACACCTGAAGTATCTGGTGAAAGATATACAGGGAAGAAAGCCATGATTCCAATTACTGTGGCACCGAGCAAAGGCATTGCGGTTTTCTTTCCAATACCGGTAAGCGCTTCCATGGTAGGTTTCCCACGCTTCAGGTCCACAAGCACACCGTCAACAATCACTATGGCGTTATCCACCAGCATACCCATGGCAAGGATGAACGCTGCAAGGGAAACTCGCTGCATTGTTCCTCCAGTCATGCTCAGGAACACAAAGGTGCTCACTACTATGACCACAAGGCTTGCTCCTATGATAAGGCTGCTTCGCAAACCCATGAAAACCATAAGAATTGCAATAACTATGAGGACAGACTCAATAAGATTCTCCATGAAAGTTCCCAACGCTTCGGAAACCAGAGCAGGCTGGTCGAACACCGTATCGCATTCAACGCCTACAGGAATCCTGGTGCTCATGAGTTCCTTGACCTTCTTCTCAACGGCTGCTCCAACCTTTACTATGTCTGTTCCGTCCTGACCTGCAACTGCAAGGCCTACACAATACTTGCCGTTGTTGAACATGGCATTCCTGACAGGTTCCTCATACCCGTCCAGGACCTCTGCTATGTCACACAATCTGAGCTGGTCCTTCTCGTGTCCCTGAATGACCATTTCACGTATCTGCTCTATTGTATTGGACTTGTCGGAAACAGCCACTCTCAACCTGTCCTGGCCATTGTTGTAGTAACCGGCATAGTATATACCGTTCTGCCCGTTCAAGGTAGAAACGACTTCTATCGGGGCAACCCCGAGAGTGGCCATACGTTCAGGTTTCAGGTTAATGTTGATGCACTCGTTCCTGTCACCGTATATATCAACTCTTGCAACTCCTGGAACAGCGCCGAGCTCCCTTCTGAACAGTTCGGCATAGTCTGAAAGTTCCCTTTCCGTAATGCCCTCACCGGAGAGTGAGTAAAGCATACCGTAAACCAGACCGAAATCATCCTTGACAGTGATGCTTGCTCCTGAAGGCAAGGAATGCTGGACATCATTCACCTTGCGTCTGAGCAAATCCCAATTCTGCTCAATGTCGGCATCCGGCACAGTGCTCAGGAGTTCTATCTTTATAAGGGCCATATCGTTGTATGCGTAAGAGCGCACATTGTCTATGACGCCCATTGTCTGGATGGATTTCTCAAGAGGATCGCATATTTCAAGTTCTATCTCATGTGCAGAGGCTCCCGGATATACTGCTATGACCATTGCCTGCTTTACAGTAATCTTAGGGTCCTCCAGTTTGCTCAAATCATAGGCGGCCATGATTCCTCCCACCATAAGAACGGCAAGCAGGAAATACACCACCTTGGTGTTCTTAAAAGCCCATTTTCCAAAATCCATAACTCTTCTGCTTAAAATTCAACATAATAAGTCAAGATTCATTAAAGCAATGAACCAACGTTTGTAGGTGAAGTCTCCTTGAGGACCTGCACTTTCTGTCCTTCGTGCAACTGATGGACACCTGCAGTAATGACAACATTGCCGGACTCCAGACCAAGAGAAATGTCCGCAGTTCCGTTGGTATGCAATGTGCTTACAATAACCTCTCTCTTCCTGACTACAACATTATCGGCCGAAATGAGCCATACGTATGTCCTGTCATCACCGGCCTCGCTGAAAAGAGCTGTTGAAGGAATGGAATACTGCTCGAAGTTATCGCTCTTGAAATTGACCTTGACCATGGTGTTCATTCCAGGTGTAGGATACTTGCCGTCCTTTGAATCTATTGAAAGACGGATAGGATACAGCTGGTTAGAATTCGCCTTGGGACTTATGCTTATAAGACGCAGTGCAACAGGCTCCTCGGAATAGTCGAACTTTGCAGTGAATGATGCGAAATTGCTCTTCATATCAAGAACCTTGGCAGGAATCTCTATCTCAACCTCAGGAACGCCTCCTGAAATTATGCTAAGGACAGGCATTCCGGCAGCAACTGTTGTACCGCTCTCGAAATAACGTTTGTTAACGAAACCATCGAAAGGAGCAACAAGCTTGCAGTCCTCAAGCTGGTTCTTAGCAAATTCATATTTTGCTGTAACCTGCTCGAGGCCATAGCGTGCCTGATCGTATTTGTCCGCAGAAACAACGCTGTCTGCATAAAGGTTGATCACTCTGTTAGCCTGAGCCTTCACCTGCTCGTACTGTGCCTTTGCGGCATTGAACTGCAACTGATAGTCCTTTGGATCCATTATGGCCAGAACCTGACCCTTCCTGAATGAATCGCCCTCCTTCAAAAGGATTTTCTGGATTGTTCCTGCAACCTTGAATGATACTCCAACATCCTTTGAAGCCTTCACTCTGCCAGGGAACTCATGAACGAGCGTTGAAGCGGCATCGCCTACAACCTGTGTCTTAACTAAAGGAATCACTTCCTGTTTTTCTTTCTTGTCCGAGCATGACACACAAAGGGCCACTGCTGCGATAATCAAAAGCAATCTACTGATTCTCATATCTTTAAATTTATTCATTATTATTATCTCATTTCAATGCGGCGAGCCTGTCAAGTGCAGTCACCACAAGTTTGTTCATAAGTTCCTTGTAATCGGGATTTACACCTTTATGATATCTGTTGGCAACGACAAGGCATATTGTACCTGCCCTGTGTCCCAGTTTCCTGCTCAAGGCAGCCACAGCGCTTCCTTCCATCTCGAAATTGGTTATCCTGTAGCCGTCATGGCTGAAGGCGGCGAATTTCTCAAGCATATCCGGCATTGCAAGAGGTATTCTCACGTATCTGCCCTGAGGTCCGTAGAAGCCCTGGGCGGCAACTGTCATTCCCTTGACGGAGCAGTCCGCAAAGGCATCAATCAATTTCTGGTCAGCCTTTATGAAATACGGACGGCCGAGGTTCCTGTCATAACCAACCTGCTCAACGAAAGCCTTCTCCATTTCCGGTATTGTAACCTCGTCCCTTCCGGCATACCAGTTCATAAGGCCATCGGCCCCCACTGAAATGTGCGAGAAGATATACGAGCCCAGCGGAATGTCCGGCTGGACAGCACCGCAGGTGCCTATTCTCAGGATATTCAACGATGTTAGTCCCTCCTTTACCTGCCTTGTCTTGAAATCAATGTTCACAAGCGCATCAAGCTCATTCACTACGATATCAATGTTATCGGTACCAATGCCGGTTGAAAGCACTGTGAACCTCACTCCCCTGTAAGTTCCCGTCTTGAAATTGAACTCCCTGGAACTTCCCTCACACTCCACTGAATCAAAATGAGCGGCAACCATTGCAACACGGCCGGGATCACCTACAAGGATCACGTTTCCGGCCAGCTGCTCAGGCCTCATATGCAGATGGAATATGGAACCATCGCTGTTAATAATAAGTTCAGATTCAGCTATAACTCTCATAATCAAACTATTAAACCAACAAGTAGCTTCATGTTCATTGAGTTGAAGTCCAATGAAAAACTACTACCGCATAATATCTTTCAAAGATAACAAAAATCCACATACCACCCAAGACTAATTTTATAAAACTGCTACTGTGGAATTATTGGAATAGTTTTTGTAATTTTGTAGTTTATATACGCAAAAATCACATCAGACAATGATACAGAGAATACAGACATTATTCCTCCTTGTGGTAGCCGGCCTTCTGGGCTCGCTGCTTTTCAGCAAATTCTGCTACACCCCGGACACAGTTGTCAAATACACACAGAGCCTTTACCTGCTCATCTTCATAGTCACCACCCTCTTTCTCACGGTATTTGCAATCGTGAAGTTCAAGGACAGGATGATGCAGCTCCGCGTAAGCGTGATAAATATACTGCTGCTCATAGGTTTTCAGATCTGGATTGCAGTGATCTTCTTCAAGGAAGCGCACGGAGTGGCCTTCTCTGTAACCGCAGTCTTCCCTGTTGTAAGTGCCATACTAGTGGCGATGGCCGTGAAATATATAGCAAGGGACGAGGCCCTGGTACGCAGTGCATACTCCCTGCGCAAAGCAAAGAAGAACCGCAAGGGCATCTTCAAGAAACAGAAATAAAGCGGACTGATGAAGGCAAGGAGGACATACAAGGCCGTTGTGGCAACAATCGCCGCGCTGATAATAGCTATTGGCGCAATGGCGCAGTATGACCTCAACCAGTTCTACATGCGCGGAAGGCAGATGCTCATAGACGGCAAGTATTCGGCAGCCATAGACAACTTCAGCATGCTCATAAGACTTGACACCACATCGTACGACGGATACCTCATGCGAGGAATAGCCAAGTACAATCTGGGAGACTACATTGGAGCAACCGAAGACTTTGACAACAGTCTGCGCCTCAACCCCATTTACACTCCGGCCTACCATTACAGGGCCATAACACTCAGCCGCACAGGCAAATATGAAGAAGCTCTCAAGGACCTGCAGGAAGCCATAGATCTCAGACCATCATACGAAGGACTGTTCTTCAGCCGTGGAGTAACCTACTTCCTGAGCCAGCAGTTCGAGAAAGCAATATCGGACTTCAACCGCTTCATAGCAAAAGTCCCGAAAGAATCCGACGCATACCTCAACAGAGGAGCCTGCCACCTGTACCTGAAAGACACTGTCAGCGCTCTGAAGGACTATAACACGGCCATAAACCTCAACATGTTCGACCCCGAAGGCTTCATCAGAAGATCAAGGATATACGCAATGCAGGGGCAGAAGGAACTTGCGCTGAAGGACCTTGACCAGGCAATCAAGCTTGATTCGCTGAACACCTTCGCATACTTCAACCGCGCGCTCATAAGGTACGAGGCCATGGAACTCCAGCAGGCGCTGGACGATTTCAACAAAGTGCTGGACCAGGATCCCGGCAACGCACTCACCCTTTACAACAGGGCTCTGCTGGAAAGCCAGATAGGTGACTACAGCAGTGCGCTCAATGATTACGACAGGGTGATAGCCGTGAATCCCGAGAACGTTCTGGCATACTTCAACCGCGGAGCCGTGCTTCTGCAGATGGGAATGTACCGCGATGCACTGAACGACTACACCAAGGCAATTGAACTCTACCCGGATTTTGCAAAGGCTTACTATAACAGGTCATACGTGAAGAACCATCTTGGCCAACACGCCAGCGCAAAGCAGGACTGGGAAACGGCGGAAAGGAAAGTCAAGGAATACAGGGCAAAGACAGCCGACACCAGCAACCTTGGAATCTTTGCCGACACATCAAAGAAATTCGACAACCTGCTTGCCCTCGACGCGGACTTTGCAAAGAAGGACTTCAACAACGAACTCCTGCAGAACAGGGACATAAACATAAAGCTCAAGCCGCTGTTCAAGTTCAACCTGCAGAAGGACGAGCAGACCATCATGGCACTTCAGACAGTTTACGAGTCAAAGAAGGTTGATGCCTTCATAAAGGGCTCCCCTGTCCCGCTCACACTTGAAGCACGCAGCACGGAAGGCACAGAGAACTTCTCCGAGCAGGAACTCGCACAGTATGAACAGATGATACGGGACTACAAGAGCCGCCTTGCTGGCCGCGAGGCCTGGAATCAGATGCTTGCCAACACGGCCGATGGTTCAGAAAACACAGGCAAGGGAGCAGCAGCCCTTGCTGGCGCGAACTCCATGGCGGAATTTGCAACAGGTGTGATAAACGGAGAGCGGAACATGTTCAACTCCGCACTTGAATGCTATAACAAAGCCATTGAGGAAGACCCGAAGCAGGCATACTACTACATGAACAGAGGAGTGCTGCAGGCCGAGATGATAGACTTCATATCAAGTATGGAAAGCAATGTTCAGATTCTCTCGCTCGACAACACACGTACCGCAAGGGCCAGAGTGCAGGAACAGTCATACAAGAAATATGACTATTCCGCATCCATTGCCGATATGAAGAATGCATTGTCAATCGAGCCGGGATTCCCGTTCGCATACTACAATCTTGGCAATCTGTTCTGTCTGAACGGAGACCTTCCGGAAGCAATAAGCCAGTATTCAAAGGCCATAAAGGCGTTCAACAATTTTGCGGAAGCCTATTTCAACAGAGGCCTTGTTCTCATATATCTCAAGGACAGGCAGAAGGGCTGCATAGACCTGAGCAAGGCAGGCGAACTAGGTGTTCCGGACGCCTACCCTACCATAAAAAAATACTGCACCAAGGAATGATGGTGCAGTATGAATATTTCAGGAACGGAATCTAGAATGTGTGCTTGAGATCAAAGCTGAAGTCATAAACCTCGCCATTGATCATAAGCTTGATGATAATCTGCTTGATGCTCTTGTCCTCCCTCACGTTGAAGAAACAACCGAAAGTACTGTTGTCCTTGATCATGCCGTCCTTGATGTAGAATTCCTCGAGCATTTTCTTGAATTTCTCCGGATGCTTTGCAAAATTCGCCTGTGCCGCTCCGTCAAGGGCGAACATTGTCTGTGAGAAATTATTGGCCCAGTTGTTGGTGGTAAGGTTCATTCCAGGAGTTGAAATGGCTGTTATGGTATAAACGGTTGAAACCATTGCACCCGCAAAAAGGATACCGCCCACAACCTCCTGGCCGGTTACCCTGCCCTTGATTTCGGAAACAGGAACCGGTGTCATAGCGCGTACCTTGCCATCCTTGTAAACAGCGGTGATACCAACACCTGACTCCCTGAACTCAACGGAACGTCCTGTCTTGTTCTCAATGTCAAAGAAAAAGCGCTGGTACCTTCCGAACTGTGCAATATATGAGTTGGTGACCATTATTGAAAGTCCCTTGTCCGAAACCACCTGGGCAACCGCTCCGTTAATGACCTTTGTTCCTGTGGCCGCCATAGGTGCCTCGGCAAAGAATTTTTCCGCATCAATGAAATCCACACGGCTGGAAGTATCTATCTGAATGTTCTTTACATTGAGCATTGGAGGCAGGCTTGTAACAGGTGTTTCAATTATGGAGAATTCCTTGGCTACAGGGAACTTACTGAAAATCAAGGCAAAATTCAATTTTTCGCCGGCTTTCTTGAAACGGATGCGCGCAGCATTGTCCTTTACGGAAGTTATGTTGGCATATTTCTTCAAGGAAATGGTACGGTACGAGCCCTTGCTTTTCACTTCTATGTCTCCTCCTATGGCAAGTGAGTCATTGCCGGAACTCACGTAGGTGAAGTACATCACAGTCACATCATCACGTACATCTACCTGAACCAGTTTCAGGTTCCCGTTGCTTGCGGTATATTCAATCTTGTTATACTGGGCGTATGAAGTGTTCGCCACAGAAAGAGCCAATATGCTGGCCAGGACAAATGAAATTACTTTTCTCATAATAATGCCTTATGTGCGACTGGAATGTCGAATTTGAAGTCCATACCGTTGATTTTCAAGCTGACTATGCAACCCTGCATCTTCTTGATGTTCTTCATGTTGAAATAGCAGGAATAGTCATCTCCGGCCTTTATTACAGTATCCTTGGCATACCATTTCTCGGCAATTGCCCTGTATTCCTTTGAAGTATATTCCTCTGGGGTGGAACACATTACCGTGAACGCTGAATTCGAAGCAATGAAAGGTGCGCTCACTTTCGGAGATATTGCTGAAACCACAAGTCCCGCAGGAGAAGTATATGTGGCTAACTTCATCCAGAAGCCCGATGATTTGAGGTCCTTTGCGAACTTCTTGCCCGACTGTGCCTCTATCTTTGTGTAGTGCCTGTCCTGGTCATACCAGGCGAACTTCAGATTGTCCCATTTGAACTCAACATCCTTTCCGGTGTGGTTCTGTATGTCCACAAAGAACCTCTGAATCTTCTGATCAAGAGAATGAATGCAAACGCAGCATATCGATACGGCAAGACCGTTGCAAAGGTTCATATGAAAATCAAAGCCATCGCTGCCGAACTTGGCGTATGCCATTGCAGGATTTTTGGACAGGTAGCTGTCCCTGTCAATCTGCTCTACGCAGGAAGACTTATCAACGCAGATGTCGCTGAAATAAAAATTATGAGGATCCGCGGCGGTTGAGCCGGTTTCGATGTTGAACGGCCGGTCAAGCGGAATCTTCTCGAATACCATGATAAAGTTCATTTCCTGACCTGAACGATCGAAAACCAACTGGCATTCAACTCCCGAAGCAATATCCGGAAGATTTTCTGTATCAAGCAGTTTGTAGGCCTCCTCGGTATCAGGGAAGTATATCTTTACATTATGGTTTGCCTTGAGCGTATCAACGCCTTCGCTTTTGTAAACGAAATGAAAGACTGAAGCGTCGTCATACTGGTCTATCTGTACAAGGCGGGCGTTGCTTGCTGTCTTGTATGAAATTTTGTTGTACTGGGCACCCAGAACAAAAGGGAGGGCCAGAAGGGCCATGAAAAGGAGAAATTTTCTCATAAATTCGAAACAAATTGAATAGAACTTGCAAATTTAAACGAAAAAAGTCAAAAAATTGAAATTATTCAAAACGCCTTCTTAACTTTGTAGATATGATAATACTATCGCCAGTGGAAAATCTTAAAAAATATCATACTATGAAAATGTCAAAGCTTCTTGCAGGCTGCTTCTTTACAGCTGCAATGATGATGGTAGGCGCGGCAAATGCAGGCGCTCAACAGAACGATTCAACAACGGTTCAGCAGGAGGCTCCTGCAATGGTAAAGGCTGTAAGGACAGTTGAGGGAGCATTCCTGAACTCATCGGCCGGCGGAGACAGGCTGGGCGGAAACAAGATAGGCTATCTCTCACCGAATGTTGTGATGGAAGTTGTTGAAACCACTGAAGATGTGGGTGCAGGTCCGCTCTACAAGGTGAAACTTTCTGAGAACCGCACAGCATACATCATGCCGGAGAACGTTGTTGACACTCTGGTTGAACCCGGATATTTCAAGACTGTGATTGCTGAAAGCGGCAGCGTTTCAAATGTTGGCAAGGCCGACAGGATAGCCCTGGGCATAGGCGCAAGGAAACCATATCTGGTTTACGAGGAGCTTGACCCGCACGTAATGACCATTGATATCTACGGCGTTAACAACAACATCAACTGGCTCACACAGAAGCTTGATCTCAAGGCTGTGAAATCGGTTGACCTCATTCAGCTCGACGGCGACATTCTCAGAGTCAAGGTTGTTTTCCAGAAGAACGTTGCCTGGGGTTACAGGATAGGATACAAGGGCAATACACTTGAAGTTTATCTCAAGCATCTGCCTGAGAAATTCACTCTCAAGGGAATGACAGTGGCCCTTGATGCAGGACACGGCGGAGAGCAGCCCGGAGCCATATCACACAAGATGCGTCTGAACGAGAAGGACATAAACCTTGATTTCGCCTACACTCTCAAGAAGATGCTGGAAAAGAAAGGTGCTAAGGTAATTCTCACCAGACCTGATGACAGGACAATGACAATGAACGAAAGGAAGGCCGCAGCGCTGGACAACGATGTTGACTTCCTCATTTCACTGCACAACAACGCAGCCGGTCCAAAGGTAAGAGGCACAAGCACCTACTACAAATACATAGTTAACCGCGAACTTGCAAAATGCATTCTCGAGCAGGTCATCACCCTGCCTGACGTAGGTTACTTCGGTCTCGTTGGCAATTTCAACTTCTCACTCGGACAGCCTGTTGAATACCCTAACGCACTTCTCGAGGGACTCTTCATGTCAAACGAGCAGGACGAGGCAATGCTTGCGGACCCAAGATTCCGCAGACAGATGATGGAAAAGACATTGAAGGGAATAGAGAACTGGCTCAAACGCTGCAAGGAAGCCTGCAAATAATTTACAAGAACAAAGAAAGATGGAGCTCAAATACTCGGAAAGACTCTCAAGACTCGTATTGATAATACTGTCGGTGGCCATTGCAGGAGCAGTGCTGTGGTACCTGCGCGGAATACTCCTGTATCTTGTTCTGGCGGCGGTGGTTACGCTTATTGCGCACCCTTTGTTCGTAATCCTCAAGAAGATACATATAGGGAAGTTCCACCTGCCCGACTGGCTGGCGTCAATACTTTCCATGTGCAGTATCCTGGCTGTGATAATAGGCGTGATAACCTTTACGGCACCTCTGATTTACAGCGTGGTCAACGAGATTGCCTCCATTGATTCACAGAGCCTGGCGCAGGCAATATCGGCACCTCTGGCTCAGGCCAACGAATGGGCCGTAAGGACTTTCCCGGGCCTGGGCAGCGATTTCAGGATTGAGGACATTGTCCTGGAGCACCTCAACGGCCTGCTGAGCGTGGGAGCCGTGACTTCGGTGGTAAGTTCAGTAACAACAATAGTTGCAAAGACAGGCATAGCCCTCTTTGCAACTATCTTCATATCTTTCTTTGCCATAAAGCATTACAGCAAGGTATCGCCAACAATAGCGTCCTTCTTCCCCGATGAGTACTCTGAGAAGATCAGGGCCTCCCTCTCGGAGATAGGCAAGCTCATTTCAAGATATTTCGTGGGAATTTTCTGCGAGATTCTCGCTGTATCAACAATCAACTTCCTGGGACTGCTGCTTGTTGCACAAATGGGATTCAAGTACTCCATAGGCATTGCCTTCATTGCAGGAATACTGAACATAGTGCCTTACGTTGGGCCTATCTGCGGCACTATACTTGGTGTTGTAATATCGCTGGCAGTGAAATATGATTCCGTTGGAGCCTGCGGTCTTGCAGTTGAACCGGTCACCTTCATAATGATAGTTGCCGGAATCTTCATCTTCACCCAGTTGCTCGACGCCTACTTCATGCAGCCTACCATCTACTCCAACAGCGTGAAGGCGCACCCTCTGGAGATATTCCTTGTAATACTTATTGCCAGCTACATTGGCGGAGTTCTTGGTATGCTCTGCGCCATCCCGAGCTACACGGTTGTACGCGTTATAGCCAGACAGTTCTTCCGCTACACCTTCGGCTCCGGCAAGGAATCAGAAGTCCAGTAGCTCAA
>JAGHUC010000111.1 GCA_018065035.1 Candidatus Egerieousia equi | reverse complement strand
TTTGCAAGTTCGGCTATTATTTCGGCACACTTGTCAGTGCTGAACACAGAAGAACTCAGGCAGATATCGTATGACTCGGCTGCTCCCCAGGTCTTGTAGGTATGGAAGTTGTAATACTCCGCCCTGCGCCTGTCGGCCCTGTGCATGTACTCAACTATCTCCTCATCATTCATACTGCGATAGATATCCGTTTTCACAGCCTTGCGCAGCCTTGCAACCCTGTCCTGGTCATTAGCAACTATGAATGCGCTGAAAGCATTCTTCTCCTCCCTGAGCAGATAATCGGTACACCTTCCAACGAATATGGCAGGTCCTTCGGCGGCAGCCTTCCTTATGACTTCATTCTGGATTGAAGCGAGTGTTTCGTGCGAAAGCATATCGGAAGAAGGATCGTAACCGAAGCCGAAAGAGAAAAGATGGAAGGCGCCGAACAATCCCGCACGCGATTTCCTTACAGGCTGTTCGTCCTCATTCTCAAAGAACTCGGGACTGATACCGGATTCAATCGAGGCCTTGATGAGCAGCTCCCTGTCAAAGACAGGAATATTGAAAATTGCAGAAAGCTTTCCCGCTATTTCAAGTCCGCCCGCTCCCAGCTGGCGGCCGATGCAGATGTAAAAAGGTTCTTCCATATTATGCTTTTTTCTGTGTCTTGAATTTGCGTGCATGCTTTACAAGAAGTATGATGGCTATGATGAACGCCATCACATCGGAGATAGGCATGCTCATCCATACTCCGTTCAGACCGAATATCCTTGGCAGCACAATCAGGCAAGGCACAAGGAAAATCAACTGTCTTGACAATGAGAGGAATATGCTCTTTCCCGCCATTCCTATGCTCTGGAAAAGGTTGCCTGTAACCATAGGGAAACTTATGATAAGGAAGGCGGAGAAGAATATTCTCGTAGCCGGTGTGGCAATGTCCAGGAGTTGCTGGTCCGAGGTGAATATCCTGAGAAAGAACTGCGGGAATATCTCTGCAACAATGAATCCCGTTCCTGTTACAATAGTGGCATACTTCAATGTAAGTCTGAGCACCTGATAAACCCTTCCGAATTCCTTTGCTCCGAAATTATACCCTGCAATCGGCTGCATTCCCTGATTCAGTCCCATGACTATCATCACAAAGATGAATCCGATTCTGTTTATGATACCATACGCTCCGATTGCCAGATCACCGCCGAACTGCTGCAATCCCCTGTTAATGAGAATCACAACAAAACATGCAGCGGAATTCATGGCAAACGGTGAAGCGCCGATTGCCAGTATGTTCTTCACTATTCTCCACTCGGGTTTGTAAATGCCTCTCTGGTAGTGCACCACATTCTCCTTGTTACTGAAGAATCTGGATTGCCAGCAGAATCCAAGGAGCTGAGCCAGAACCGTGGCCACTGCTGCACCCTGTATGCCCCATCCGAATACAAAAATGAACAGTGGGTCCATTGCTGTGTTGAGCACAATGGTTATGATGGTGGCTGTCATTGATTTCTTGGGGAAACCCGCAGCCCTTAGAATGGCGTTGGATCCGAAATACAGGTGGGTGATTATGTTACCCAGAAGGATAATGTACATGTAGCTTCTGGCGTGAGGAATCGTCTGCTCGCTTGCTCCAAAGAAATAAAGGATGGGATCAAGGAACAGCAGGACTCCTACCGTATACACAATTCCCATGAATACGTTCAACGACATACAGGTTCCAAAGACCTTGTTGGCCATGCTGTAATTCTTCTGCCCCAGCAGCAAGGAAAGGACAGAGGAGGAACCCACGCCCACCATTGCTCCAAGAGCGGCGGAGAGGTTCATAAGGGGAAAGGTAAGAGCCAGTCCCGCCAGAGCATTTGTACCAACGCCCTGACCTATGTAAATACTGTCAACCATATTGTACAACGATGAAGCCACCATTGCAACAATGGAAGGGACAGCATATTTTCTAAGAAGAATGGACACCTTTTCGGTGCCCAATTCTGTAGGAATGACTGATGCCATGAGCAAGACTTGATTTACCAGTTCAGGATGGAATAAACATCGTATTCCTCAGGATTTGCAAGGTATTTCCTTGCAGCCTCGTAATCCTTTCTGGTTATGAAGTTCATGATTCTGTAGAAAACCTGCATGACCTGGTCGCTGTTCATGTCCACGAGCCTTGGAGGTATCTTTCCGCTCTCGTCCTGAATATCGGACAGATACAATGGCTTGATGTTCTCATCAACATCGCGGATGACCATACATCCGGTACAACCTTCCTTATAGAGTTTGTAAACGCCCATACCCAGCTGTGAGCAATACATAAGGTCATAAGCGCAAGGTGTGACACATCTTACTGAATATCCTATTTCAACAGGTCTTGATTTGAACTTGATTTGCAATTTTGCCATAGCATCATCAAGCAGGTCGTTGAAAAGCTGTGACTTTGAAAGCTTGCCAAGTTCAGGATGTCCGTGCTCGTCGTATGTGAAACTTATTCCGTGCTCTTCAAGATCCTTGCCGGAAAGTTTATGGAATACTCCTTCAGATATCATTATGGCTCCGTAAGGAATGCCCATGATCTTTCTTTTGATTACTGAAGAAACAGCCAGCTTTACAATCTTGTCTATGGTTATTTCCGATTTGTTGAACATTTCAGGAATAACTATCATAGGATAATGGCAGGTAGCGCCCAGCCACAAAGCAAGATGACCCGCACTTCTTCCCATAGCGGCAACAACATACCATCCACCGGTGGTACGTGCGTCCTCATATACTGTTGTTGCAATTCTGCATCCTTCCGCAGCGGCTGAATTGAATCCGAAAGTTGGAAGGTTGTGAGGAAGAGGAAGGTCGTTGTCAATAGTCTTTGGAACGTGGATATTGGCAATCGGGTAATTCTTTGCCTGAAGGAACTTGGCTATTCTGTTTGCAGTTGAAGCAGTATCGTCTCCGCCGACTGTAACCAGAAGGCCTATATTGTTGTCCCTGAAGAAATCAAGATTGAAATTATTGTCAAAATCGTTCTGTGATGGTTTGTAACGGCTCATCATCAAATATGAACCGCCTCTGTTGAAAATAGAATCTGCAAGGCGGAAATCAATCTCACAAAAATCAGGTTCCTTTGAGAACAGACCCTGATAACCACCGTGAAGTCCGAGAACCCTGTATCCATTCTGAATGAAGGTCTTGGCAATGCTTCCAACAACCGTGTTCATTCCAGGTGCCGGACCGCCGCCTGTCAAAATAACTATGGATTGTTTCATTTCTATGTAATAACTAATAATTTTTGCGGCGCAAAGGTAACTCAAATAATTCAAAAAAACTTAAATTTGTATGTTAAAATAGTATTGGAATGAATCAGAAAGAGGCAAAAGATAGAATACAACAGCTTGACAGGGAACTACTTGAGCATAACAGGAACTACTATGTCCTTAATTCCCCAACCATCACGGACTTTGAGTACGACATTCTTATGCAGGAACTGCTGGAACTCCAGAAAAGATATCCTCAGTTCATATCACCCTCATCCCCTGCCCTTCACCCTGGAAGCGAATACACTCCTTCCACAGCGATGGATACGGAAAAGGATTCCGATGCCCAGCAGCGCGGATTCACCCGCAGAGCACACAGGAACCCAATGCTTTCCCTTGGCAACACCTATGATTTTGAGGAGATAAAGGCTTTTGACCAAAGGATACGCAGCGCCTCCGACAAGGCATTTTCCTACAACTGCGAATTGAAGTTCGACGGCACCGCAATCTGCCTCACATACATTGACGGAAAGCTTGACAGAGCCCTTACCAGAGGCGATGGCACATACGGTGATGACGTTACAGCCAATGTTAAAGAAATACCATCCATCCCTCAAAACTTGCTTCCTGGAAGCGGATTTCCTCACGAATTCGAGATACGTGGCGAAATATATATGCCGTTTGAAGCATTCGACAGACTCAACCATTTGAAGGAGCTGGACGAGGAACCTTTGTTCGCAAATCCAAGGAACGCCGCGGCCGGTTCACTCAAGCTGCAGGAAAGTGCGGATGTTGCAGGCAGAGGTCTGGAATGCACTCTGTATCATCTGATTTCGCCTGAATCAAATTTCAGCACACATTCCCAGGCGCTTGAAAACGTTGCCCGCTGGGGCCTGCCGGTTTCTGAATATGCAAAGGAATGCTTCACCATTGATGAAGTCATTGAATTCATAAACTACTGGGACGTAAAAAGGAAATCGCTTCCTTTTGCAACCGACGGAATAGTTGTGAAGGTCAATGACCTGCAATTGCAGAAGGAACTTGGATTCACGGCCAAATCGCCGAAATGGGCAACGGCCTACAAATTCAAGCCTGAACAGGCGCTCACCCCTATCCTTTCAATAGATTATCAGGTTGGCAGAACAGGAGCCGTGACACCTGTTGCGAATCTTGAGCCGGTACAGCTTTCAGGCACAATCGTAAAAAGGGCCACGCTGCACAACAGGGATCAGATGCAGCTGCTGGACATACATATAAACGATTATGTTTATGTGGAGAAAGGCGGTGAAATCATACCTAAGATCACCGCCGTTGAAACGTCCAGAAGGCTTGCAGGAGCGCAGAAAGCTGTATTCCCGGACAAATGCCCGGACTGCGGTACGGAACTGGTTTCCATTCCGGGACAGGCCGGAGTGTTCTGCCCTAACCAGGACGGATGTCCTATGCAGAGAAAGGGCAAGTTCATTCATTTCGTGAGCAGGAAGGCAATGGGAATCAACATTGGTGAAGCCACCATAGAACAACTGTGGAACAAAGGCTACATCAAGGAACTTGAGGACCTTTACAGTCTTACTGAAGAACAATTGCTCACTCTTGACAAGTTCAAGCAGAAATCGGCCAGCAACCTGCTTGCCTCATTGGAGCAGAGCAAGAAAGTACCATACTCACATGTACTGTTTGCTCTCGGAATAAGAAATATAGGCGAACAGACAGCCAAGACTCTTGCACAGAACTTCAAGTCCATTGAAGAGCTTATGTCAGCAGGCCGCGAAGAGCTCATGGCAATAGAGGACATAGGCGGCATTGTTGCGGACTCCATACTTGATTACTTCTCAAAGGAGGTACATTCCCATACCATCGCTGTGCTTAAAGAGAAAGGACTGAAGTTCGCCGAGGATGGAAATGCTGTTCAAAAGCTCTCGGATTCCCTTGAGGGCAAGCAGATTATGATAACCGGTGTCTATTCGGTTTCAAGGGATGAGATGAAAGCCTATATCGAGGCTCACGGAGGCAAGGTGGCCTCAAGTGTAAGCGCAAAGACTGACTGGCTGCTTACCGGTGACAAGCCTGGGGACTCCAAGGTCAAAAAGGCGCAGAAGCTGAACATTCCCATCATAAGCGAAGAAGAGCTTTACAAACTCACCTCAGACGCTGAATAATTTCAATTATTATAAGTATCTTTGTATTTCTTTGGCATATTGTTCGCTATTTGCGTTCATGCCGGAGAATATAAAGATTCAGAATAATGACCAAGGAATATTCAGGGACAGATTTTATTAACGACGAGTACCTCATTTCTCTGTATTCGCAGAAGAAGGAGGACAAGGCAATGGTCAGGGAGATATTTGAGAAATGCAGGGCCAAGCAGGCCCTCAGCGTTGAGGAGACAGCAGAACTTGTTGCCATTCAATCTCCTGATCTTCTTGAAGAAATGTATGAAACCGCCCGTGAACTCAAAAGAAAGGTTTACGGCAACAGAATAGTGCTTTTTGCACCGCTTTACATTGGCAATTACTGCATAAACGACTGCAAATACTGCGGTTTCAAGAAAAGCGCCAGATCAACGGTACGCAAGACTCTCAGCCCGGCGGAACTGGATGCCGAAATAAGGAGTCTGGAGAATATGGGACACAAGAGGCTCATTCTCGTGTTCGGAGAATCGCCTATATACTCTCCGGAGTTCATTGCGGAATGCACCAGAACCTGTTACAGAGTAAAGGAGGGCAATGGAGAGATAAGGAGGGTGAACATAAACGCCGCTCCTCTTGACATTGAAGGCTACAAAACAGTGAAGGCTGCAGGAATAGGCACTTTCCAGGTTTTCCAGGAAACTTACCACAAGGAGACATACGCAAAATATCACCCGGCTGACACAATGAAAGGTGATTATCTGTGGCGTCTCACCGCCATGGACCGCGCTTTCCTCGGCGGAATTGACGATATGGGCATAGGTGCCCTGTTCGGACTTTACGATTGGAGATTCGAAGTGCTTGGACTGGTTAGCCATGCAATTCACCTTCAGCAGAGATTCGGTGTAGGACCGCATACAATCAGTTTCCCGCGCATACAGCCTGCACAGGAGCTGGACATGCCTCTCCCATACGCCGTGAACGATGCAGATTTCAAGAAGCTTGTTGCAATACTCAGGCTGGCCGTTCCATATACAGGAATGATCATGACGGCCAGGGAGAACAGCCGGCTCAGAAGCGAGCTGATGCAGTTCGGCGTTTCACAGATTGACGCCGGCACTCATCTTGAGATAGGCGGCTACCAGAAAGATCCGTCATCAGGCCAGGAACTTGACAAGGAGCAGTTCCAGGTTGGTGACACAAGAAGCCTTGACGATGTCATACATTGGCTTCTTGCAAATGATTTCATTCCCAGTTTCTGCACCAGCTGTTACCGCAAAGGCAGGACGGGCGAACATTTCATGGAGTTTGCCATACCGGGGTTCATCAAACGTTTCTGCACTCCTAATGCAATGCTCACGCTTGCGGAGTACCTGATGGACTACTCTTCTCCACAGACGAAGGAAGCCGGTTTCAAGCTGATAGACAAGGAGCTGGAGGCAATGGAGGACTCAGCGTTCAAGGAGCAGACCAGAGCCAAACTTGAACGTATCAGGAACGGAGAAAGAGATTTGAATTTTTAGTTAAAGAAGCTATGATTTCCAATACATTCACAGCAGAAGACTACGACCTTATCAACAGGGAATTCGAGGAATTGCGCATCTCGGCAAAGAGAAGGTGTGCAAACGAAGAGGAATATCAGGGCGTGCTCAAGGCGTTCGAGTTCGCCAATGAAGCGCACAAGGGCGTACGCAGACGTTCCGGCGAACCATACATACTGCACCCGATAGCCGTGGCAAGGATTGTTGTTGAGGAAATCGGGCTTGGCTACAAATCAATAGTGACCGCATTGCTGCACGATGTTGTTGAGGATACCGACTACACGGTTGATGACATCACCCGCCTTTTCGGAGCAAAGATTGCCTCACTGGTCGACGGACTCACAAAGATCAAGTCTGCAATGGACAGCAACCACAATATGGTCATCGGGCAGGACGCTCAAGGAAAGCTGAACAGAAATGCCGAGGTTTCACTGCAGGCCGAGAACTTCAAGAGAATTCTGCTCACCCTGAACGATGACGTACGTATAATCCTCATAAAGCTTGCAGACCGTCTTCACAATATCCGTACAATTGAATCCATGCCTGAAAGGAAGCAGGACAAGATTCTGAGCGAGACAATGTACATATTCATTCCGCTTGCCCACAGACTGGGTCTGTACAACATAAAGTCGCAGATGGAGAACATCTGGCTCAAGTACAGGGAACCGGAGGATTACCTCATGGTAAAGCGCAAGCTTGACGAGTACACTGCGGGGAACAATGAAAAGTTCGACAGTTTCATCACACCGCTTGAAAGGACCTTGAAGGAGGCAGGTTACAAGTTCACCATTTCCAAAAGGACAAAAAGCCCTTATTCCGTATGGAACAAGATGCAGAACAAGGGAATCACCTTCGAGCAGATATATGACATCTTTGCCATAAGAATAATTTTCGAGCCGAAAGAGGACGAGAAGACTGAAAGACAGCAGTGCTGGGACATATATTCACTCATTTCGGAGGACCATCCATCAAAGACTGACCGCATCCGTGACTGGGTGAGCACACCTAAATCAAACGGTTACGAAGCGCTTCACTGCACCCTTATGAGTCCTTACGGCAACTGGGTTGAAGTTCAGATAAGGACAGTGAGGATGAATGAGGTTGCCGAAAAGGGTCTGGCCGCACACTGGAGCTACAAGGGAGTCGAAAAAAGTGAAAGCGAACTTGACAAGTGGCTCAACATGGTGAGGGAGGTGCTTGAAAGTCCCGATGCCAATGCGCTTGAATTCCTCGACAAGTTCCACGAGGGACTGCTGTCCCAGGAGATTTATGTCTTCACGCCGAAAGGTGAATCCAAAATGCTTCAGAAAGGTGCAACTGCACTGGACTTTGCATACAGCATCCACACAAAGATAGGGAACAAGGCCATTGCGGCCAAGGTAAACCTCAAACTGGTTCCTCTTTCATACACTCTGCAGAATGGTGACCAGATTGAAATCATAACGGCGGAAAGCCAGAAGCCTAAGCGTGAATGGCTGAATTTCGTTACCACAGCAAAGGCCAAGGCGGTAATCTACGACACTATCAAGGCCGATGCCAAGGACGCCATCAAGCTGGGGCAGACAAGGCTTGTCACCAGTCTTGATCAATTGGGAATCAAGTTGCAGAACAGAGTGCTCAAAAAGCTCATCAGCGCATACAAGGTCAACAACAAGGAGGAACTGTACACAAAGATAGGCACGGGTCTCATTGAACTTTATGACCTTGACAGCGTTCTGAAGAGGAACAGCCAGAGCAAATTCGTCAAATACTGGAAACTCCAGTTCTTCTCAAAGGATGAGGAGGAGCTTGAGGATACAGGCGAGGATGATGACATGCTTGATGACACAGCAGATACAGATGAAAGCAATCAGAAGGCTGCGGATTCAAGAAAAGCCAAGGGCAGGATAGATAAGAAATCAGCCTATCTGCTAGAAGAGAACATCAAGGACAAGACCCTTTCCTACAAGGTTGCAGACTGTTGCAATCCTATCCCAGGCGACCAGGTGATAGGCTTCCTTGATGAGAACAACGAGGTTACAATTCATAAGAAGACCTGTCCTGCCGCCATATCCCTGGCTTCCATCGAAGGTGGAAAGATCATAAATGCAAAATGGTGCAAGCACACCATTCTGTCATTCCTTGCAAGGATTCAGCTGCGCGGTATAGACAGGATTGGAGTGGTATCAGAAATCACAAAGCATATAACTCTTGAACTGAACGTCAACATCAGGAAAATCCATTTCGAAACCCACGATGGCATCTATGAGGGTTATATTGATCTTTATGTACACAATACCGACGATCTGGATGAACTTATCAGGCAGATTCGCAGGATCAAGAGTGTTGATCAGGTTTTACGAGTAAACGTTTCAGAATGATGAAAAGAACAAGCAGAAATATCCAGGCCAGAAGGACCGTCTTCAAGCTGCTCGTGATTGCATTTGCAGTGTTTTACATCACACATGTATCATCCTGCGCAAGAACAATGCAAGGTCCTATTGGCGGTCCAAAGGATACTATCCCGCCTGTAGTGGTTTCAATGAAGCCTGCTCAGGGTTCCACCAACTTTCCTATTGAAAAAGGCCGGATTGTCATAACTTTCAATGAGTATGTTCAGGTGAAGGAGCCTACGAAATTCATTGTTCTCTCCCCTCCTCTCAAGAAGAACCCGGAATTCAAGATGAAGGGTAAGAGCCTTGTCTTCAAGTTCCCTCTTCCACTCGACAGCAACACAACCTACTGCCTTGACTGGGGCGGAGCGGTTTCAGACAACAACGAGGGCAATAAGATAGGCCCGTATGCATTTGCATTCTCAACCGGCAATTCCATTGATTCCATGCTCCTCAGCGGCAGGGTTTACGACAATGAAAAACTCACCCCTATGGAAGGCGTTACAGTAATGCTGTACGAAAATCCGCGTGATTCCTCAGTATTCCTTGATCAGCCTTCAGCCATTGCAAGAAGCGACAAATGGGGATATTTCTGCATAAGGAACATAAAGGACACAGAATACGCAATTTACGCCGTAAAGGATGAATCAGGCAACCATCTTTATGATCCGGGCTATGAAATGATAGGTTTCCCAAGATTCCACAGAATCAGACCAACAGCTGTAATCCGTGACTCAATGCCTCAGCTCGCATTCGTTGCCGACAAGGATACGGTGGCGGATCTTTCAAGGCCAAGCGATGTGAACCTCTTCCTGTTCAAGGAAAAACCGACCCAGCAGTTCATAAAGGAATACAAGAGATTCAGTGACAGGGGTTGTTACATAAAGTTCAACGCTCCTAATGTAAGGATTGACTCCTTCTCCATAAGAGGTGTGCCAAGAGCAAGGATTCTCAGGGAAATCAATCCTACACACGACAGCCTCAATTTCTGGATAAACATACAGAGGAAACTTCCTGACACTCTGTTCCTTGGCATCAAGTACAGGAAGACGGACACAACCGGCCGGCTTGTTTCAACCGTTGAGAATCTCAAGTTGATTGCTCCAAAGAAGAAATCTGACGATTCCTCCGACGGAAACGGTAATGACAATCTGAACGGCTATAACGGAAATAACGGGAACTACGGGAACAACAGGAACAACCGAAACGGCAATAACAACCGGAACGAAAAGAAGAAGAAGAAGGAAGCTGATGAGAAGAAGCCTACACGTACCCAGATGACCCTCACAGCTGACCCGAATACCGTTGAGCAGGATGGCTGGATTCTTGAATTCAAGGATCCATTGATCAAGTTCAATACCGACAGCATATTCTTCACCAGCAAGACCCCAAGGGGTGTTGTGAGCAAGGTGAAGTTCAAGGTCAGCAGGGACCGCTGGAACATAAAGAAGTTCATAATACGTCCTGAAGAGGCGCTGAAAGTTGGAAATGAATATGAGATGACCATAAACAGGAACATCTTCAAGGATATCAACGGACTTCCTAACGATTCCCTGTACAACAAGATAACGCTCCCTACCGATGACAAGCTCAGTTCAATGGTACTTGAAGTCAAGGGTGTCACAGCCAGATACAAGATTGAACTTGTAAACGAAAGGATGGACAAGGTTTACAGAACTTACTACGTTACTTCGGAATGTTCGCTCAACTTCCCGTACATAACTGCCGGAAGATACAGATTGCGAATATCGGAGGACAAGAACAACAACGGAATGCTGGATCCTGGCTCTGTCCTCAAACGCCAGCAGCCGGAAGCTGTCAAGCTGTTCCTGCTCGAAGACGGCAAGGACTCATTCTATATACCTGAACGTACCGACCTGTCACAGACGCTTGACATAAGCAAGCTGTTTGAATTACAATAAACAAGGATTGATTATGAAGCGATTCGCATACATTCTTCTGCTTGTTCCATTATTCCTGGCATTCACTCCCAACAGTTTGAAGGCACAGGAGCCGGATTCACTCACCAAAGAGGAAGTTGACCCTTATAAGGAATTCGATCTGTACTCATTCAAGGATGCACAGGTCATAATCAAGGACAGCACGGAACTCAAGGGCCATCTGTTCGGTATAAAATATGGTGTGGGACTCACCGATGTGGTAATAAGCACCTCCATTGAGCATAAAGCGCTATCCTCTCCAAAGAACATAGGTCTTTATTACGTATATCTCCACAACCTCTGGAGCAGGATGCCTTACTTCGGATTTGAAGTGGGATTGGAATATTCGGAGATTGGAACAAAGATGATATGGCGTGACCAGGACGATGAGATTGTTGCCGAAGACAAATACCTGTATGACTGCATCCAGTTGCAGATGATGACTCAGTTCAGGAAGGATTTCTGGAAAATGAGGCTGTATCTCAATGCAGGTCCATACGCATACTGGCTCAAATCCAACAGGGATGGCGATGAGTTCTCCTCGGATGTGAACAAACTTGGTGGAGGAATCATGGGTGGCCTGGGAGCCGCTTTCAAATTCGGAAAGTTCGAACTTCACGTGGAAGGCAATATCAAGTTTGCGTTCAGCAACTTCCTCAAACCGCAGTTCTATGACCCTGACCAGTGGATTTACACCCAGCCACTGCAAATCACCGGTAATGTAGGACTTTTCTACAGATTCGGAAAAGTGAATAAAAATAAATAAGGAATGATATCAAGTGAAGTCAAAGTTGCAGGGATAACGATTGGAGGGAACTCCCCTATTGTTGTCCAGACCATGTGCAACACTCATACAGCAGATATAGAACCATCTATAGCACAGTGCATTGAATGCGCAAAAGCAGGTGCACAGATGATACGTCTGACAACACAGGGCGAGCGCGAGGTGAATGCACTTGCGGAAATAAAGAAGCAGTTGCACGCCTTGGGGTACACAACCCCGTTGGTTGCCGACATACATTTCCGCGCCGATGTTGCCATAATGGCGGCCAAGGTTGCAGACAAGGTACGTATCAATCCGGGCAATTTTGCCAAGGACTTCTCAAAAGCTCAGGAACTGTTCGCTGAATTCATAGCCACATGCAAGGAATACGGCACAGCAGTACGAATCGGACTGAATCACGGTTCGCTGGGTGAAAGGATCACCAATCTTTACGGCAACACTTCACTGGGAATGGCCGAAGCCGCAATGGAATGGCTGCGAATGTGCGCAAAGGAAGACTTCCATAATGTTGTAGTATCTCTCAAAGCCTCCAACACTGTTGTAATGGTGAACGCCTACCGCATTCTCGTACAGAAGATGCAGGAAGCCGGACTGAACTATCCTCTCCACCTTGGAGTTACGGAAGCCGGCAATTCTGACATGGGCCGCATCAAGTCAGCAGTTGGCATAGGAGCCCTTCTTGCAGAGGGCATAGGAGACACCATAAGGGTCTCCCTCACAGAAAATCCTGCCAATGAAATAGCCGCAGGAAACTCCCTCAAGGAATATTTTTCTTCCACCGGCGATGGCAATTCAAATGAACTGTCGCAGTACAGAAAGGATATGGCTTCCGTTGAAGAGCAGAAGGCTGCCTGGATTGCAGCAGGTTCAAAGGGCTGCTTCACTCCTTGCATAAAGTTCCCTGGCAAAGACAGGAATGATGTGATTATCAAGGCATCGGCGCTGTTCGGTCCTCTGCTGCTTGACAAAAAGCTTGATGATTTCAAGGCTGAATTTGACTGCAATGTTGACAACGCTGAGTTCAAGGACAACCTTATGCAGGCCTCAAGGCGCAAGTTCACTCATCCGGAATACATTGCCTGCCCCGGTTGCGGACGTACAATGTACAATCTGGAGCAGACCTTCGAGCAGGTCAAGGAACGCACAAAGCATCTTGCCGGAGTGAGGATTGCTGTCATGGGCTGCATTGTGAACGGTCCGGGTGAAATGGCCGACGCAGATTACGGATATGTTGGTGCCGGACGCGGCTGCGTTGCTCTTTACAAAGGCAAGGAAAGGATCATCTACTCGATTCCGCAGGAAGAGGCAATTGACAAACTGCTGGAACTCATTGAGAATGACCGCAAAGGAACAAAAGTATCTGAATAGTACAACAATATTATGGGCAAAAAGAAACTTGTAGTGCTTTCTGGCGCCGGGGTTAGCGCAGAAAGCGGTTTGAGCACCTTCAGGGACTCCGATGGTCTCTGGGACAATTACAATGTTGAAGACGTTGCATCAATCGACGGATGGTGGCGCAACAGAAAACTCGTTCTTGATTTCTACAATATAAGAAGGCGGGAACTCAGCACCAAAGAGCCGAACAAGGCCCATAAACTCATTGCCTCGCTCGAGAAAGACTATGATGTGACCGTTGTTACACAGAACGTTGACAACCTTCATGAACGCGGAGGCAGCAGCAGGATAATCCACCTGCACGGTGAACTCACCAAGGCTTGCAGCGAACTGAACAAAAGCAAATGCTGGGAAATAGGATACAACGATATTAAGATGGGCGAGACAGCTCCGGACGGTTCACAGATTCGTCCTTTCATCGTATGGTTCGGTGAGGCTGTTCCAAAACTCGAGGATGCTGCGTATGCGGTTGAGAAGGCTGACATTCTGCTGGTTATCGGCACTTCCCTGAACGTGTATCCTGCAGCCGGACTTGTAAATTACACCAAACCAGGTTGTCAGATCTATCTGATTGATCCAAAGCCTATGCATCTGAATCTTCCGAACTTCACCCAGATTCAGGACAAGGCCACTTCCGGCATGGAGCAGCTGCTCAATCTCCTGGAAACCGAATGAATCAGTAAAGCGTTGAGATAAAAGTGATGAGGAACGGCACGGAGGTGTCAACCGATATGCCGTGGAAGATTGATAGCGGAACGTATTCGTTGCCGCAGGCACGCTGTATTGCAGGCAGGGTGCTGTCACCCGTTGTGGCTCCTCCGCAGGAGATTGGTGCCAGTGGCGAGAAGTATTTTACCAGGACAGGTGCGAGAACTATTGTCATGAGTTCTCTCAGTATATTGAATGCCAGAGCAATGGTTCCGATTTCCGCTCCCCTTATTTCATTGAGCATAAGGCTTGATAGCGAATAGTAGCCAAGTCCGCAGCTTACTCCGAGGCTGTCGAGGAAACTTGTTCCATAAACATATTCCGATGCGCTCATCCATCGCAGTAGAATAAAGGAAATGGCTCCGCCTATGAATGTTGATATGATGGTGAGTAAGGGCAGAGCAAGCATTTTCTTTGGAAAGCTCTTTATTGTCTGGAAAATCTTGCTGTCCATACCTATTGAAAGCCCCACTATGATAATGAGGATATAGAGGGTGTACATGCTCAGGGTCTTGATGTGCGGTGAATTAGGTACTGCCTCATACAGGGATAGCACAACTCCAAGAATGAATGAACCGAGAATGAAGAATGAATCCTTCCAGGCTGCGAGCTTTTCCTTGAAACTGCTATGCTGAGGAATATCGGGCATCTGCTGTGTTTCGGCGTTGGCAGAATCCTGGCCGCTGATGACCGCCTTGTTTACGAATCTGCTGAATATCTTTGCGTTGAAGGCAGTGATTGCCATAACAACTACAGCAAGAATGAAGGATGTAACTATGATTGATATCATCTTGCTGGTCATCTTCACACGAGGTGCGAAAGATGGCAGAGTAATGTTCTGGTCCCCTATCTGCAATCTTGGTATGAGGGTTTCGTTATAACCAAGGTCAATGCCCATTATGAACAACAGCAGGCAGATGATTATCATCAGCGCCTTGCCCAGAGAAAAGGTCTTCGAGAATTTCTTCCGTAATATGTATCCCACCACTGCTCCGGAAAGCAGCATTAATATCAATTTAATCATAATGCAAATTTAATCATTCGGAAGAAGTTTTGAAATGATTCTATCACGCATATATGACTGAATCCACTGGCATGTCCCAGGAATCTGCCGGAACGTTGTCAACAATTGCGCAAGCATAGCAGACACCTGCCTTGTGGCAATCCAGTTGCGGCAGCAGTCTGTCATAGAAGCCCTTGCCACGGCCGAGGCGGCGGCCTTTCAAATCAAAAGCCAGACCAGGAATGACCGCAAATTCTATCTCCTGTGGAGAAAGAGTCACTGCAGATGGCCCCGGTTCCAGTATGTTGAACGCTCCTGTTACCATTGTTGAAGGATTGTACTCCTTGAGCACAAGTTCATTGCCGTTCACAACAGGCAGCACAATACGTTTGCTGGCCGATATTCTTTCTATAAACTCGTGAGTTTCAGGCTCTCCGGCAATTGACCAGAAGAGGAGTACAGTATGCGCAGCTTTAAAACTGTTACATTCCATAAGTTTGTCCCAGATACTTTGTGAGGCGCTTTTGCACTCCACAGGACTCATTTCACGCAATCTTTGCTTAATATTTTTCCGTAGTTCAACTTTCATAAGAGCAAATTTAGTATATTTGCCAGATTTTAGACACTCCGATAGGAGACAATGTATAAAAAATTATGATTTACAAAGAACTTTCCAAAGGCTGCCTCATTCTCGAGGACGGAACAAGATTCAACGGTTTCATTTTCGGTTACAGCAATGTTGTCTGCTCACAAGTGGTATTCAACACATCAATGGCTGGCTATCCAGATATTATCACTGACCCGTCCAACACGGGTCTTTTGGTATGTATAACCTACCCTACCATAGGAAACTACGGTTTCCCAGCTGCGCAGGAATATGTCTGTGGCACAGGCACAAGCGGCAGGAAATATCCTGTACTGAACAACCTGGAATCCTCACAGGCCACAGTAAAGGCCCTGATAATATGTGATTATTCACAGGAATACAGCCATTGGAAGGCTGAATGCTCAATGGGTGACTGGATGGAGGCCCACAAGGTCACAGGCATCTGCGGAATTGACACCCGCTACCTAGCACAGATTCTCAGGGACAAAGGCACAATGAAGGCTCAGATAGTACCTGTAGGATGCCAGGAGCTTGATTTCAACAAATGCAGCTGTACTCAGGGAAATGTTCCGGAATGTCTCTGCACAGAAAACATTGAATACAAATCACCTGTTCCTGCAGGCAAGAAGGTAGTTCTGCTTGACTGCGGTGCAGGCAATAAACTCATAACGGCTCTCCTTGAAAAAGGCATTGACATTCTCAGAGTACCTTGCTCCCAGGATTTCACTTCATACACTGCCGATGGTATAGTAATAGCCGGCGGTCCAGGCAAGGCTGAGGACTACAGCGCAGCCGTTGAGAACATAAGGAAAGCCTTGAAAGGCAATACTCCTTTAATGGGCATCGGCCTTGGCAACAACATCCTTGCACTTGCCGCAGGCGCTTCAAATGTATGCCTGGGCAACGGACACAGAGGACACAATGAACCTGTTACCATCGCCGGTGGAAAGAAATGCTGGATATCAAGCCAGAACCACTGCCAGGCTGTGGATGCCGCAAGTCTCCCTGCAGGCTGGGAAGTATGGTTCACGAATATGAACGATGGCAGCGTTGAGGGTATCCGCTGCAAGGACAAGGCATTCTACGGATGCCAGATAGCTCCTGAGGCTGCATCGGATACAATGTTTATTATTGAAGATTTCATCAAAAACTTATAAAGCAATGAAAAAGATATCGAAAGTTATTCTTCTGGGATCAGGCGCACTCAAGATAGGTGAGGCAGGTGAGTTCGATTATTCAGGTTCACAGGCGCTCAAGGCCATGCGCGAAGAGGGCATCAAGACAGTGCTCATCAACCCTAACATTGCAACCGTACAGACAAGTGAAGGCATTGCCGACAAGATATACTTCCTGCCTGTTACACCATATTTTGTTGAAAAGGTAATAAAGAAGGAGAAACCGGACGGCATTCTTCTTGCTTTCGGCGGACAGACCGCGCTCAACTGCGGTGTTCAGCTCTACACAAGCGGAGTACTCGAGAAATACAATCTCCAGGTTCTTGGAACACCTGTTCAGGCCATAATGGACACCGAGGACAGGGATCTGTTCTCAAAGAAAATGGACGAGATCAATATCAAGACCATAAAGTCACACGCCGTTGAGGACATTGAAAGCGCACTGGCTGCAGCCAATGAGGTTGGATATCCGGTAATCATACGTGCAGCGTACGCTCTTGGAGGTCTGGGAAGCGGATTCTGCAACAACGACGAGGAACTAAGGGCCCTTGCTTCAAAATCCTTCACCTTCTCACCACAGGTGCTCGTTGAGAAATCTCTCAAGGGCTGGAAGGAGATAGAGTTCGAGGTTGTTCGTGACGCATACGACAACTGCGTTACAGTCTGCAACATGGAGAACTTTGACCCGCTTGGAATTCACACCGGTGAAAGTATAGTTGTTGCTCCGTGCCAGACTCTTACAAATGATGAAATCGGTTATCTGCGCGAACTTGCAATAAAGATTGTACGCCACGTAGGAATAGTTGGTGAGTGCAACATACAGTACGCATACTCTCCTGAAGGAGTTGACTACAGAGTGATTGAAATCAACGCGAGACTCAGCCGTTCTTCCGCACTTGCTTCAAAGGCAACAGGTTATCCTCTTGCATTCGTTGCAGCAAAGATTGGTCTGGGCTACTCTCTTGCAGAAATCAAGAACACAATCACCCGCACCACCCCTGCAATGTTCGAACCGTCCATTGACTATGTTGTCTGCAAGATTCCCCGCTGGGATCTGGCCAAGTTCCATGGCGTGAGCCGTGAGATTGGCAGCAGCATGAAGAGCGTTGGTGAGGTGATGGCTATAGGCAGAACATTCGAGGAGGCAGTTCAGAAAGGTCTGAGAATGATAGGCCAGGGAGCTCACGGATTCGTTGCCAACAAGGAGATAGTGGTTCCTGACATTGAGAAGGCGCTGAGCGATCCTACCGACAACCGTATATTCGTGATATCGAAAGCCCTTCAGGCAGGCTATACAATAGACAGGATACACGATCTCACAAAGATTGACAAATGGTTCCTCCACAGCCTGAACCATATTGTAAAGACAAATAACGAACTCATTGAGTGCAAGGGTATTGAGAACGTAAGCTACGACCTCATGCTCAAGGCAAAGAAGCAGGGATTCTCCGATTTCCAGATTGCAAGGCTTGCAGGCGGGAACGTTGACCCTGATGTCATGATGCACGATGTGCGCAAGATAAGGAAGGCAATGGGAATCATTCCTGTTGTAAAGCAGATTGACACCCTGGCGGCACAATATCCTGCACAGGCGAACTACCTCTATCTTACATACAACGGATGCGTATCCGACAAGGCAACCGTTGCTCCGGGACAGGAAGGCAAGGAATCAATCATAGTTCTTGGCAGCGGTGCATACAGAATAGGCAGCAGCGTTGAGTTCGACTGGTGCAGCGTGAACGCCCTCAATACCATACGTAAATGCGGATGGCAGGGAGTAATGATAAACTACAACCCTGAAACAGTATCCACGGACTACGACATGTGCGACAGGCTCTATTTCGACGAGCTCACATTCGAGCGCGTAATGGATATCTGCGAGGCCGAGAATCCTCATGGAGTAATTGTTTCAGTAGGTGGTCAGATTCCTAACAATCTGGCACTCAGACTCGACAAGGCAGGCATCAATCTGCTTGGCACAACAGCCGATTCAATTGACAATGCGGAGGACCGCAACCGCTTCTCCTCCACCCTCGATACCATTGGAGTTGACCAGCCACGCTGGAGCGAGCTCACCACAATGGAGGACGTTTACAAGTTCGTTGACAAGGTTGGTTTCCCTGTTCTGGTAAGACCTTCATACGTTCTTTCAGGTGCGGCAATGAACGTCTGCTCGAACAATACCGAACTTGAGCAGTTCCTGCAGCTTGCAGCAAACGTTTCAAAGAAACATCCTGTTGTAGTGAGCGAGTTCATACAGCACGCAAAGGAAATTGAGTTCGATGCAGTTGCCCGCGGCGGTGAAGTTCTGGCATACGCAATTTCAGAGCACATTGAATTCGCAGGCGTTCACTCTGGCGATGCAACAATCCAGTTCCCTGCTCAGAAGATGTACGTTGAAACAGCCCGCAGAATCAAGAAGGTTGCAAGGAAGATTGCACAGGCTCTCAACATATCAGGCCCTTTCAACATCCAGTTCCTTGCAAAGGAGAACGACATAAAGGTGATCGAGTGTAACCTCAGGGCTTCAAGAAGCTTCCCATTTGCTTCAAAGGTTCTGAAAATCAACCTCATAGAGCTTGCAACAAAGGTTATGTGCGGTCTTGAGGTGAAAGCTCCTGAGAAAAACTCCTTCGATTTGGACTATGTTGGAGTAAAGGCTTCGCAGTTCAGCTTCTCCAGACTTCAGAAAGCGGACCCTGTACTCGGTGTTGACATGGCTTCCACCGGTGAGGTAGGCTGCATAGGTGACGATTCAAATGAGGCAATACTTAAGTCAATGCTTTCTGTAGGTTACCGCATTCCTGAAAAGAACATACTGTTCTCAACAGGTGATGCAAAGCAGAAGGCCGAATTGCTTGGTGCAGCCAAACTGCTTGTAAGCAAGGGCTACAACCTTTATGCAACTTCAGGAACGTTCCGTTTCTTTACAGAAAACAATATTCCTGCAACAAGAGCTTACTGGCCAAACGAGCAGGATTGCGAGCCACAGGCAGTTGATCTTATCAGCCGCCACAAGATTGATATGGTAGTGAACATACCTAAGAACCTCACTCATATCGAGCTCACAAACGGATACAAGGTAAGACGCGCCGCCGTTGACTTCAACGTTCCGCTCATTACCAACGGCCGTCTTGCATCGGCTTTCATAACCGCCTTCTGCAACACCCCTATCGATGATATGGAAATAAAGAGCTGGGACGAATAC
>JAGHUC010000123.1 GCA_018065035.1 Candidatus Egerieousia equi | reverse complement strand
CGTTCCAAGCAACAGAATAATTGTAGGCCATGACCACAGCACGTCGGCCATGTCTGAGAGAAATTGATAAAAAGCATCCATATTGTTGAGTGTTGTTTATTATTTTCTATTTCTCCTCCTCCGCAATCATTTGCACATCCTTGTTCCAGTCAAGTTTTATATAAGATTTGTTTATGTCCTCATCATGAGGGCATGTTATATAAGAGCTCAAACCGCAATATCTGTTGGGGTCTATTGTGATTGTAGAACCTTGGCCTGAGAACGTTGGTGTTGCAGCCTTGTATAATACGACTTCTGCCAATGCCTGTCTGAAAGCCTGAATCAGAGCAGGATTCTTCCCATCGGCTGTAAGTTGGTTAATGAAGTCCTCGAAATCATGGAACCAGTGCTTCCCGAAAGTGGAAAAAGTCTGTATGCCGGATTTCTTCAATGATATGATTCCATCTCTGTAGATATTGAATATGTCTGCAGTGACAGCAGCAAGTTCACCCAGTCTGGAACAGTCAACAAGTGAAATTGTTCCTGACCTGCTGCTTGACTCATACATGTAATAATTGTAATACTCCTGCGCAACCGCCTTCAAGTCCGACTTCTCCTTGAAGATATGCTTCATTATCTTATGATAGGGGAAGCCGGTTCCCATAATTTCCGTAGGAGATGATATCACATACTTCGTTTTATTTCTCAACTGATAAGCCACCTCAACGTTCCCCATGTTGCATGCATCGAAAATCAGGAACTCGAGTTCATACGGGATTGCCTTGGCCAAGGCGGTGACCTCCATTCCGGGAACATTGAGGGAATCCCCTATGTAATCGTGACCGAAATAGGAATTGGGCATACGTTCATGAATGACCGAGGCGAAGTTTTCGCCATATAGATCATCGTCGGGAGAAGGTGAATCGGCAAAATATCCCACAGGAACCCAGCCAAGGCCATGGGACCACAGAATCAGTGACATCTCATCTGCAGGAAACATGGTTTGAGTAACCTTCATTGCACTTGTCAATGACTCGGTAGCCACGGAACTCTGATATGGGAATTTATATACTGTGTCAAGAACCGGCTGTCCTTCAGTCTGTCTTAGGTGAATGAGCACAGGATGGTCGGGGTCCTCGGCCACATGGCTGTAAATGACAATATTGCCGTCCTTGTCAGGAATATAACCCTTCTTCATCTGCTCTATGTTTTCAAGGGCGTGAGAGGCCAGACTGTTATTGCCGGCAATATAAACAAGAACTGTCTTCTCCTTGGTCTCAAACTCCTTCTCCTCACCAACCACGGCTTCGCAGGAAACCGCCGCAAAGGCCACAAGAGCAAGCAAGACAAAATATGTTCCGAATAATCCTCTCTTCATACTCAACATTTTATTTGAACACACAATACACGGCCAGCATTATGAAGATGCAGGCGAACAGATGGTTCAGTTTCAAAGGCTCGCTCTTGAACAGCAGCACGGAGAACACCACGAATACTATGAGAGTTGTTGCCTCCTGTATTATCTTGAGCTGGAAAAGTGAAAAAGGACCTCCATTACTCACATGCCCAAGCTTGTTTGCAGGTATCATGAAACAATACTCAAAGAAAGCTATCATCCAGCTGATGAGTATCACTCCGAATATTCCCAGTTTTGGGAACATGCCCTTGAAATTGAATTTCAACTGACCGTACCAGGCAAAAAGCATGAGTACATTCGAGACAATAAGTAACAATATGGTTGCTATACCTTTTGACATACCAATGAATTATAAACTTACAAATTTAACATTAAAATATCTATCTTTGCAAACTATAAACAGAAACAGAACAAAAATGAATCTTATCAAAACCATGACATTAGCCTGCGGCATTGCCGTTTTAGCTTGCAGTTGCCAACAGAAATGCAACGAAGCGGAGGAGTTCAAGTACAGTGTGGACCAGTTTGCCGATCTGCAGATTCTAAGGTACCGCATTCCGGGATGGGACTCCCTTTCACTTGACCAGAAAGCATATATCTACGAATTGAGCGAAGCTGCAAAATGCGGCCGCGACATTCTCTTTGACCAGAATTTCAAATACAACATCAAAATCAGAAAGACCCTTGAGGCCATAATTGAAGCAAACCCCGACAAGGAAAATGACCCTGAATGGGACAAATTCATGGTATATGCCAAGAGAGTCTTCTTCAGCAGCGGAATACACCACCATTATTCAGAGGACAAATTCTTCCCTGAATGCTCGAAGGAGTATTTTGAAGCACTGCTCGATGGCATCAACTATCAGGCGCAGCCTTCAGAAAACTGCTCATATCAGGGGAACGAACTGAGCGCAGAGGAACTTCTTGATGTCATCTACAATCCTGAAACCTACCTTCACAGGAGATATCCTAATTCCGACAAGGACATACTCCTTGCTTCAGCCACAAACCTTTATGATGGAAGCATCTCCAAGAAAGAGGCCGAGGAGTTCTATGCAAAGATGGAGGATCCGAAGGATGAGAGGCCTGTTGCCTACGGACTCAACAGCAGGCTTGCAAAAGTTGACGGAAAGATTGTTGAACAGGTTTACTGCAGCAACGGACTTTACGGCAATGCCATAAACGCCATCATCTCCCATCTTGAGAAGGCAAAGGAGCATGCACAGAACGACATGCAGCGCAAAGCCATTTCAGAACTTGTTGAATACTACACCACAGGCTCTCTCCAGATGTGGGACCAGTACAATATCACCTGGGTTCAGGATACACTCTCGATAGTTGATTTTGTGAACGGCTTCATTGAGGACTATTGCGACCCTATGGGAAGAAAGGCGGCCTGGGAGTCATCGGTGAACTTCAAGGATGTTGAGGCATCACGCAGAACCGAGATCATCAGTGCAAACGCCCAGTGGTTCGAGGACAATTCCCCGATAAATCCTGAATTCAAGAAAAAGGAAGTAAAGGGCGTAAGTGCAAAGGTCATTACTGTTGCATGCATAGGCGGCGAGTGTTTCCCTGCAACCCCTATTGGAATCAACCTTCCAAACTCCAACTGGATAAGAAAGGAATATGGTTCGAAATCAGTTACTATTGCAAACATCACGGATGCATACAACAAGGCTGCTGATGAAAATCCAAAGAGCGTGACCAACGAGTTCTACTGGGACGAGAATGACATAGCCATGCTCAAGAAATACAAGAACATAACAAGTGACCTCCACACAGACCTTCATGAATGCCTCGGTCACGGTTCAGGCCAGTTGCTTCCTGGTGTTTCACCAAACGCACTGGGTGAATACAACTCCACACTCGAGGAGGCCAGAGCGGACCTTTTCGGACTCTACTATCTCGCAGATCCAAAGATGGTTGAACTTGGCATTGTCCCTGATGCAGACGCTTACAAGGCTGAATATCTGGGCCAGATGGTTAACGGACTGTTCACACAGTTCGCCAGGGTTGAACTTGGAAGACCAAACACTGAATCACACATGCAGGACCGCAAACTCATTGCTCAATGGTGCTATGAAAACGGTCTGGCCAGTGTGACAGGCGCAAAGGAGGATGTCATAGAGCAAAGATTCCGTGATGGCAAAAGATACTTTGTCATCAACAATTATGAAGCGCTGCGTGAGCTGTTCGGAAAGCTCCTCGCAGAAATCCAGAGAATAAAGTCCGAAGGTGACTATCAGGCAGGAAAGAACCTTGTTGAGACATATGCAATCAACATTGACCCTGAACTTCACAAAGAGGTACGTGAAAGATATGCATCACTCGAGATCAAGCCTTACAAGGGTTTCATAAACCCTACCATCAGGCCTGTTGAGAAGAACGGGGAGATTGTGGACTACGAAGTTGTTTACACCAATGACTATCTGGCACAGATGATGGAGCTCGGAAGCAAATACTCTTTCCTCTAGACCTTTTACCTGATATTTCATATCGGCTTCAGAATCACTTCTGAGGCCGATTTTTTTTGCCAAAAAATATTTGTGGAAAATTGTGGAAAAATTTGGAAAATTATGGAAAGATTTGCTTAATTTTGCACATCAAGTCATTGGAATAATGATAAGGTTTATTGGAGAATATACAAGCAGATTGGATGACAAGGGGAGATTGGTATTTCCTGCATCTTTCAGGGCTTTGTTCCCTGAAGGATGCAAGATATGCCTTGTTGCCAAGAAGGACCTGTATGCCTGCTGCATTGAGATTTTCACTCAGGAACAATGGGAGGAGGAATCTGGAAGAGTAAAGCAGCGTCTCAACCTTTACAACAAGGAGCATGCGGCTTTCTGGAGGGAATACATGAGGGGGAGAGCAATCGTTGAGCCTTCAAGCGGCCTGAGCAGAATAAGCCTGCCTGCGGAAATGCTACGGCAAGTTGGCATAGATCAGTCATCCAAAGAAGTTGTATTCGTAGGTTCCGACCATAAGATTGAACTTTGGTCAAAGGAAAAATATTCTCTTACTGCCTTAAGTGAAGAAGCATACGAGGCCTTGGCCGAAAAGATATTAGCATAGGGAGGTTTGCATAATGACTGTTCAAGTGCAATCCTATCATGTTCCGGTCCTGCTGAAGGAAAGCGTTGATGCGTTGGATATCAAAAGCAATGGTGTTTATGCCGATGCTACATACGGCGGCGGCGGACACAGCCGTGAGATTCTCTCCAGGCTCGGTGAAAACGGAAAACTGTTCGCATTTGACAAGGATGCGGATGCAATAGACAACTTCAACGCCCAGGGAAATGCAAAGTCCCCGAGTTTCTGTCTGATACACAACAATTTCCGTTTCATCAAGAACTTCCTCTGCTATAATGGCCAGCCCCTTGCGGACGGCATTCTGGCGGATCTGGGTGTATCCTCACACCAGTTTGACATTGGGGAGAGAGGCTTTTCATTCAGATATGATGCTCCGCTTGACATGAGAATGAACAGGCTTGCAGGCAAGAATGCCGCTTCAGTGGTGAATGAAAGGTCACAGGAGGAACTGGAATACATATTCGGCACTTACGGTGAAGTGGACAGCCCGGGAAGAGTTGCGGCGGCTGTAATCAAGGCAAGGGAAAAGAGGAGAATAGAGACAACGGCGGACCTGGCTATCGCTGTAAAGCAGTTTTATAATACCCAGACAGAGCATAAGTTCCTGGCAAAGCTGTTTCAGGCCCTGAGGATAGAGGTGAATGACGAGATGAGGTCTCTGGAGTATTTTCTCCAGGGGGCCATGGAATCATTGAAAAGCGGCGGAAGGCTCTCGATCATCACCTATCATTCACTGGAGGACAGGATGGTGAAGAATTTCCTCAAGTGCGGGAATGTGCAGGGTGAGGTCAAGAAGGATTTTTACGGCAGGATTGAGTGTCCTTTCAAACTTGTTACAAGAAAGCCAGTGGTTCCTTCGGAGGCGGAGATATCTGCGAATACGAGAAGCAGAAGCGCCAAGCTGAGAGTGGCTGAAAAGATTTGACTTGGAAGATGGGAGTTAAAAGCATATTTTCAATTTTTGACGGCAAATTCCTCAAAGGAGTTTTTGAGAAAGGCAACAGGGTTTTCATATTCTATGTCTTTGCTCTTCTTGTGCTGTGCATCAGTCTGAACATTGCTGTTGCCAATACAAGGCTCAAGCAGATCCACTGCAGCAACGAGCTTGTGAACCTGAAGGCTGACTACAGGAGCAAGATGGCAAGGCTTCAGTTTGAAAGCAAAAGGGAAGAGGTCAAGGAAAGGCTTTCATCAATGGAATCAAGGATACAGCAGCCCAAAAAGCCTGCCGCACATATACAGGCAGTGAAATAACAACGGAAGATATGGAAAAAATCAATTTCAACAGACTGGTCTTTATCTTCTGGGGATTCCTGCTGCTAATGATAATAGCAATAGGCAGGATTGTATATCTGCAATTCATAAAACCTCCTGAGAAAGGCTCCAACGAAATAGCATACAGGTTCAAGGACGTTGAATCCATGCGTGGCGACATCCTTGCCACCGACGGCAGGCCTATGGCAACATCAGTGCCTTATTACGAGATCAGAATGGACTTTTCCATCATTGACCCTGATACGCTATGCAAATATGCTGATGCCGCTTCGGACAGCCTGGCGGCTCTTTTCAAGGACAAAAGCGCCGCAGAATACAAGAAAATGCTTGTTACGGAAAGAAGCAGGAAAAAGCTGAACCAGTATAAAAGGGTCAGCAAGGTGCTCATTGACTATACAGATCTTATCAGACTGAAATCATTCCCGTTCTTCAATAAAGGAAGGAAATACAGCGGTCTGATTGTTGAAGACTATTATAAAAGAATACAACCTTACGGGAACCTAGCAAAGCGTCTGATAGGCTCCATCAATCAGGAGAATGTAGGCACAGGTCTTGAAATCAGCTGCGATTCCATTCTCAAAGGAGAAACAGGCCTGCAGAAGGTCCAGAGATACGTTGGTGGAGAGTGGATCCCTGTTGATGATGCACGCAACAAGAAGCCTGTTGATGGAATGGACATCAGGACCACCATCAATATAGATTTCCAGGAAGCTGCCCACAAGGCCCTTCTGGAGCAGCTGCAGATAACAGAACAGCTGGAAGGAGCCACTGCAATAGTCATGGAAGTTGAGACCGGAGCCATCAGGGCCATGGTGAATCTCAAAAGGAACAGCAAGGGTGAATTCGATGAAATTTACAATTATGCCATCATGCATCCAGGTGAGCCCGGATCTGTATTCAAGGCCATAACACTCACCTGTCTTCTTGAAGACAAGCTTGTAACTCTTGAAACGCCGGTCAATCCCGGCACGGGTGTGTGGGCGTATGGCAAGCAGAAATTCCACGATACTCATTATATAGGTCCTTGTACCGTTCAGAAAGCTCTTGAACAGTCCTCAAACATAGTATTTGCAAAACTTGCCGCAGAGAACTATGCCGGCAATCCAAGCCGTTTCGTCAACAGAATAAAGAACATGAAAGTTGGCGCGAAGTACGACCTTGCAATAAAAGGTGAGGCCCGTTCAACCATTCACTCTCCGGAAGAAAAGATATGGAGCGTTTCATCATTGCCTTCAATGGCAATAGGCTACTCCACCCTGCTCACTCCTCTGCAGACTCTTACCTTCTACAATGCCATTGCAGCTGATGGAAAGATGAGCCGTCCGTATCTCATTGAGGAATACAGTTTCAAGGGAATGCCTGT
>JAGHUC010000054.1 GCA_018065035.1 Candidatus Egerieousia equi | reverse complement strand
TTGCAGAGACCTTCCCCGGTGAAGAAAGGTAAGTGTCTTATTTGCAGCATAGTAAGAAAAGTGAGTGCGGAAGGTCTATGCAAAAATGGGAAACCTTCCGCAATGAGGGCGGTCTTTCGGCAGGAAGAGAAAGATTTCCGGAAGAGAAATCACCTTGCCAGAGCGATTATCCTTATCTTTGCAGTGGGGGAGACTGTCCGACAAGTGACAATTTTCGGATTTCTACCCTAATAGAGCACTGCGTAAGGACGGTTTCACTTGTGAAAATCGACTTTTCGGACAGTCCGGGGTGGGGATAGTGAAACTATCGCCGGTGGAAAGAACAAATCATAAACAGTAAGATACTATGAACAGGAGAGGCTTTTTGGGAAAATTTCTGGGAGCGTGTGCAGCGGGAATGCTGCCTGCAAAACTGGTGGCTGGCGGCGCAGGTGTGCTTCATGGACGTTGGCACAGCACTGACCACGCAGGATTAGGTGCTGAAAGGGCGTGCAGGGCGGATTTGCTGAACGGTGCAGGCCTGGAAGACATTCAGGCGGGAAACGCTCAGACCTATGTCTTTCTCTCGGACCTTCACGTCTGCAGGGGCGGCATTACTGAGGAGAAACTCAGGGCAAGGGTGGCAAGGATTCTGGAAATCAGGCCCGACAAGGTGATTGTGCTGGGTGATCTGGCTTATCGCACTGGCAGGGTGGAGGATTATGAGTGTGTGCGTGAACTGCTTTCTCCAATCCTTGAAGCAGGTATCGGTCTGCATCTGTGCCTTGGCAATCACGACCGCCGCGAGGAGTTTTCTCAAATTTTCCCGGAATTCATGTCCGCTTCTCCTGTGCCTGGCAGACTGGCCGGTGTTGTCAACGGGCGTTTTGCCGATATCGTTCTGCTGGATTCCCTGAAGCAGGGTGCGGACACAAGCACCTGGATTGCTGATGGCGAGCTTGACGGGCCACAACTGGAATGGCTGAAATCCACGATTGAGAAGTGTAGCAGGCCGTTCTTTGTTGCCGCGCATCATCCGCTGGCAGATCTTGGAATCGGCAGGCTTCTGGCAGACAATCCGCTATGCGCAGGGTACATCCACGGCCACAATCACAAGTGGCAGACGGACTGGATAGAGCAGAACTGGAAGGCCCCCCGCATTCTGAGAACCCTCTGCCTTCCTACTACAGGCTCCTGGGGAGACAACGGCTACACTGTCCTTTCTTTCCACAGCGATGGCGCACAGGCCTCGCTCTTCCAGGACGACTTCTACTTCCCTAAACCGCTTTCCGGCTCTGAACGGCCTGCTGTCTGGGACAGGCTTGTTGAGGACCATCAGGGTCTGAAGTGCTCCTTTGTCTATTGAGCAATCCTAAGTTGCAATTGTTCTGCGCTTTTGTTACCTTTGCAAACTTTATGCGAAGTGTTGCGGTTGTGTCTGAACAAGGACAGGTCCCGCAGCATGGCACTGGTTGATAATTTGAAGTATTTACTGTGCCCATCGCAGTAGAAATAGAGAAAAATAATAACAAAATATTAATAAG
Source organism: Candidatus Egerieousia equi (assembly GCA_018065035.1). Classification (GTDB taxonomy): domain Bacteria; phylum Bacteroidota; class Bacteroidia; order Bacteroidales; family UBA932; genus Egerieousia; species Egerieousia equi. Next base: position 47,661 of record JAGHUC010000054.1, on the reverse strand, counting down.
TTACAACAATGAATATTACAAAGCAGGAGATTGATAATCTTACATTTGAACTGCATCTTAGCATTGAGAGAGAAGATTGCAACGAGAAAGTTGACAAGGCCCTGAGGGCTTTCCGCAAAACAGCCGACATCAGGGGCTTCAGAAAGGGTATGGCTCCTATGGGCATAATCAAGAAGATCCACGGCGGTTCTGCATTGGTTGACGCAGTTAATGAGCTCATCCAGGAGCAGTTGACAGGATATGTAAAGGATAACAAGCTCAGCATCCTTGGAGAACCTCTTCCAAATGAGGAGAAAACAAAGGAGATTGACTGGGTTAACGACAATACCTTTGAGTTCGTATTCGACGTTGCTCTGGCTCCTGAGTTCGATGCAAAGATTTCAGCCGACGACAAGGTTGTAAGCTATACCATCAAGGTGGAGGATGAGGAAATCGAGAAGAGAAAGGAGAATCTTCTGAAGCAGTACGGCAAGCTCGACGCTACCGAGGCTGTTTCTTCAGAGGAGGATTTCATAGTTGCTGACCTGGTTGCAGGTGAGAACAAGGTAGAGGGCACATACGTTACCCTCAGGAACATGAGCGATGAGAGCAAGGCTCTGTTCATTGGCAAGAAGGCCGGTGACAGCTTTGACGTTAATGTTAACGAGGTGTTCACAAACGAGACAGACCGCGCAGCAATGCTTCACGTAAAGAAGGAGGAGCTTGCGAATGTTGCTCCTGTTTACAACTTCACAATCAAGGAAGTCAAGACTTTCGTTCCTGCAGTTGAGAACGAGGAGTTCTACAACAAGGCTTTCGGTGAGGGCGCTGTAAAGAACGCAGACGAGGCAAAGGCAAAGATTGCCGAGCAGCTCAAGAGCGAGTACGTGATTGAGAGCGATTACAGATTCACCCAGGATGTAAAGGAATATCTCATCAAGAGAACAGACATAAAGGTTCCTGAGCAGTTCATGAAGAAGTGGCTCTTTGCCATGAACCAGGGCAAGGTTACAATGGAGGACATTGACAAGGAGTTCGATTTGTTCCTCAAGGATTTCCGCTGGCAGATCATCCGCGAGAAGATCATGAAGGAGAACAATCTTGAGCTTACAGACGAAAAGGTTCTCGAGGCTGCAAAGAAGATTGCTTCATATCAGTTTGCAATGTACGGCATGACCAACGTTCCTGAGGAGCAGCTTACAAGCTACGCTCAGACACTTCTCAACAACGAGCGCGAGGGTCGCAGAATCTATGAGAAGAGCGAGGAGGACATGGTGATTGCATTCATCAAGGAGAAGATCACTCTCGAGCCAAAGGAGATTGCTTTCAGCGAAATCAGCAAGCTGAACAACTAATACTTGACAAATTCAAAGGGGAGACAAGCCCGCAGCGCCTCCGGGGAACTGCAAAAGGACTTTCTCTCCTTTTATTATATACTGAAACTGATATGGCCATGGTAACTGAATTCGAGAAATTTGCAATGGGGAACTGCGGAATCAGTTCCCTCAATCTGCACAGATTCAAATCTGTCCAGAACAATTACATCAACCCTTCGATCATTGAGGAAAGACAGATGAACGTTGCTGTCATGGATGTCTTTTCACGTCTTATGATGGACAGAATCATCTTCCTTGGAGTTCCGATTTCAGACGACGTGGCAAACATCATACAGGCGCAGCTCCTTTTCCTTGAGTCAACGGACCCAAAGGCTGACATCCAGCTCTATATCAACTCACCGGGCGGCAGCGTATATGCCGGCCTTGGCATTTATGACACAATGCAGATAATAGAGCCTAAGGTTGCAACCATCTGCACAGGACTGGCGGCTTCAATGGCCTCAGTGCTTCTTGCAGCAGGTCACAAGGGAATGCGCAAGGCGCTCCCTCACTCAAGGGTGATGATTCACCAGCCTCTCGGCGGGGCCGAGGGCCAGGCATCCGACATTGAGATCACGGCCCGTGAGATACTTGCCCTCAAGCAGGAACTTTACGAGATACTCTCAAAGCACTCCGGGCAGAGCTACGAGCAGATAGTCAAGGACGCCGACCGTGACCACTGGATGACCGCCCGCATGGCAAAGGAGTACGGCATGATTGATGATATTCTTTCAGGAAAGGCCAAATAATTCATTCATATTTTTCTACTGCGATGGCAAATTCCAAGAAGGACAGGAAATGCTGCATGCTATGTGGAAGGCAGGAGGATGAAGTCCCGATGATGCTTTCCGGCAACGGATGCTATATATGCAGTGACTGCGTTGAATCTTCCTATTATTATCTCGAAGGTGTTTTCAAACAATATGGAATACCTTTCGGCAAGGAGCATTCAGGCGGGAGCGAGGGAAGCAAGGCAACTCAGGCTGCAGGAGCGAAGGCTGGCAAGGAAAAACTGCTCAAGCCAAAGGAGATAACAGCATTCCTTGACGAATACGTGATAGGGCAGGACGAGGCCAAGAAGTTCATTTCCGTTGCCGTTTACAATCACTACAAGAGGTTGAAATGGTTCCGCGAGAATCCTGATGCAAAGGATCTTGAACTTGAAAAATCCAACATGCTTCTGGTGGGTCCTACCGGAACAGGAAAGACTCTTCTTGCACGTACAATAGCAAGGATGCTCAACGTGCCTTTCACAATCGTTGACGCAACCGTGCTTACAGAGGCCGGATATGTTGGCGAGGACGTGGAGTCAATACTTACCAGACTGCTACAGGCTGCCGATTACAATGTTGAGGCGGCACAGCACGGAATCGTTTTCATTGACGAGATAGACAAGATAGCCCGCAAGAGCGACAACCCTTCCATCACCCGTGACGTATCTGGTGAGGGAGTGCAGCAGGCAATGCTCAAGCTCCTTGAGGGAAGCATTGTAAATGTTCCGCCACAGGGCGGCCGCAAGCATCCCGAGCAGAAGTTCGTTGAGGTTGATACCAGGAACATACTGTTCATCTGCGGAGGTGCGTTCGAGGGAATAGAAAGGAAGATTGCCTCAAGACTCAATACCCAGGTGGTTGGATATGGCGCTCAGAAAAAGGTGGAACGCATAGACAAGGATGACCTTCTTCAGTATGTTGCTCCCCAGGATCTGCGCGCATACGGTCTGATACCTGAAATCGTGGGCCGTCTGCCAGTCGTGACATACCTGCATCCGCTCACCAAAGAGGCCTTGCTCGATATCCTTACCAAACCTAAGAACGCTTTGGTGAAACAGTACGAGCAGTTGTTCGCAATGGATGGAGTGAAACTCGAAATAAAGGACGATGTGCTTGAATTCATTGTTGATACGGCTATTGAATACAAGCTGGGCGCCAGAGGACTCCGCTCAATATGCGAGGCCATAATGCTTGACGCAATGTACTCCATACCATCGGAAAGGAAGAAGACATTCACCGTAACACTTGATTACGCCAAGGAAAAAGTTGCTAAATTCACTGGAAATCTACAATTATGAAACAGTATATAGAACAGAACAAGGACAGATTCTTCAATGAACTCTTTTCATTGATAAGGATTCCTTCCGTAAGTGCTCAGGCCGAGCATAAGGACGATATTCACAAATGTGCCGCAAGACTGGTTGAACTTCTGCTGGAAGCCGGTGCCGATACGGCGGATGTTTATCCTACCGCAGGCAATCCTGTAGTGTTCGCACAGAAGACAGTTGACCCTTCAGCAGAAACCATTCTGGTTTACGGACACTATGATGTTCAGCCTGTGGACCCAATAGAACTTTGGAAATCGGATCCTTTCGAGCCTGAAATCAGGGACGGAGCCATTTATGGCCGTGGCGCCAATGACGACAAGGGACAGCTCTTCATGCATTTGAAGGCATTCGAGTTCCTGAATGCCAGAGGCCTGCTCAAGTACAACGTGAAATTCATATTCGAGGGAGAGGAGGAGATAGGATCATCCTCACTGGCGGAATGGGTTGAGCAGAACAAGGAATTGCTTGCCTGCAACATAATACTGGTTTCAGATACAACAATGATTGACGAGAAGATTCCATCAATCAATGTTGGTATGAGAGGCCTCGCATATTTCAATGTAACGGTTCAGGGAGCTGACAAGGACCTGCATTCAGGTCATTTCGGAGGCGCAATCCTCAATCCTATCAACACTCTCTGCAAGATGATAGGTTCTCTCATAGATGACCACGGAAGAATCACCGTTGGCGGATTCTATGACAATGTTGTTGAACTTACCGCAGAGGAAAGGGCAATGTTTGCACGCGCGCCTTTCAACCTTGAGGAATACAAGAAGCATATAGATGTTGAGGAAGTGTTCGGAGAGGAAGGTTTCACCACTCTCGAGCGTACCGGAATCCGTCCTTGCCTTGACGTTTGTGGAATCTGGGGAGGATATACAGGCAAGGGAGCCAAGACGGTGCTTCCAAGTCTGGCTCACGCAAAGATATCAATGAGACTCGTCCCGAACCAGAGCCCTGCAGAAATCGCTCAGAAATTCGAGAAGCATTTCCTCTCAATAGCTCCAAAGGGAGTCAAGGTCACTGTTGAGGCCCTTGAAGGCGGAAGCGGTTTCCTGATTCCTGTGTCATCAAAGGCATACAAGGCAGCCGAGAAGGCCATAGAGAAAGTTTATGGAATCAAGCCTGTTCCAAGCCGTGGAGGCGGAAGCATTGCCATACTTGCAAAGATGCAGCAGATTCTTGGTGCGGATCCGCTCCTTATGGGCTTCGGACTGGAAAGGGATACAATACATTCGCCGAACGAGAGCTATCTGCTCACGCAGTTGTTCGGCGGAATGGAATCAATTGTAGAATTTTATTTGAATTACTGATATGAACAGCAAACAGCTATTTGAAAAGATACTTGAAAAGAGGAGCTTCCTCTGCATTGGACTGGACACCGACCTCAAGCTCATTCCGCAGTCACTGCTGGGGGAGGAGTTCCCTCTCTTCTCTTTCAACAAGGCGATAGTTGATGCCACCGCTCCTTATGCGGTTGCATACAAACCCAACCTGGCATTCTATGAGGCATACGGAAGCAAGGGCATCCGGCAGTTTGAGATGACAGTGGAATACATAAAGAAGAATTACCCTGATATCCTTGTGATTGCAGACGCTAAACGAGGCGATATAGGAAACACCGCCGCAAGGTATGCTGAAAGCTTCTTCAATGCATACGACTGTGACGCTGTAACACTTTCTCCTTATATGGGAAAGGACAGTGTGGAACCGTTCCTTGGAAAGGAGGGCAAATGGGCTGTTGTGCTTGCCCTCACTTCCAATAAAAGCGCGGATGATTTCGAGCAGCTGGAACTGGCGAATGCAAAACCATTGTACAGGCAGGTGATAGAAACCGCATGCACCTGGGGCAATGTGGATAACCTGATGTTCGTGGTTGGAGCCACAAGACCTGAGAAACTCAAGGAAATAAGGAATTTCTGTCCTGAACATTTCTTCCTTGTTCCAGGTGTAGGGGCACAGGGCGGAACGGTTGAAGAGGTTGCTGAGGCCGGAATGAACGCACACTGCGGCCTTCTGGTCAATTCTTCCAGAGGAATCATATATGCTTCAAAGGATGATGATTTCGCAAGCGCTGCAGCTGCAGCTGCAAGGAAGATGCAGGAAAAGATGGACCAGGCCCTGAAGAAGATATCCTAGGCGTTATTCCTTTCAGGAAGTTCGGCAATAACGGTACGGCAGGCTTTTACAGTCTGCCCTTTTTTTACCATTATCTTTGCGTCAAGAGGAAGGAATATGTCAAGCCTTGAACCGAATTTGATGAAACCCAGCTCGCTGCACTGGTTGGCATGTTCGCCTTCCTTGGCATAATAAACAACCCTTCTTGCTATGTAGCCGGCAATCTGTCTGAAAAGTACATTGTCTCCGTTGGAGCATTTGACTGCAATGGATGTCCTTTCATTCTTCTCGGATGACTTGGAGTGGAAGGCTACAAGATATTTGCCGTCGTGGTACTTGGAGTAAACTATGGTTCCTCCTACAGGGAAGTAGTTCGCATGCACATTGAAGATGCTCATGAAAGTGGATACCTGAATACATTCGCCTTTGATGAATTCGTTCTCCTTGACTTTCTTGACTCTCACAATCTTGCCGTCCGCTGCTGCAATCACCAAGTTGTCGCCCAATGTGGCCACCCTGTTAGGACAACGGAAGAATCGTACGATAATCAGAAAGACAAGCAGTCCTATGGCTGCTATTATGTGGCTGGCCGTTGTGTTGCCTATGATAAGGTATGCCAGAGCAACAACAACGGCTGCTATGGCAAATGTGGTGGCTATGATACGGTAACCTTCTCTGTGTATATGCATAATTTATCTCCTTTTTCTTTTTATATGATTCCAAGCAGGATTGCCAGGGCAATTGCGGCGGGGAATGCAATCAGTGAGCCGTCCAGGCGGTCGAGCATTCCTCCGTGCCCCGGTATTATATGGCTTGAATCCTTGACACCGAAATTGCGTTTGAGCTGTGATTCAACCAGATCGCCGAAGATTGCTCCAACAGCAACCACAAGTGAAATCAATATTGAGTAAACAAGCTTGGTCTCCAGCATGCTGCACTTCCATAATATGATTGCGGCAATCACAGTGCAGGCAACACCGCCCCAGAATCCAGCCCAGGATTTCTTTGGCGAAACGCTTGGGAACAATTTCCTTGACGTCTTTTTCTGTCCGAAAGCGGTTCCTATGCAGTACGCTCCAACGTCGCAGCTCCAGAGCATTATGAACAGGCTCAGCAGAAAATAACCGCTGAAACCGTAATTCATTGTAACGGCATTGCATACAAGCATTGATGGAACGGCAATATAGGCAATAGCCATGAATTCATAACCTATTGAATCAAAGCCGTTAGGCTTTCCATCGTGAACATTGTATCCGCTTACGAACAGGTTTGAAACAATCAGAGCACATAGCGGGAACACAGGGACCAGCAGCCATCCGGCTTCAATAATGTCCCAGGTGTACAGGAAATACGCAACCAGAAGTGTGCAGCAGGTCGTGAAAACAAGAATCCTCTGCAGCTTCCTTGTTCCGGCCAGATGCGTGAATTCCCAAAGAAGCATTGTCATGAAGATGAATGTCATTGCAAAAACGGTCCAATGACTGCAAAGGCAGCAAATAATGACTGCCAGCACGAATGCTGAGCCGCTTATTGTCCTGACAACCAACTCCTTTGAATTACCCATTATTTCGTCTCCTGTTTTTCAGGTTCATCTTTAACTGTTTCTTCAGCGGATTCATCGGCAATCTCCTCGGCCACGGTTTCTGCCTCATCTGCCGCAGCGTCAACTGCTCTAGGCCCGAAAATGCGTTCGAGATCCTCGCCGAATATGACTTCGCGGCTGATAAGCAGCTCGGCCAGTTCAACGAAACCGTCCATGTGCTCCCTGATGATTGAGAGTGCGGTTTCGTGCGCCTTGTTCAGAAGAAGTTTCGCTTCCGAGTCTATCAGCTGTGCAGTCTGCTCGCTGTATGGCTTATCATACATTGGCATCTGCTGTGAATCATAGTATGAGAGATGGCCTATCTTTTCGCTCATGCCATAATATGTTACCATTGCGTAAGCAAGCTTGGTTGCTCTTTCCAGGTCATTCAATGCTCCGGTGGCAATGGTGCCGTTGATTATTTCCTCCGCTGCGCGGCCGCCCATCAGTGATGCCATCTCCTCCAGAAGCTGTTCCTTGGTGCTCAGAAGCCTTTCTTCAGGGAGATACCAGGTTGCTCCGAGAGAAACTCCTCTTGGAATGATGGTTACCTTGAACACAGGGTCCGCATTCTTGAGGAACCAGCTTACAACAGCATGGCCCGCCTCGTGGTATGCAGTGGTTTTCTTCTCCTCAGGTTTGAATATTCTGCTCTTCTTCTCGAGACCTCCTATGATTCTGTCAACAGCATCAAGGAAATCCTGCTTTTCTATGAGGGTCTTGTTCCTTCTGGCGGCAATCAGAGCGGCTTCATTGCAGACATTGGCAATGTCAGCTCCTGAGAATCCAGGTGTATGCTTTGCAAGGAAGGAACGGTCGAGATTCGGGTCAAGCTTGAGGTTCTTCAAGTGAACGTCGAATATTGCCTCACGGTCCTTCAGTTCAGGAAGGTCAACGTAAATCTGGCGGTCGAACCTGCCGGCTCTCATAAGGGCCTTGTCAAGTATGTCGGCACGGTTTGTGGCGGCAAGTATGATAACGCCTGAATTTGTTCCGAAACCGTCCATCTCGGTAAGAAGCTGGTTCAATGTGTTCTCGCGCTCATCGTTTGAAGAGAAGCCAACATTCTTGCTCCTTGCCCTTCCAACGGCATCAATCTCGTCTATGAACACAATGCATGGAGCCTTCTCCTTTGCCTGCTGGAAAAGGTCCCTCACCCTAGATGCACCAACTCCAACGAACATCTCAACGAAATCTGAACCTGAAATTGAGAAGAAAGGAACATCAGCCTCACCTGCAACAGCTTTTGCGAGCAGGGTCTTGCCTGTGCCCGGAGGGCCTACAAGCAGTGCGCCCTTTGGAATCTTACCGCCAAGTGCGGTATATTTTGCAGGGTTCTTGAGGAAGTCTACTATTTCCATGACTTCCACCTTTGCCTCTTCGAGACCGGCTACATCCTTGAATGTGACCTTGTTGAGCGAGTCCTTGTCAAATACCTTGGCCTTTGATTTGCCAACGTTGAACACTCCGCCGGGACCGCCGCCCGCGCTCTTCGAGAATCCTCTGAACATCAGGAACCAGAAAACCAGAAGAATAACCGGGAATATGAGCCAGTCAACGTATTTCCAGTAATTGGCTTCCTCGCTTATCTCAATCTTGAATCTGTTGTCAACAGGAAGAGCCTCTCTGGCTTCATCGAGCTTGTCCTCGAAATTGAAATTCTCCGATACCTTGAAGAAGAAATGAGGTCCGTATTCCGGTGTCTTTCCACCGAAATAATTCTTGTATTTCTCAAGACTTTCCTTCTTGAGCGTGATTTCCGCCTTGCGGGAATTCGTGTAGAAGCATATTGATTTTACATCGCCTGAAGGAATGATCCTTTCCTTCACGTCGGTCCACTCGGTCTGCACAGGGTCACCACCGTTGGTTCCCATGAACAGCTGGTATAAAAGGAAAAGGAGGATAGGAACGTAAATCCAAGCCAGATTGAAACCCCTTCTTTCTTTTCCGTTGTTTTTCTTTAAATCCATTGCAATAACTTTAGATTGTTAATCATCTTCGAACTTCTGTATTGGAGCGTCAGCCCAGAGTTCTTCCAGACGATAGAATTCGCGGTATTCTGTCTGGAATATGTGGATTACAATGTCGGTGTAATCCAGAATGATCCATACGGCATTCTCCCTTCCCTGCTGTCTTACGAGTTTCCTTCCCGCCTTGACAAGCATCTGCTCCTCTATATTGTCGGCTATTGCTATAACATTCGTGCCAGAATCTGCGTTGCAGATAACAAAATGATCACAAATGCCTGTTCCAATGCCTCGCAGGTCCAATGCACATACTCCTTTAGCCTTTTTTTCAAGCATTGCATCAGTGATTATTTCCAGATCTGTCTTTGGTTCTGCCATTTTTGCAGATTCCTCTATTTCCTTCTTTGATACTTTTCTAACCATATTTTTACCTTTAACTTACAAAGATATCATTATTTTTAACAAAAAATGATTTTATTTGCACAAACGAATCACATAGCTTCCACTATCCATGGATTATGAATTTGAAATAGAACATTTCCAGACTCTGGACTCCACTTCCTCCTATCTCCAGCGCAGTCTTCAGTCCCGGTCCGGCAGCCTGGATTCCGGCATCTGGCATGTATGCTCCGCCGATTTCCAGACAGCGGGCAGGGGGCAGAGAGGCAACAGCTGGACCAGCGGAGCAGGGGAGAACCTCCTCTTCTCCATACTCTTCCATCCATGTGAAATACCTGCCTCAGGGCAGTTCGTCCTCACTGAAATCTTTTCACTGGCGATGGTTGATTTCTTCAGTCAGCAGGGCGTGGAAGTTCTCATCAAATGGCCGAACGACATATATGCAGGCAGCAGGAAGATTTGCGGAATGCTCTTCGAGAATTCACTTTCAGACGGTCTTGTCTCCACATCGATAGTTGGAATAGGAGTGAACCTGAACCAGACAGACTTCGGCACCTCAATAGCCAATCCCACCTCGCTTGCCATTGAGACCGGCAAGGTGGCCGACAGAAATCAGTCATTGTCCGAACTGCTCGTAATGCTTCGTGCAAGATATGAGAATTTTGCAAACGGCACCGTTTCAAGGGCTGCGCTGCATACTGAGTACCTTTCAAAACTGTTCCGATACGGAGAGTTTCATAAGTTCCAGAAACTGGCGGCAGGCCCTGATCCTCTGAATGTAAGCTACGCCAACAGCACATTCGAGAACGTCTTTGAAGCCAGGATATCCAATGTAAAGGAAAACGGCCTCCTCGTTCTTGAGAACAGGGAAGGCCGTGAAATCGAATTCGCCTTCAAGGAAGTGAAGTTCCTGCTTTAAAAGTCCTTTCAGCGGGCCTCTTTCATCAGACGTATATATTCCACCGGATTCTCAGCCTTGAACACTGCGCTGCCGGCAACAACCATATCGGCTCCGGCATTCAGCAGGCTGGCAACATTGTCCTTGTTCACGCCGCCGTCAATTTCTATGAGAGTGTCAAGTCCGGCCTTGTCAATCATTGCGCGCAGTTTCTCAATCTTACCCATTGTTGCAGGTATGAACTTCTGACCGCCGAAGCCAGGGTTCACTGACATAAGAATCACAAGGTCCGCCATGTCAAGAATGTCTTCGAGCAATGAAACAGGTGTGTGCGGATTCAATGCAATGCCGGATTTCATGCCACAGCTCTTTATGAGCTGCAATGAGCGGTGAAGATGCGGGCAGGCCTCATAATGAACGCTCAGCCAGGAGCATCCTGCTTTTGCAAAGCGCTCGACGTATCTGTCCGGCTGTTCTATCATGAGGTGGGCTTCCATAGGCTTGCGCGCTATCTTTGAGATTGCCTCCACAACAGGGAAACCGAATGAAATGTTAGGAACGAACATTCCGTCCATTATGTCCAAATGAATGAAATCGGCCTGTGAGTCGTTTATCATTCTTATATCCGCTGCAAGATTGCCGAAATCTGCATTGAGAACGGAACTTGTTATCAATATGCTTTTATCCATGATATGCTTTATATGCTTTGTTAGAATACTGAAATCTTTATGAATTTCTTTGGATTTTCCTCTACTCTCTTTATGAAACCGTTTATGCTGTTGACCAGCGAGTCCACACTGTTGTGCAGATCGTCGCTTGTCATCAGCCTGCCTATGGAGCCGTTCGGATCCTGAAGTTTCTCGGCAAGGAGACGCAGCTGTTCCACTGTCCGGCCAATGTTGGCCTCGGAAAGTGAATGAACGAATTTCTGTGCATCGGCCAGCGTGGTGTCTATTCTTTGGGAATTGTCGGACAATGTGCCGGATACATTGTTCAGATTGTCTATCAGCTCGCTTATCTGAGGCGACTTGGCGTTCAGACTGCCTGAAAGCCTGTTGAGGTTTGCCATGGTGACATTCAGATTGTCAAGGCTTCTGCGCAGGTCCTCCTTGCGCTCGTTGTCCATCACCTCATTCAGGCTTGCAACAAGTTTGGTGCCTTCTGCCAGCAGCAGCTGCAGTTCTTCACTTATAGGACCTATCCTGTCTCCAAGTTCGGACATCATGTCCGGAACATTCACGCACTTGAGAGTGTCTCCCGGGTGCAGGTATTCATTGGATGTACCAAGTACAATCCTCAGCCCCATGTTGCCGAGCAGGTTTGCGGTGTATTTCTCCAGATGCGAGTCCTTTGGAATGCTGTAGCCGGATTTCAACCTCAATGTGAGAACGAAGTCACGCTCCGCTCCGTTGAAATCTATCTTTTCGATTGTTCCTATCTTGAGGCCCTTGATGTCAACCGGAACAGTGGCGGCAATACCTGTAACATCTTCTATGCTTGCGTAGTAACGAACCCTGTCTCCCAGGATGTTCTCGGCCTTGAGGAATCTCACCATGGCGTATGCCGCCACAATTATTATTATGACGAACAGGCCTATGGTACGTGTCTTGTTCAAAAATTTCATAAGCTGTTACTTAATAATCTTTCCGTCCTTTATGTGAACCACGAATGCGCCCTTGAACTCTTTTCTGAGTGTTGCAGCCTGGGCTGCGGCTTCATTCCTGCTTGCAAAGTTACCAATAATATATTTGCAGACTCCATTGGCACGGATCATTTTTGCATCTTTCCTTCCTTTAAGGTCGGCCGCACCTTTCTTCAGGGCTTTGGGAACGGAAAGGATCTGTACTGCAAAGTATTCTTTCCCGGTACTTTCAACTTTCTGTGCGGGTTCCTTTTTCTGCGGCTTCACGGCAGGTTTTTCCTGTGGAACCTCTTCATTGTCTTTGATGACCGCACTATCGCCGGTGGAATCTGTATCTTCAACAGAGGCTTTGTAATTGCAAAAGGCGTTGAAGAGAGATTCCGCTATGCGGGTCCTTCCGGAGGAGGTGATGAGCAGTTCCCTGTCGGCCTTGTTGGAGAGGAAGCCGATTTCCGTGAGGATGGCCGGCATCGTGCATTGCCAGAGGACCAGGAGACCTCCCTGCTTCACGCCGCGGCTGTATTTGATGGGGCTGCTTTTGCCGTAACTTCGTTCTATGATTTCCGCAAGTTCAAGGCTTGATTCAAGGTGTGTGTTCTGTATGAGTGAGAATATGATGTAGGATTCCGGACTGGACGGGTCGAAACCTTCATATTTTGCCTGATAGTTGTCCTCCATTGTGATCACTGAGTTCTCGGCCTTCACAAGCTCGAAATTGGCGTCGCTTTTTGATGTACCCATTACAAATGTTTCGGTCCCGTGCACGGAGGTGGCTTTGGCTGCGTTCACGTGTATTGATATGAACAGGTCCGCCTTGGCCTTGTTGGCTATTGCGCTTCTGTCGGCAAGATCAACGAATTTGTCGGTGGTGCGGGTGTATATCACGTTGATATCGGGATATTTCTCCTTTATTGATGTGCCGAGCTTGAGCGCAACGTCAAGGACTATTTCCTTTTCCTTGTATTTTCCTCCCGCCCATATGGTTCCCGGGTGCTTGCCTCCGTGGCCCGGGTCAATGACAATGGTTTTCAGGGAATAGGAGCCGTTGCCGTATGCGCTTGCGGCGTTTGGCACGCTTATTGCCAGCAGAATGATTAGTATAGCAATCTTGATTGAGCGCATAAAATATCCAATATTGTTTTGTATATTTGCATTTTTACAAAAGTAGTGAATTTTTGATAGAATGCCATTGAAGGCCGCCAAAATACTTAAAAGACTTACGGTTATTGTTTCAATCTGCGCAGTTGCAGCACTGACTTTCAGCGCGTCTGCTGCAGGTTCGTCTGCAAGTTCCAGGGCCCGCTCGTCATTGAGGCCGTTGGCTGCACTGCTTGACACTCTTCGTGATACCATCCCTGTGATCAAGGCGGTGCCTGATACCGTTGCTTCAGGAATCAGGGATACTCTTGTGATTTCGGATTCTTTGTTCTCGGACACAACAAACCACGCCAGCATAGACTACCCTGTATTCTCGGTTGCAAGAGATTCCTGCCTCGAGGTCTTTGAGGAAGGAAAAAGAATGATATACTTCTACGGAGATATTTCCGTGAAATACGATGACCTGGAGATCAGGGCCGAGTATATGGCTTATGACATGGAGACCAAGACCGTGTTTGCCAAGGGTCTGCCGGACACTACCGGAAAGGTGATAGGTTCTCCTGTCATGAAACAGGGAAAATCCGAGTTCTCCATGGAGAGCGTCTATTACAATTTCGAATCCAAGAAGGCGAAGATCAGGAATATGATCACCCAGGAGGACGAAAGTTACATCCATGGCAATTATATAAAGAAGATGCCTGACAATTCCATCAACATTGCTCAGGGAAAATATACGACCTGCGACCAGGAGCATCCGCATTTCTATGCAAAGATGAGTACTGCAAAGGTCATTACCCAGGGAAAGGACAAGAAAGTTGTGTTCGGACCTACAATGCTGGTGGTCGAGGACGTTCCTACACCTATTGTGCTGCCGTTCGGCTTCGTTCCGAGCCTGAGCAACAGAAGCGGCGGCCTGCTCATGCCGTCATTCGGTGAGGAAACCGCCCGTGGATTCTTCATGAGGGGCCTTGGCTACTATTTCGTTTTCGGTGACCATTTCGATCTGGCCGCCACATGTGACATTTACACCAAGGGATCATGGAAGGGGCAGCTCGCATCCAGATACAACAAGAGGTACGGATACAGCGGCAATTTCAATCTGGAGTATTCAAAGGATATCACTGGAGAGAAGGGATTCCCTGATTACACGGAAATGAAGAACTTTTCGGTTCAGTGGTCCCACGCCATGGACCCGAAGAAAAGACCGGGTACAACGTTCAGGGCGTCGGTGAACTTCTCAAGCCCTTCAAACAGCAGGTACAATTCAACAAGCATAACGGAAGCGCTCACCAACCAGATTTCATCTTCAATTTCGTATGGAAAGACCTGGGCCGGCACTCCTTTCAGTCTTACCGTTAATGCCACGCACAGCCAGAATTCGCGTGACAGCTCGTATGCCGTTACCTTCCCTAACCTTACTTTTACAGTGAACAGGATATATCCTTTCAAGAAAAAGGAAAGGGTGGGCAAGGAGAAATGGTATGAATCCTTCGCTTTCAACTATCAGCTTTCCGCAGACAACAAGGTGAACTTCAAGGCTTCAGAGTTCGGCGAACCCGAGTTCTTCAAGAAGATGCAGAACGGTATGAGACATAATTTCACCATTGGTCTGCCTACATTCTCGCTGCTCAAGTACATTACCGTGTCTCCTTCCGTCAATTATGGAATGAACTGGTATTTCAACGATATGGAGAAGGTGTTCAATGAACACACCCAGAGAGTTGAGAACATAAAGTCCGATCCTTTCACAAAGTTGGGAATCACCCAGACTTTCTCCGCTGGATTGAGCATGAGCACAAGAATATATGGTACTTTCATGTTCGGAAAGAAGCGTACCGTTGAAGCAATCAGACACATGATAACCCCGTCTGTTTCCTTCAGCTTCCAGCCTGAGATGGGAACGGCGGCCAATGGTTTCGCTACTTTGAATTATATAGACAAGAACGGAGTTCAGCATGTGCTGGATTATAACAGGTATGAAGGTCAGATATACTCACCGCCCGGACGCGGAAAGAGCGCATCGATGTCCTTCTCCATTGGAAACAATGTGGAGGCAAAGGTGCGTGACAGGAAGGATACTACCGGAACGGGCGTGAAGAAGATCAAGATCATTGACCAGCTGTCAATAGGTGGGAACTACAACTTCCTTGCCGATTCCTTCAAGCTTTCCACCATAAGTGTTACAATGACCACTTCAGTGTTCGGAAAGATGGCCATAAACGCAAATGCCGTCCTGGATCCATACGACATCAATTCACAGGGAAGGCGAATAAATGAATTCATCATATCCAACAAGGGCGGTTTCCATCTGGCCAGACTTACCAATGCATCCCTTTCCACATCGTATTCGTTCTCGGGCGAAGGCAAGGGCCGCCTTGGTGCCAATGCGCAGCCCGGAAAGGAAAATGGCTCGGGAACGGAGTCCGATGATTCCAACGGCGGTGGAAAGATGAGCGGCGGTGACATGGAAGGCGGACACAAGCACAACGGAACGGGCGAACCGTACATGTCTTCATATTACAGAGTATATTATCATCCTGTGACAGGTGAATACATTCCTGGCGGGTGGGTATACTACATGGATCCCAATGTCCCTTGGACAGTCAATGCCAATCTTAACTATACATATCAAAAGACATACTCCTACGCTAATGAAATCCTGAGCGCCAAGAACAATCATATGCTCACTCTGGGGCTCTCGGCGCAGGTCAGACTTTCACCGAGGTTGAACCTGAACTACAATACGGGATTTGACCTTACAAAGATGGATATGACAACCTCACAGCTGAGCGGAACTTTTGACCTTCACTGCTTCACAATTTCGTTCTCCTGGATACCTAGCGGCAAGTGGCAGAGCTGGAGTTTCAGGATAAACGCCAAAGCATCCGCCCTTGCTGACCTTGTACAATTTAAGAAGAATAACAGCTTCTGGGACAGGTAGTTACAAGGTTTTCTAAAAAAACAATACTTTAAAATATTTTTTTTAAAAAAGTTATTATCCAATTTTGTGCTATTGATGATGGCATGAAAGAAATCACTCATACACAGGTTTGGACAGCTTGTCTTGAAAAGCTCAGGAAACAGGTCTCGCAGGAGGATTTCCTTACGTGGATCAAGCCTATAAAGGCGGTGAAACTTAAGGATTCAACCCTTATTGTGCAGGTCCCTTCCGACTATTTCAGAGATCACATAGAGGAGAATTTCATTGACATCATCATTCCGGAATTAAGACTTCTTCTCGGCCCCAAAGCCAAGCTCCTTTACGGAGTGATGGTCACACGCGAGCAGAAGGTTACCATACCTTCCAACACAACAAGTGTTCACAAACAGGAGATACCGGTCAAGATGAGAGGTGAAATGAAAATGCCTTTCAATCCATGGGCAGTACCCGGAATTCAGGAGAAGATACAGATAGATTCCAATCTCAATCCAATATACAGTTTCGAAAACTTCGTGGAAGGGGAGTGCAACCGTCTTGCAAGGGCCGCAGGCCTGTCAATAGCCGACAATCCTGGAAAGAATGCATTCAACCCTCTTTTCATTTATGGAGGTCCCGGTCTCGGAAAGACACATCTTGCACAGGCCATAGGACTTGCCGTGAAGGAAAGATATCCGGAGAAGATAGTCCTTTATGTAAACGCACATACATTCCAGACACAGTATATGGAATATGCCGGTGTGAACAATCAGCTCACTGATTTCCTTCATTTCTATCAGATGGTTGACCTGCTCATTCTGGATGACGTTCAGGAGTTTGCCTCAAAGGCCGGAACACAGAAGGCCTTCTTCCATATATTCAATTTCCTGCATCAGAACGGAAAGCAGCTTGTGCTTACCTCGGACTGTGCACCGGTTGATCTCCAGGGACTTGAACAGCGTCTTCTGAGCCGTTTCAAATGGGGACTTTCAGTTGAACTCACCAAGCCGTCCTTCTCAACCAGAGTTGACATTCTCAAACTGAAGAGCGCAAATGACGGTATTGTCCTTTCTGAAGAGATACTTGAATACCTTGCCGAAAACATCAGGGGAAACGTAAGGGAGATAGAGGGCACTCTCTATTCACTTCTTGCACACGCCACCTTCAACAAGGAAAAGATAACACTTCAGCTTGCAAAGCGGATTATAGATAACATAGTGCCTGCGGAAAGACTTGAACTTACTGTGGAGGCCATAGAAAAGAAAGTGGCCGAGTATTTCGGAGTCGAGGTTGAACTTATACATTCAAAGACAAGGAAGCGCGAGGTGGCCCAGGCCCGCCAGGTGATAATGTACCTGTGCAGGGTGCTTACCAAACTGTCGCTTTCAACCATAGGCGCAAGCATTGGTGGAAGGGATCACGCAACCGTGCTGCACTCATGCAATGCGGTGTCTGACCTTATGGAAACAGACAAGCGTTTCAAGCAGAACGTGAACGAGCTGCTGCGCATGCTCAATCAGGAATAATAACAAATCAAATACATAATATTATGACATCACAGAGGGTACTTGACATTTTTAAGGAAATCCTCACTATCCCACGTGAAAGCGGACATGAGGAACTTATTGACAAATGGCTCGTTGACTGGGCCGCAGAACATAAGCTGGCTTGCAAAACGGACAAGGCAGGCAATGTCTGCATAATCAAGGAGGCTGCTCCGGGAAAGGAAAACGTTCCTGCAATAGTTCTCCAGAGCCACATGGACATGGTATGCGAGAAGAATGACGGAGTGGAACATGATTTTGCCAAGGACCCTATCAAAGCCGTTGTGGAAGATGGCTGGCTTGTTGCCAAGGATACAACACTGGGAGCTGACTGCGGAATAGGCATAGCCGCCTCCCTTGCAGTTCTTGAGGATGAGAATCTGAAACTTGGAAAGGTTGAGGCCATTTTCACCGTGAGCGAGGAAACCGCACTCGTTGGAGCAAATGCAATGGAAGCGGACTTCTTCTCAGGCAAGATTCTCATTAATCTCGATTCAGAGGATGAGGGCGAACTTTTCATAGGATGCTCAGGCGGCATGAGAACAATGGGTACATTCACATACACCACTTATCCTGCAACCGACGAATACATGAAGTGCGAGTTCAAGATTCATGGCGCTCAGGGCGGACACAGCGGTGATGACATAGACAAGAACAGGGCAAATGCAGTGAAGCTGCTCGGCAGATTCCTTGTGAAGCTCATTAACAAGTTCGACATTGAACTTTACGAGATAGGCGGTGGAAACAAGGACAATGCCATTGCCCGCGAAGCTCATGCCGTAATCGGATTCTCAAAGAGAAACAGCAAGGCGATTCTCCGTATATGGAAGGACTTTGTTGAGACAATCAAGCTTGAATACAAGTCAAGCGATGCAGGAATAGACGGCTTTGTTGGCGAGGTTGGAATCAAGGACGTAAAGAGCGGCCGCATGATGGGCAGCCCTAAGAAGTTCATTGATCCTTTCACTGCAAGCAATGTAATACGTACACTGGCGGGCATGCCTCACGGAGTCATTGCCATGAGCAACGATATCAAAGGCCTGGTTGAGACTTCAACAAACCTTGCAAGTGTAAAGATGCTTCCAAGAAACAGGATTGCCATAGAGACAAGTCAGAGAAGCTCTCTGGATCATATGATCACAACAGTTTCAGAGCAGGTTGAGGCCGTGTTCGACTTGGCTTGTGCAGACGTAAAACGTTTCGGACGCTATCCTGGCTGGCAGCCGAAGCTCGAGTCCGACATTCTTGAAATAACCAAAGCCTCATACAGGAAGCTGTTCGGTAACGAGCCTGTGGTAAGGGCAATCCACGCCGGACTGGAGTGCGGCCTGTTCCTCAACAAGATGCCGGATCTTGATATGATTTCATTCGGTCCTACATTGCGCAGCGTTCACGCTCCTGGTGAGAAACTCAATCTGGCCACATTGGACAAGTTCGTTGTGCTGCTCGAGGATGTTGTCAAATCAGTGAAATAGGATGGGCAAGGTCATTATATTTTCAGCACCTTCGGGTTCGGGAAAAAGTACCATTGTAGACCATCTTCTTGGCAAATTCAACAAGCTGGAACTCTCAATTTCCGCCACCAGCCGCGCACCAAGGGGCCAGGAGCAGAACGGACGTGAATATTATTTCATTTCCGCAGAGGAATTCGAGAAGAGGATAGCACAGGACAGGTTCGTTGAGTATGAGCAGGTTTACAAGGGAACATATTATGGAACACTGAAGGATGAGCTTGAGAGAATATGGTCCGCTGGTCATATAATAACATTTGACGTTGACGTTAAAGGCGGCGTGAATCTCAAGAGAATCTTCGGAAATGACGCTCTCTCAATCTTCATTCAGGCTCCTTCCATAGAGGAACTGCACAGACGTCTTGTTGCCCGTGCAACCGATTCTGAAAAGGCCATTGAGGAACGTGTTGCCAAGGCCGCGGAGGAAATGAAGTACGCTCCTATGTTCGACAGGATCATAATCAACGATGAACTTGACAAGGCCTTTGAGTGCGCCGATTCACTCATTGAGGAATTCATAAGGAAATAGAGGAAATTGAAAAGGATAGCTTTATATTTCGGATCTTTCAATCCCTTCCACTATGGGCACAGAGCCGTAGCGGAGGGGATTTCCGCTTCAGGACTCGTTGACGAGCTCTGGTTCGTGCTTTCGCCCAAGAGCCCTTTCAAGGAGGAGAACGTTCTCTCGGACCCTTACAGACGCCTGCACGAGCTGGAGGAGTCGCTTGCACAAAGCAATGGCTTCAACTGGAGGATTTGCGACATTGAGTTCCATCTGCCTTCTCCGCTATATACCTGGAACACTCTGGAGGCACTGTGCACCAGTCATCCGGACTGCGAGTTCAGCATAGCCATGGGAGCCGACAATCTTCTCTCACTCGAGCGATGGTACCGGGGAAGAGACATCATGTCCGCCTACAGGCTGATAGTGTATCCAAGGCCCGGGTCCGATATCGGAAAATTCTTCAGATATGCATCCGGCCCGGACGGCAGACCTCTGGCTCGGAAGCATCAGGACGCATTGGAAAGTGAATATTCATTCAAGGAACTGGTGATACTTGCAGATGCGCCTCAGAACGACATATCTTCTACAAAAATCAGGGAACATAATTGTTCTCAGTGATATTTTTTACTATTTTTGCACCCGGAAAATTTAAAGACTAATACTTTTTTATCATGGTTTCTTACAAAGATTTGGGCCTGGTGAACAGCAGAGATATATTCGCCAAGGCAGTTGACGGCGGTTATGCCATTCCTGCATTCAATTTCAATAACATGGAGCAGCTCCAGTCAATTATTCAGGCTTGCGTTGAAACAAAATCTCCGGTTATACTGCAGGTAAGCAAAGGCGCAAGGAATTATGCAAATCAGACATTGCTCAGATATATGGCTCAGGGAGCGGTTGAATATGCAAAGGAACTCGGATGCAACATTCCTATCGTACTTCACCTTGATCACGGTGATTCCTACGAACTTTGCGTATCATGCATCGAGCTCGGCTTCTCTTCTGTAATGATTGACGGCAGCAGCCTTCCATACGATGAGAACGTTGCTCTCACAAGAAAGGTTGTTGAGTATGCTCACAAGTACGATGTTACCGTTGAGGGTGAACTCGGAGTGCTCGCAGGCGTTGAGGATGAGGTGAGCGCAGAAAGCCATACATATACAAGACCTGAGGACGTTGAGGACTTTGTAAAGAAAACAGGCGTTGATTCGCTCGCAATTTCAATTGGAACAAGCCACGGTGCATTCAAGTTCAAACCTGGTCAGAAACCTCAGATCAGACTTGATATCCTTCACGAGATAGAGAAGAGAATCCCTGGATTCCCAATCGTTCTTCACGGTTCTTCAAGCGTTCCACAGGACATAGTTGCACAGATCAACCAGTACGGCGGAGCTCTCAAGGATTCAATAGGTATTCCTGAGGAGCAGTTGAGAGAGGCTGCAAAATCAGCGGTATGCAAGATAAACATTGACTCCGACGGCCGTCTTGCAATGACAGGTGCAATCCGCAAGGTATTTGTTGAAAAACCTGCAGAGTTTGACCCTAGGAAGTACCTCGGACCTGCAAGAGACGCTCTCAAGGCTCTTTACATGCATAAGGTAAGAAACGTGCTCGGTTCAGAGAACAAGGCGTAATTTCTGCCAATTTGTCTTAATATTGCTATGGCAAGCAATTTGTTGTTGTGCCATAGCAATTTTTAATTTATTTCGATATGAACTTTGATAAGAACGGAAATATGGTTTCCGATGCTCCGCAAGCAGCGGAAAATGCTGTGGAAAATGCGGCTGTGGAGGCGCAGGAGCAGAAGGAAGCTGTGAATACAGAAAAGAGTGCGAAGAAAAAGAGCCCTCAGCAGAGATTCAAGCAGATGGCAAGGGATGTGGAGCAGAGCAGGAAGGAATTGAAGGAACTATCGGCCAGGTTGGCGGAAGTTGAGGGAGCCAAGAAGACTCTGGAGATTGCCGAGGCTGAAAGAAAGGCAAAGGTGGAGGAGCTGGAGGCCAAGCTTGCGGCAGCGCATCAGACATACGAACTTGCCAATGACAATTATACAAGGCTCAACGCCGAGTTCGACAACTATCGCAGGCGCACAGCAAAGGAAAAACTTGAGTTGAGGGAGACTGCAAGCGAGGATGTCATCAAAGGAATGCTTCCTGTACTTGACGACTGCCTGCGAGCCCTTGACGTTCTGCGCTCTTCCGATGCAGGTGAGGCTGCAATAGAAGGGACACAGCTCATTTACAACAAATTGTGGAAGTATCTGAGCGAGAAGGGCCTCTCGGAAATCGAGGCTGTTGGTCAGGAACTCAACACCGATTTCCACGAGGCTGTGGCTCAGTTCCCTGTTGATGACCCTGCTAAGAAAGCAAAGATCATTGACGTTGCCCAGAAAGGATATATGCTTGGCGGCAAGGTTATAAGATATGCAAAGGTTGTAGTTGGCATCTGATTTTGGAACTTTGACTTATGGCAGAGAAAAGAGATTATTACGAGGTCCTTGGCGTTACCAAACAGTCAACTGCGGATGAGATAAAGAAGGCCTACAGAAAGCTGGCAATGAAATATCATCCCGACAGGAATCCTGGTGACAAGGAAGCCGAGGAGAAATTCAAGGAAGCGGCTGAGGCGTATTCAGTGCTCAGCGATCCTGACAAGAAACAGAAATATGATACATACGGCTTTGCCGGCGTGAACGGCGGAGCAGGCGGATTCGGTGCTGGTGGATTCTCAATGGATGACATCTTCAGCCAGTTCGGAGACATATTCAGCGGGTTCGGATTCGGCGGATTCGGCGGCTTTGGCGGTGGCGGCGGATCAAGAAGCAGGGGAGTGTCAAAAGGTTCGAACATAAGGATTAGAGTGAAGGTCACTCTGGCAGACGTTGTTCACGGCGTTGACAAGAAAGTGAAGATAAACAAGGAGGTGTGCTGTCCTGAATGTGCCGGACGCGGAGCAAAGAGCGAGGCCGATATCAAGACTTGTGACAAGTGCGGCGGACGCGGTGTTGTTGCGCAGGTTGCACAGACCATATTCGGTACAATGCAGACCCAGACCACCTGTCCTAAATGCGGCGGCAAGGGAACCATGATTTCCAATCCTTGCGCCAAGTGCAAGGGAACTGGCGCCGTCAAGGGCGAGGAGGAGATTTCGTTCAACATACCTGCGGGCGTTTCCAACGGAATGCAGCTCAATGTTCCCGGCAAGGGAAATGCAGCGCATAACGGCGGCGTGAACGGCGACCTCATTGTGCTTATTGAGGAGGAACCGGGCAAGGAACTGCAGAGGGATGAGAACGATCTGGTTTACACTTTGTTCATAAGCGTACCTGATGCCGTGATGGGCACAACGGCGGAAGTTCCCGGCGTTGACGGCAAACTCAGGATAAAGATTGAACCTGGCACTCAGAGCGGAAAGATGCTCAGATTGCGCGGAAAGGGTATTCCTGTCCTGAACGGTTACGGTGCGGGAGACCTTCTGGTTTACGTTCAGGTATGGACCCCGAAAGTTATTTCATCGGAGGAGAAACAAATGATGGAAAAGTTGAGAAATTCACCTAACTTTGCACCTAAGCCAACATCCGCCGAGAGGAACTTTTTTGACAGAATAAAGCATCTTTTCAACGGCTGATGAATTTAAACAAGCCTTGAACAATGACAAGATATAAAAAACATAGAATGAGACAATTGCTTGGGACTTCCGCAATTGTCTTTTCTCTTTTATGCTCATCCGCAAGCGTCCTGAACGCACAGGAAAGCACCGACAGCAGCAGATCTGCTGATTTTTCATACCCGCTGGACGTTCAGCCAATGAGCCTGAGCGGCAACTACGGCGAACTCAGACCCAACCATTATCACGGAGGCGTTGATTTCCGCATAGGCGGAGTGGTGGGCGCACCTGTATATGCTTCCGACAGCGGATATGTTTCAAGAATATCGGTTTCCGCATCGGGATACGGCAACTGCCTCTACCTCACGCATCCCAACGGCTTTGTCACCGTATACGGTCATCTGAATGCATTCGAGAAGAATATTGCACAGTATGTGGAGCAGATGCAGTATGAGAAGGAGTCATTCTCGGTTGACCTTGAATGCACGCCGGATCAGTTCCCTGTGAAAAAAAAGCAGAGAATAGCCTTTGCCGGCAATACCGGAGCATCCGGCGGTCCGCATCTTCACTTCGAGGTGCGCGATGCAGAGACTAATGTGCCTCTTTCGTTCATGGAAAGGGGTTACATTACAATTGATGACAGCACGGAGCCGAACATAGCTCCGCTCCGCGTATATGGCTGGTATTCAGTTGAGGGCGTTCCTCAGACCTTTGAAATACCCGCGGGTCAGGACGTGGTGCAGGTTCCCGAACATTCATACATCGGTATCAATTCAATTGACCACATGGAGGGCAGCCACTCCAAATTTGCCGTAATGCGTTACAAGGCTTACATTGACAATGAGCTGTTCTACGATTATTCAGTGGGGGAGGTGCCTTTCGAGCAGGGACGCTACATAAATTCCATCATAGATTACAGGACCAGGGTAAGGAAAGGAGTGAACTTTGTGAAGACCTGGGTTGAGGAAGGCAACGCCCTTTCAGACCATATTTCCTTCACCGGCGATGGTCTTGTAACCCTTTCTGATTCACGTGTGCATACCGTTACGGTTGAGTGCACGGACTGGGCGGGCAATACCGCTTCAAGGTCAATCAAGGTGCAGAGGAACGATGCAAAGTACCGCAGCAGAATGAATACAAGACCGGAGGGCATATACATGAACTGGGCGCTTGACAATATCTTTGAGGACGGGAATCTCAAGCTCGTGATTCCGGCAGGTTCTCTTTACAGCTCAATATTCTTCAAATATCTGCCTGAGCATAACATTACGGTCGGCGGCAAGAAGGAGAAGAAAACCATCAGGGTATATGGTGTGCATAACAATGAAACCGCCCTTCACAGCGGTGCAACCCTGTATATCAAGTACAACGGCAGTGAGGAGAACAAGTCAAAGGCGTTGATAGCCCTGTGTTCCGGCGGCTCTTTCAGATGCGTTGGAACGGAAGTGGTTTCATTGGATTCGCTGTCGGGAGACTGGCTCAAAGGACATATAGGATCATTCGGAAACTATACCGTGGTATATGACACCCAGGCTCCGAACGTGAATCTGAAACTGGCCAACGGGGCTGCACTCAAGGCCGCTTCATTCTCGTTCACAATGGGTGACAACCTTTCGGGAATAAAGAGATACAGGGTGGAGATAGACGGACACTGGGTCCTTGCACAGTATGATCTGAAGTATGCCAGAGTAATGGTTCCGCTCAAATCGGCAAGAATAAAGAAAGGAATCATGCACGAGTGCATCATAACAGTTGAGGACAACAAAGGGAATGTACGTACAGTCACCAGAAAATTCAGGTGGTAAGAACAATATCATTATGACAAACAAAGCTATTCTTTCAAACGGACGCGAGCTTTCAATTGAAGAGGGCATAAATGTGCTGGGTCTTATGAGCGGCACTTCACTCGACGGTCTTGACCTCTGCCTTGTGAACTTTAAATTTGTGAACGGCAGATGGCAGTATTCAATCATCAAGGCGGAGGACGAGAAATATCCTCGGGAACTTCACGAGAAGCTGGCAAACGCCCAGGACATGAATGCTGAGGAGTACGCCTGTCTTCACACCGGTTACGGAATGTACCTGGGAGCGCGCGTGAAAGCTTTCATTGAAAGGAATTCGCTTGAAGGGAAGGTTGACCTTGTGGCATCGCACGGCCAGACAGTATTCCATCAGCCAAAGGTTTCTTTCCACTGCGATGGCGTTCCATCATACGGCTGGACAGGCCAGATAGGCTGCGGAGCCGGAATTGCGGCAGTGAGCGGAGTTGACTGTGTCTGCGATTTCAGGACAACCGATGTGGCTTTCGGAGGCCAGGGCGCGCCACTGGTGCCGGTAGGGGACAGGAACCTTTTCACCGATTTCGATTTCTGCCTTAACATTGGCGGTTTCTCCAATATTTCCTTTGACAACGGAAGCAGCAGGAGCGCATTTGATATATCGCCGGTGAATTACGTGCTCAATCATTATGCTGGAACAATAGGACTCGATTATGACAAGGACGGTGCACTGGCACGCTCAGGAAAGGTCTGCAAGGAACTTTTTGACGCCCTGAACGCACTTGATTACTACAACACCTCAGGTCCGAAGTCACTTGGCAGGGAGTGGGTGGAGCAGAACATCTTCCCTCTGGTTGAGAGCTACGGTCTTGAACTCAAGGACGCAATGGCCACTTATACCGAGCATGCTGCATGGCAGGTTGCAAGGACGGTGAAGAAATATTCCGGAGCCATCGCTGTAAAAGATGAGAGGATGAGGATGCTGGTTACAGGCGGCGGCGCTTTCAACAAGTATCTGGTTGAGAGGATGGCGGCTCTGGCTCCTGAGTGTGAGTTCATTGTGCCTGACGCTCTTACAGTATGTTTCAAGGAGGCCCTGATATTCGCTTTCCTCGGTGCCCTGTATGCATTCAACATTCCGTCCTGCCTTTCAAGCGTAACGGGAGCCCGCGTTTCAAACATAGGAGGCGCTCTCTACAAGGCCGGTTTCTAATTGATTATAAATAATTTAAATATCATAGAGATGAAAACTTTGAAAAACCTTTTGCTGATTGCGGCTGTAGCGGTTCTGGCAGCATGCAACGAGAATGCACCATCGCCGGTGGATACTCAGTCACTTGATATCATGATGAATGAGAGAATCTCCGCTGATGAGCCTGGCGCCGCTGTGCTGGTAATGTACGGTGACAGCGTTATCTTTGAGAAGGGCTACGGCCTTGCCGACCTGAACACCAAAGCTCCTATCGATGCCAACACTTTCTTCAACATTGCATCAATGTCAAAGAAGTTCACCGCTGTTGCAATAATGCAGCTGGTTGAGCAGGGCAAGCTCAGCCTGAACGATACCGTAAGCAAGTATTATCCTGAGTTCAAATCAGGTATCTGGAAGACAATCCAGATCCATCATCTCCTTTGTCATGGTTCAGGAGTGCCTGACAAGAGGAGTTACATTCCACTGGAAGAAAGAATTATGGGAGAGGATTCCCTGGCAATGAGATACCTTTCTGAACTCGATACATTGAACTTTGAGCCTGGCCAGGGTTATGAGTACATGAATCCTACATACGTAATGCTCGGCGACATTGTAACAAGAGTCACCGGACAGGACTTTACTCAGTATGCCTGCGAGAACATTTTCCGCCCATCAGGAATGGAGAAGACAATGTATTATTTCCCGAACTGCGACAGCATAATCCCTAATGCCTCTCACGGATACGAGCTTGATTCAGCCGGTGTATACAAGGAGTGCGACTACGGCGAGGAGACCTTCTTTGCCACACGTCCGGATGGCGGCGTTTACACTTCAGTTGCAGAGTATTCGAACTGGATGAGGGAGCAGACAAAGATGCGCGCCGGTTTGAGCAAGGTGCTCAGCAGCGAGTCACTTGCTTTGGCCCAGACAGCTAAGAACCATATTGAGGACAATCCTGCATACATTGACTACTGTTATGGCTGGATTGTTGAATCAAAGGACGGACAGCCTTGGGTGGTATATCATTTTGGCGGCAACGGTGGTTACAGGACCTGGGGTGCTTACTATCCTCAGAAAAACGTTTACGTAATGGTGTTTGCGAACAGAGCTGATTTCAATACACAGCTGTTCAAGGAGCAATTTGAAAAACTTTTGAAATAAAGTTTGCAAAGCGCTGAAAAGTTTATATCTTTGCAGTCCCAAAAAGAATGCAACCTCTTATGTGGTGCAACCGTGACGCCCTAAGGAATTTCTTGATGAGCGTGTTTGAGCACCGGAAACAAAACATAACGTTGCCTTAAATTTTAAAACAATGGATTTGATTAAGATCGCGCAGGAAGCTTGCGCATTAGGCGAGAAGAAAGTTTACCCTGTATTCAAGGCAGGTGACACTATCACAGTAACCTACAAGATTAAAGAGGGTGATAAGGAAAGACTCCAGAAATTCCGTGGTACAATTATCCAGATCAACGGTGAGGGTGCAACAAAGACTTTCACAATCAGGAAGATTTCAAACGGAGTTGGCGTTGAGAGAATTTTCCCATTCCAGTCACCATTCATTGATTCAATAGAGGTCAACAAGGTAGGTAAGGTAAGAAGAGCTAGAATCTACTTCCTGAGAAAACTTACCGGAAAGAAGGCAAGAATCAAGGAGAAAGGATTTTCAGGTAAAGCTGAGTAACCAACTCAGCATCCGGCCCCTTAGCTCAACTGAATAGAGCATTTGACTACGGATCAAAAGGTTGTGGGTTTGAATCCCGCAGGGGTCACGAGGAAAACGCCCGGTGTATGCCGGGCGTTTGACGTAAGAGAAGGCACAGGGGAGAGTAAACTTTCCCCTGTGCCTTCTCTTACGCCAAACAGAGGGGCGCAAGCGCCCCTCGTTTTCCTCGAGGACAAGACATATCCCGCCCGAGGGATGTGTGAGCCTTCAGGCGAACAAATCCCGCAGGCATAGTTTTCCTCGAGGACAAGACATATCCCGCCCGGTTGGCACGCTATTTGCAGATGTTTTCATGATCCGGCAAGGGGGACAGACAGTACAATGACAATAAATATTAGACACTATGGAAAAGAAATCAAGGAAAGAATTCAAAGAGCTGAGCGAAGAGCAGCTGAAGGAAGTGACGGGAGGAGTCTCAATAGTCCATAAAGAATGTACTATAGATCCTGATAACCCCTGTCCTAGCCATAAATTAGACTCTGATTGCAATTGCATCGGCTAGTTCAGTTTCCGCCCTTACCCGAGCTCTCCAACTTCAGGAGGGCTTTTTTAATGCAAGCAGGCACCCCTGGAGGGATGCCTGCGTTCATGAAACAAAGAAATCGAAACAAAAGTTTCAATTCAAACAATTCAGTGCAAAGATAGTCATTTTTCCTGGTCCCGCATTCCCGGTGAAGGTTTGACATAATCCTGCCCCGCAGGTCGTTTTAGAGGGGATGAAAACCGGCGGATCAGACGCTGGTGGTAAATAAAATGCCACGGCTCCTATCAAGCCATGGCAATCGTAAGAAAGGGGGAATGCAATTATTTACTAGTTGACACTAATAAAGGTATTAGGCACTGGCACACACTGGCATTTGCCATCAACGTACATATATATCTCCCCGACTTGGCAACCTTCAAAAGAAAGATTGCAAAAAGCCTTCTTCACCATCCCAATGGATCCCACTCCCTCGTTAACCTTCTCCAGCTCCTGGTCTGAGAGTTCTGTGAATTGTTTCTTTTCTTTAGCCATAATTCTGAATTTTAAGATTTGACCTTACTTCTGCGGGCAGTTGCCGAACTCGTCTTTCTCGCCGTCAGGACAACTAGAACGGGGTCGCAGTCCTCCGTTGACCTGTTCGAGTTCCTCATCGGATAGCTGCCTGAATTTCTTATCTTTAGGTTCTTGTGATTTCATGTCTGTCAAAGTTATTTGTTGAACTTTCATTTGGTTGTGATTCAGAGCGCTTACGAGTTTATTATAGCAGATCCTTCTTGGGTATTGAACCGTTCGGCAACTGTTGTCCATTCTCGATGCACTGGTCGCTTGCGTTCTTCATCTTGCACAGCTCGATGTCAGTGAATTGTTTGCCTGGAGCCAAGACGTATACACCTCCCGTTACCTTTTCGAGCTCCTGGTCTGAGAGTTCTGTGAATTGTTTCTTTGCTTTCTCTTTCATGATGATATAGATTAAAATTTAGTATTATCAAAAATCCGGGACAAAAGTACTCAAAAGTTCCCTATAAATTGAACTAAAACAAAAATCGTGCCAGACCTCATTTGTAATGTTGTTTGGCACAGTTTTTGCTCGTTATACACATATAGACATTAACTTTAAATTCTAATATTATGGAAGAGAATAAACAATTCAATGAACTATCCGATGAAGAACTCCAGAACGTGAACGGAGGAACAGGGGAGCATGATCTTGCAATAGACAGACGTTGCAAAAGCCTGAAGTTGCAGTGCCAGCGTGAGGGGAAGGAGCAAGACCCTAGAACCTGCAGATGTATCGAGAAATAGCCTGTGCCCAACGGAACAGCTTTCATATAAGTGCACACAGGAAACTTAAAGTAAAATCAAAATATAAAATTAATTTATAAGGATATGAAATCTCAAGAAAAGACATTCAGGCAGCTATCTGAAGAGGAACTGGAGAAGGTGAGTGGTGGAGCCGACACGTTAAGCGTCGCTACACAAAAATGTGTTGCAGAAAATAAACAAAAACGCGAACAAGAACTTGGACGAATATTGACCTGGGAGGAGGATGCAGAGATACATAAAGCTTGTGTTCGACTCCATGAAAAAAGGGGAATTGTCATATAGTTCCGATGGCGCCTGAATGGATGTGTGAACCTTTGCGGAAAAATTATTATCT
The DNA here is from genome assembly GCA_018065035.1 of Candidatus Egerieousia equi. Lineage (GTDB taxonomy): Bacteria > Bacteroidota > Bacteroidia > Bacteroidales > UBA932 > Egerieousia > Egerieousia equi. The sequence continues at coordinate 17,584 of JAGHUC010000054.1, read as the reverse complement.
TTAGTGCTGCAAAACATACAAAGAAAACTGAAAGCTACACGATTCAGTAAGTACAATAATCATGGCAACACTAAAGAGTTACAGGAGTTTATATATTCCGGTCCTGCTGGTTCTTGCCGCGGCACTTTCAGCCTGCGGAGTAACATCGAGGCAGGCTGTTTCAAATAAGCTTGAGGACGCCGGCAAAATCACGGTCGTTTGCCCGGAGGCAAGGCTGTATCTGCCGGATTTTCCTTCGTTCAATGACAGGCAGGCTTTCTTCAATGATTCGCTGCAATACAGAAGAGGCATGGCTGTAAGGGATACAGAGCGAGGGAGGCAGGCGGTGCTTGATGCCAGAACAGACCTTGATTTCTATCTACAGCGTTTTGGCGCGGCGCTTGGCGTGAAGCTGAGCGAGAAGGAAACTCCGGCCATTGCCAAGTATATCCAGACAACATACAAATTCGCCAGAGCAGGTATCAGTACAGCAAAGAGTTCCTTTGCGCGCCGAAGGCCTTACAGCCATTTCAAGGAAAGTTCCGCCATCGCTGTAGATGAAAATTCTGTTGGTGAATTCACTTCATACCCTTCCGGGCATACTGTCAGGGCCTGGTCAATAGCTATGGCGCTTGTGGCTATAGATGAGGCTCACTACAGCGGGATTGTTAAGGTTGGGTTGGAGCTCGGTGAGAGCAGGATAATCACCGGCTTCCACTATGCCAGCGATGTGGAGTACGGAAGGATATCGGCATCCGTGGCGTTTGCAAAACTCGTTTCGGATCCTGAATATGTAAAACTGATGAATCTGGCACGCCGTGAACTTGAGGCACTGCGCCAGGATACCGGACAGAAAGACGCTTCTTTTGATATTCATTAACAAACAAATAATATTCTATGTTGAACAAAACTATCTTTGCAACCATTGCAGCGCTCTTGCTGATTGCCTGCAATGAACCTACAAAAGAGGCGTCAAAATATGCCCAGGACACTTTCACAGCCGATGACGGCACAGAAATCACATTCACATACTACGGCCACGCCTCAATTGGCATAGAAGCCATGGGAAAGCACATATATGTGGATCCGGTAGGGGAGAACATCGACTGGGAAGGAGAGCCTAAGGCAGATCTCGTGCTCATCACCCACGACCATTACGACCATCTTGACACCAATGCTGTGAAGATTCTCACCGGCAAGGCCGATGGATACAAACAGCTGGCTGTATCAACTGTAATTGAACCGTTTGAGAAGGTTTCAATCGAGGCCGTTCCTGCATATAACATCAGCCCGGACCAGCTTGATTTCCATCCAAAGGAGAGGGGAGATGTTGGTTATATCATTAATATTGCCGGCATGCGCACATACGTATCAGGCGACACCGAGGACAATGAGGACGTTCTAACCATAAAGGACATAAACATTGCCTTTGTATGCTGCAACAAGCCATATACAATGACCGTTGACCAGTGCCAGAGGGTGGTAAAGGCCATCAAACCTGATGTATTCATCCCATACCATTACGGCGGAACCGATATTCCTACGGACCTTGATGCCCTTCAGGATTCCCTCAAGGATGTGACAAAGGTTCTCATCCGACCGCTTGAATAGTATAAGACAATTCTTACCACTTTTGCCGTTTTTACCACCTTATTTGGTGGTAGAAACGGCAAAAACTTTCCATACCTTATTTTATGTATATTTGAACCATGATACGCAAGGCAGGCATAGAAGATATCCCCGCAATCCGCAAAATGGCGGATGTGGCGTTCCGCAGAACCTACGCAAGCATCCTCTCCCCAGAGCAGATGGACTATATGATGGACTGGATGTATTCACAGGAAAGTCTGCTGAACCAGATGACCTCCCTTGGTCATATCTTCTACCTCGATGGTGAAAAAGGCTATGTCTCCTTCCGTTTTGAAAGGCAGCTCGATGACGGAACCAAGCTTTTCCATCTTGAAAAACTTTACGTCCTGCCAGAGTACCAGCGAACCGGCCTGGGACTTCTCCTCTTCAACAAGGTTGTGGAGAGCGTAAAACAGATTGCCGGCGGCCCCGCCCGCATTGAACTCAACGTGAACAGATACAACAACGCAGTGAGCTTCTACGAACACCTGGGCATGCACAAAGCCAGGACCGGCGACTTCCCCATAGGCCACGGCTACTTCATGAACGACTACATCATGGCAATGGACCTGTAGGCTGATCAGGAGATGCAGCTTCAGCTATTCCGTTCAGCTCCACATATCATCAGAATTGGTTTTGCAATACTATTGTTTGAATTGCAGAAATCTTTAGCTATATTTGCATAGCTAGCATTTTACAGCTAATTACATGTTATAAGACGTTACTGGACGTTTATCTTTCAGATACAAACTTGGCAATTTGAATCACAAAGGAAGATAAAGCAACCTGAACGTCCACCTGCGATGGTAATCCGGTACTGCGCCCTATCAGGCGTGGGTCTTACTGTATATCATCCCAGACGTGGGCTTCTTAGTTGCTTATCCTTTTGTGAAGGCAGCCAAGGCCTGTGTCTGGGATAAGCAGAAGTAAGACTCCCACGTCTTCTTTTTTTTATCCGCTCGGATGGGGGTGAAGGGCAAAAGCCATTTACAATAGTATTTTTACGCATTGGCATAGATGGCATAGGACATAGAATACTTTGGAAACTATGTTGCGGATTATTTTTTATGGCAAAAATTGAATGGGATAAGAAAACTGGAGGAGTTGTACTGAAAAGACATTATTCAAAAGAAACACTTGGCATATCACCTCGTCCAGTCTTTTTTGAAGAATTGAATCTTCTGAAATTGAAAGATTTTGGGTGGAAGTATCCAGAGTGCCAAGAGCCCTTGATGTGGGCATGCAACAAACAATATTTTTACAAAGGGGACTTTGTATTCGAGGTGAAGGGAGCGAATGTATATGACGCTCCCACTGTTGTTTTTCAGGAGGGCTTTGAGAAGCTGACTTTGAAGCCAGTTGACGTGAAAGCCATGATTGAGAAGAACAGGGACGAGATGTTCCTCCTTGAGAGCGAAGCAATAGAATTTATCCGAGACACATACTCGATGTACTCTGCTGCCAAAGACACAATCAAGGCAGCCAAAGCAAACGAGCTTGACTTTGAGGCTCTCGCAGCAAAAATGGAAAAATCCACCAAGCAGAAGATGGCCATAGTCAAGCAGGACTGCGAGTCGTTTGACGTGATGCCACTGGATGCTGCCGAAGCAAGCGGCAAACGCGTTTATCAGACTACCCGAATTGATAAGTTCCTGGCATCCTTCTCCGGCGGAAAGGACTCTCAGGTTGTTCTTGATCTCTGCACGAGAGCTATACCTCCCCAAGATTTTGAGGTTATCTACTCTGATACAGGATACGAGCTTCCGCCATCCCTGAAACTCTACAAAGACATCGAGGATTATTATCATAAGCTCTATCCTGAGCTGAAATTCTCCGTTGCAAAGAACCATGCTTCTGTACTCAGCTACTGGGACAAGATAGGTACTCCGTCAGATACACACCGCTGGTGCTGTGCCGTCATGAAGACCGGCCCGTTGTACAAAATGCTCAAAACAGAAGACAACAAGCAGGCAAAAGTTCTCACATTTGACGGTGTGCGTGCAGAAGAGAGTACAAGACGTTCAGGATACAGCAGAATTGGAAAGGGAGTTAAACACAGTACAGCCATCAACGCCAGCCCAATTTTGTATTGGAACTCCGTCGAGATATTCCTGTACTTGTTCAAGTATTCTCTGCCGATTAACCAGGCATACCGAAATGGTATGACACGTGTTGGCTGTCTTATTTGTCCGTTCTCATCAGAATGGAACGATATGGTTTCAAGCACCTGTTACAAGGAAAGCCTTAAACCATTCCTTGAAAGAATTGAAAGATTCACCGCGAACTCTGGAATCAAGGACGTTACAGATTACATAAAACAAGGCAACTGGAAAAGACGCGCTGGTAGTCGCGACCTGCATTTTCCTTCCTTCATGCAAATAAGGGAGAAGAAGCCTGATATCAGCTTTGTCATTACGAGTCCACAGAAAGACGTACTTACATGGCTAACTGCCGTTGGTCCATATCAAACGTCTATCAAAGATGAGAATACAACTATTGGAGAGCTACGTTACGAAAAGCAAATATATAAGTTTGAGGTTTCAAACAAGCATGATGCAATTGTAGTAACATTCCATAATACCCAGAGTTCCCCAACCCTTCAGGGCCTTCTTAAAAGGGTATTTTACAAATCAACATATTGTATCGACTGTGGCGTCTGTGAGGTCGAATGTCCAACAGGTGCCCTATCGATATTACCTAAACCGGCAATTAACACTCAAAAATGCGTTCACTGTCAGAAATGCTTGTTATTCCATCCTCATGGATGTATTTCTGCATACTCTCTTTCCGAGACCGGCATTCAAGGTAGTGAACAAAAGTCAAACAATATGAAACTCGTTAGCTACAACAACTTCGGTATGAACGGAGATTGGACTGAGTACTATCTCTCCAATTATGATTCATATTTCGATGACAATTCACATGGCCTACACATCAAAGAACAGCTTCCAAACTTTATCAAATGGTTGGTGCAGGCCGAAATAATGAATGATTCAAAGAATAAAGAAATAACTGAGCTGGGCAAAAAACTTGCTGAGATTTACATCGATCAGCCTGATCTTCTTTGGCAAATCATCTGGATCAATCTTTCATACAATGCTCCGATTGCCAAATGGTATAAAGAGCATGTATCATGGGGCATGACATTTACACAAAATGACCTTGAAGAAATGCTCAAGTCTGATTATCCAGATGTTGGAGAGAAGACTATCCATAATATTCTCTATGCGATGTTTAGAACATTTAAAGAAAGTCCTATTGGTGATATGGGACAGCTCATCGCGGAATCAAAGACCCAGTATAAAAAAGAAAGCCAGGTAGATGTAGATAGAGCAGCTGTAGCATATTCTCTCTATAAATATGCAGAGTCGAAAGGAATCCGCACGTTCCGAGTTGCCGATATGTATTCTGACAGTAATGAATCTGGAATCTATAGAGAATTTGGAATCGAGAAGGAAGACTTAAAGAGTATTCTCCGCTCTCTCAACAGCGACAACAACAGGTTGATCATAGCGGAGCTCAACATGGGTCTTGACAACATCACTCTCAGAGAGGACATCAAACCTATTGACGTTTTGAACAACCTGGCATAGGAGGGAAATAATGGAGTGCAACATCACCAGAAATGAAATCCTTCACACCGTCGAGAACCTACATTGTGCTGTAGTTCGCGGCCAGGTAATTGTAGCCAAACCAGTCTTCATCCTCGCGCTTATTCAGGGCATTGAAGACGGAACAATCACCTGTAACAGATTTGTGTGGGATAGAAATGATGGGCAATACCGTAACTTGTACAACAACTACAAGAGCATCTTTACTGGATACCTGCCCGGAACATACATGACCCCCATGTACAAACCATTTGTACATCTTAGCACTGACAAACTATGGGTTTTGAATAGAAGGCAGCAGTCCGCTCTTCCCGACCATGCATACGGAGCATTCTTGAAAGATGATTTTATATACGCAGAACTCCCCGCTACATTCTGGGAAATGTTGCACAACTTCACTGAACGAGAAGCCATCAAGGAACTCATACTGAATAAATATATAAGGACGCGATAAATATACTGCCATGGCAAACACTTATAATGACATTATCACTCTTAGCAAAACGAGGACTGTTTATAACATTCGCGAGGAGGCTCCAACAGATTGGAAGACCTTCATTGCGAACGATCAGTTTAACGAGGTCCTCTCTCATGCTGTCAAATCTGTATTGAACAACGACGCAGAAACGCACAAATCCATCTGGATTTCCGGCACTTATGGTACTGGTAAGTCACATGCTGCGGCAGTTATTAAGCATCTGCTTTGTGATCCGATTGAGGATATCATGGATTACATCAACATTGAGTACAAAGACAAGAAGTTTGAGACCCTTCGTACAAATCTGATTACCCTCAGAGAGCAGAAAAGGCTTTTCCCTGTAAGTCTTTACGGCCAGCAGAGTATTACACATGAAGAGGATTTCTCTCTCCAGATTCAAAGGGAAGTCAAATCCGCCCTCAAAAAAGCTGGCGTTGACATAACTGTTCATACGGACTTTGACAGTTATGTAAAACACATTGACGAGAAGCCTGAGTTTTGGGAAATGATTATTGAGCAGTCTCCAAAGTTGAAGGCGGCAGTCAAAGACATTAAAAGGCTCAGATCAGAGCTTGTGGATGGTGAGGTTGGCGTCTTAGACAAAGCCAACGAGGCCTTGCTAGAAAGTAGGCTTGACGTTAGGCTTGAAGCAGAGAATCTACGTCAATGGATTATCGAAGTTCAGAATAAACTCAGGGAAGCAAAGGTAGCTGACGGACTTCTCATAATCTGGGATGAGTTTACTGAGATTGGAAAATCTGCCATAGGAGAACGTCTCTTAGGCTTGATACAGGATATCGAGGAAACATTTGAGAATGATGAAAACGACAGCTATTTCCTTTTCATTTCACACCCTTCCGTACTAAACCTTCTTAACGAGGAGAAGAGGAACCAGACAATCGGCCGTTACCACTACATGCCATATAACATGGCACAGGTATCTGCCTTCAAAATTATGTCTAGGAAGTTCAATATCGTGGACGATGAAGCACACGCCAAATTGGTTTCTGAGTTTTTTGAAGCACATAGCGGATTGCTGGACATTTTCACCGCAGAATCTAATCAAAAGGAAGACACCAAGAAGGATATTCAGAATCTCTACCCTCTCCATCCGGCAACTGCAAACCTGGCAACCTTCTACGCACGCGAGGCCGGATCTTCGAGCCGTAGCGTATTCGAGTTCCTTGCTTGCGATGCAGTTAAGGTATTTTTCGCAGACGAACAGAAATATCGCAATCAAGATACCATCACTCCAGACTATTTGTGGGACTATGTAATTGATGCATTCAATGAAGAAAGCCAGAAATTTGGTGCCGTTACTGAACGATATAACTCATATCACACCATCGTTGAGCATATGGGTCCGGAATACTCCGCAGTTTTCAAAGGTATTCTTCTTCTCAATGCTCTTAATAACATTGCCAACCACCCTACTGTAACCCCTTCTGTAGATAATATCAGGAATCTTTTCGTAGGAACTGCAATTGAGAGTAGCCTTGATACCATTCTTGATTTCTTCAACACAAAGAGCATTATTCAGAGACTCCCTGGTGATATTTTCTCAATCCAGTTTAGTGCATTGCCATCTGATGAGATCGAGAAAATCAAGAGCGACCTGATGAGCGGTCAGTTCTCTTCAACAGATAAAGTGGCGAAATTCTCTGACATCGCACCTACAGAATTCAATAGAAACTGGGCAAATATTGCAAGACCTTACAAACTTGAGATATTCAGCCAGCAATCAAACGAATATACTCTCGTTAACCAGATTGAGAATGTTCAGAAGCAAGCAAAAGGATATGAAATCTTCATTGCTTTGCTTGTGGCGAAAACATTTGATGAGCTGAACTTCTTGAAGGCTGTGGCGCGTAATAACACACAGAATGGCAGATTGAAAAATATGGTTGTTATCGTATTTGATGCAACTCTAGAGCAACCTAATTATGATAGGTTCATTGACTTCATGGCCAACGCCAACTGTGCACAGCGACACAATCTCGGCCCACAGCAGGAAACCTGTACAACTAATGCAAAGAAGCTTGTAAAAGAGTGGGTCAATAGGATTAAAGGAGGCAACTTTACCTACTATATTTCAGACATAGAAGAAACATGTCCGGGAAACAAATTCGTGTCGACAATCAACAACAGTGTTGCACCACTTATCTTCCCTGAAGGCCCTGAATCACTGGAGATCATCAAAGCAAGATTCTCAAAAACTTACTGGAAGAAAGCCGCCGTTAAGACAGCTGTTGACGCCATCCTTCAGTTCAATACAAAGGATGAGGTCATCAACAAAGTTGGCGGTCAGGGTAAGCACGTTGAGTACCTGCTTCAGGACAGCGTTGACAACGATCTTGCATGGAAAGACGATGTTGATGTAAACCATCCTCTGAAAAAGGTGTGTGATTACATCGACGGCGTATTCAGCAAGACAAACAGGAACCAGGAATTTAACCTTGGCGAGAAGCTTGAGGCACTCTCGAGACCTCCTTACGGTCTCTTCCAGTCATACGCCGGCATGGCTATGGTAGCCTTTGGCATGAGGAAATATGTTAAGCAGATCTTCGACACAAGCGGCAAGCCTAGAGAGGCACGTCACGTTGTTGATGATGTTTGCGAGATGTTCAAAGCTTGGGAGGACGGCAAGAAGAGCAACAAACTGAATTTCATGTTTGAGTCCAAAGAGTCCTCTGACCTTTGCAAGAGATTCATCAACGTCTTCCAGCTCAAGAAGCTGCCTGGCTACAAGGACGTTTCCAGCCTTACAGATGCAAGGTGGGCAGTTCTTGAGTACTGCAACCGCAAGGGTTTCCCTCTTTGGAGCTTGAAGTATTCAGGTTGCTCAGAGAATCTTATCCCTCTCATTGATAACATCACAAAGGTATGCGATCCAAACGGTCTTGCAAACCAGGACCTCATCGGAACAACAGCTGGTCAGCTCAAGAATCTTGAGATTGACATGACCATGCTCCTTGTAACTGAGGAGAATTTCAAGATGGGCTTCGAGACATACGTTAAGAATGATGCCGTTGCACACGTAAGCGATGCCGAGCTTGATGAGGTTTATGACTACATCAAGAAACACCTGCAGGGCGAGATTGGCCGTTGGACTGAATCCGAAGTGGAGTCACAGGTTAAGAACTGGAGAATTGAGAAGAGCTTCCAGCCTCAGCCACAACCTGCACCTGCCGGTAGTCAAACAGATACTGCCGGAGGATTTGGCGGCGGCAGCTGGACTCCTGGCGGCCAGGGCGGATTTGGCGGCAATTCTACAGCCTCAACCAAAGAGAAGGCCAAGAAGAAACTTAGCGAGACCGATGCAGAGAGCATCAAACGAGCAATAGAGAGACTTTGTGAGAGCGAGAATGACTTAATCATAGAGACTATTCTCAAATATGTATAAAGATTTTGACAGCATAGATAGCCTGTTTGAAACTATCAAGGCAGACAAAGAGGCCAACGGTAGCAATTCATCCACTTTGAATCGCTACCCTATCCGCTTTGTTCTGTTTGACAGCTTCCGCGACCAGTATGCTTTCACGCTGAGGATGGCGACTGACATGAAAGTCAAGAGCGCCAGCATCCAGTCATGGATTGATGCGGATTATCCGGATATCCTGATTACGCATCAGAAGCTTGCAAGCGAGATTGATAAATATATAAAGAACCTTGACGGAGGAGACCTTGTAATCACTCCGTTCTCTGAAGTTGCCCGTTTCTATGACAACATCGAGAACAAGGAGTTCGATGCCCTCATCAGGACAATTAAAGGCATTGAGAGTACCGATAAGGCTTGGGATATGCACCAGCGTGTTTATATTCCTATCGTAGGTCTTGAGGCTAAGATGTCCACATTCAAGGAGGACCAGCAGATCTTCATTTGGTACACGCACAGCGATGAAAGCGAGGCCGTACAGCGTCTGATTCTGACCGATAACACCAGCTATGGCGTAACAGGATATGAGGACAGCTACTATCGCATCAAAGATGTCAAGTCATGGGTGGATTTGTGGAAGAACCAGGATGCTATTAGTAAGCAGAACATCCTATGTGAATCCAAGTCACTCTTCTCATATTCATGCTATGCGAAGCCGGACAACGCTTTCCAGATTATCACCTGTAACAACGTGTATGAGTTCCTGACAAAGGGATTGCAGCTTAATCTCGTGGGCGTACCTTTCAAAGAGGAGGAAATCGATTATTGGGGAACTCTTGCTAAAGAGGTGGACCTGACAAAGAAGTTCGACTTCCGCAGATTCGTGCACAAGCACTTCTCCGTGCAGGAAATTGACTCATACCAGACTTTCACCAGACTCTGGTTCGAACATCCTGATTGCTACAGCCACTGGCTTGCGTGCAGGTATATGGCTATCGAGTTCAAAGGCACTTATCTGGAGGGAATTACATCTACCCTCACACAGTATAATGACATTGAGCTCTTCTCTGCAGTAGCGGACACTATTCCGTCAGCGGAGGAGAACATCGAGTGCAGAGCATATATACTTGCGGAGGCAGCAAAACGCGACAGAAAACTTCCGGAGGAAATCATTGGCCGAGTTCTGAGAAAGCTGGAGAAAGCTGCCCAGGAGGAAGGCTATATTCAGGCAATCAAACTGTTCACCAGAATCTCTGATGAAGAGAAGCGTCTTGCAATATCATGGATTGGCGAAGGCCATATCAAGATTGACGCAATCAAGGATTTCTATCCTGAGCTATACTACTACCTTCATTCAACAGAATGTGCAGTACAGAGTGGTGCTGACTGGGCAGTTGACTATATTGAGAAATACAAGGCTTCAAAAATTGCCGATGCAATATCACCAGAGTTTGCAGAAAATCTGGCACAGCTCAATGGGTCGACACCGTCATTCTTGAAGTGGTATCAGTCATTGAAGACGACCCGCTCAACATTGGGTTCAAGAAAGGACATCGACGTTATCTACTGGATTGACGGTCTGGGTATAGACTGGATCAACCTTGTGGCCGAGTTGGTGAAGAAACAGAACATGAACAACATCTACCTCAATGAGGTGTTGATCGCGAGGTCTCTGCTTCCTACAGTCACATCCGTAAACAAGGCGGACCTGCTGAAGCTGCTTCCTGCGGGCTGCGATCTTCCAAAGGAGGGCGATATCGACGCTATGGCGCATAGGAGCACGAATGTGTACCCTCAGTATATTGTTGATGAGGTGAAGAAGGTTACTGAGACCATCAACAAAATCTTGCAGAAGTATGCAGGCAAGAAGATTGCCATTGTATCTGACCATGGTCTTACCTACCTTGCACAGAGGGGTGACGGAATGAACCTTGGCGGATATGACTTCCATCATTTTGGCAGATACGGCTCAAAGAAAAGCGGCAATGTCACATCTGATGACAGTTACTACACATTGGAGGACAACAAGACTATCGCCTCTTTGACATATAGGACTGTTGGTAGCAAAATCAACGATGGCCAGGGCGCCCATGGTGGATGTACACCGGAGGAGGTACTTGTTCCGATCTTCATCATTTCATCCTCACCTAATGCCAAGAATTGGTATGCGAAGGCTGTTATTGATGAGATCCTAGCATCCTCACCTATAGCCAAGTTCAAGATTATCGGCCTTGCTGCTGATGAGACGCCAAGACTTTCTTACAATGGCGCAACATACGCGCTGCACAAGAATGAGGAGGGTCTCTACGAGAGCGACGAGATCAAGAATCTTGACCAGAATATCAAGACTTTCACCGTGAAGGTAGGTGAAACTTCAGAAGACACGAGAATCGACGTAAATACAGGAACTGTGGTTGAAGACCAGTTCGCAGACTTTTTTTAGTGCAGAACGATGAGACAAGAGTTATCAGATAAAATCAGGCAGAACTTCTCTGCCATGTCAATATTCAAGGATCCAGAGTCAACAAACAGCTTGTTCTCCGGACGCAATCTTCCCTCTTTCGTGAAGGACTTCCTTCTGAAGAGGTACATTGATCTTGACGGCAACCTCAACAGGGGCGGTCTTACAAGTTTCCTGGACATGGTCATTCCTCAGAATCCTTCAGAGGTAAAGGAAAGACTTTATGACGGACAGGACCTGACACTGCTTTGCAGGTTTATCATCTATATTGACCTTATCAAGAATGTGAAGAGGTTCTCTATTCCGGATATGGGTATCAAACTCAATGAGGGACAGATTCCTGATTACGTTTGCGAGAAGCATAAAGGAGAGCTTGTTGATGGCGAGACATGGGGTATCATCAAGATTTGCCTCATGCCAGATTCTGACGGCAAAAAGAATCATGTGGAGATGATTGACTACAAGCCATTCAAGCCATATTCTTCTGTAGATGTAAACTACCTGGCAGACGCTCGCAAGAACTTCTCTACCGATGAGTGGATTGACGTTATGCTTTCTGCGATGGAGTACGATCCTGATGGCTTTGAGAGCGTAACTCAGAAGATGGAGTTCCTTACCCGTCTGTTGATTTTCGTTGAGCCGAGGCTGAATGTGATTGAACTTGCGCCTAAGGGCACAGGTAAGTCGTACGTGTTTGGCAACCTTACAAAATATGGATGGCTTGTGAGTGGTGGTAAGGTAACCCGTGCAAAGCTGTTCTGGGATAAGAACAAGCAGCAGAACGGTATCATCAAGAACCATGACTTTACAGCGTTCGACGAGATTCAGACAATCGTGTTCCAGGAGCCAGCCGAGATCCAGGCGGCACTCAAGTCGTATCTTGAGAGTGGTAAGACAACGATTGACAACCAGGAGTTCTCTTCTGAGTGTGGACTTATGCTGATGGGCAACATTCCTCTTACTGCAGATAAGCTGCCAGTGTCACCTATGTACTTTGACAATCTCCCTGAGAACTTCCGAGAGTCTGCTTTGCTTGATAGGTTCCACTGCTTCATTGAGGGTTGGAAGTTGCCTCGAATCAACACCAGCATGATTCTGAAGGGCTGGACTATCAACGTGGAGTACTTCTCTGAAATTCTGCATGCGCTGAGGACACAGAACGTGTATAGCCAGCTCTATGACCAGATTGTTCAGGTTGCTCCTAACACAGATATGCGTGACGCAAAAGCAGTGAAGAGGATTGCTACTGCCTATATGAAGTTGATCTTCCCTCACTGGAGGAAGCTGGAGGATGTGAACGTGAACGAGTTCGCTATCTTCTGCTTGAACCCTGCACTTAACAGACGAGGCATTGTGAAAGAGCAGTGCCACAATATCGATCCTGAGTTCAAGAGTACACTCACAGGAATATCTATGTAATTGTATGACCGTACCTGAATTCCCTTTCGCTGACGGTGCAAGAGGATACCAAATCGAAGCACTGAACACCTGGAAAGAACACGGGTGTCAGGGATTCTTCGCAATGGCGACAGGTACGGGCAAAACAGTTACTGCATTGAATTGTCTGCTTGACAGCTACATGGGAAAGGGCCGTTATCGCTGTCTCATCCTAGTTCCAACAATATCTTTGGTGGATCAATGGCAAAAGGAGTGCAGACGATTCAATTTCAATAATATAGTCCGAATCAGTTCCAAGGAAAGGCACTGGAAGGATGACATCACAAGAATTACAGCTAGCGCACTGTTCAATCAGAGTTCATCTTATGTGATTATCGTCACCTACGCGTCTCTTGTGAAAAAAGAAGTCGTTGCCTGGATTGACGAATTGCCTAACGATACTCTTGTGATTGCAGATGAGGCACACAACATCGGTACAGAGAATCTCATAAATTCTATTAACTCTCTGTCATTCAAGAAGAGGATAGGTTTGTCAGCCACGCCTCATAGACAGTTTGACAGGAAAGGTAATGAAGCCATCAAACGCTATTTCAATATCAAAGATGGCTATACTTATGAGTATTCAATGGGTGAAGCAATTCAGAACGGGGTCCTCTGCCATTATGAGTATTTCCCACATGTAGTGCATTTGAATGAGGATGAGATGGTCGAATACTATGCACTATCTAAAAGAATCGCAAAGTTTTACGACCCATATACAGACACATTCAAAGATAGCCCGGCTTTGACAGCTCTGCTCATCAAAAGGAAACGTATCATACACAAAGCATACGGCAAGATCAATGAGTTCACAAGGATTGTGAACGACATGTTCGAAGAAAAAGGCAGCTTGAAATACACTATGGTGTACTCTCCTGAAGGAGTATGTACGGATGAGGTTTTGTACACGGCAGATCTTGAAGATAGAGACACATTGGATGACGAAGAACTTCCAATGATTGATATATACACAAAGATTGTTAGCGAGGTTGAGCCACATGTGACTGTGGAGCAATTCACATCCAAAGAAATTGACAGAAGCGAAATCCTTGAAAACTTTACTAACGGCAGCACGCATGTTTTGGTGGCTATGAAATGCCTTGATGAAGGCGTTGATGTGCCAAGGGCAGAGAATGCAATTTTCTGTGCAAGCACTGGTAATCCTCGTCAGTTTATTCAAAGACGTGGCAGAATATTGCGTATGCACCCTGAGAAAAGGAAGGCATCAATACATGACTTGGTTGTAGCGCCATACGTTGACACCGAGTTCGAAACCTACAGAATGGAGCGAAGTCTAATCAAGAATGAATTGAGGCGGGTAAGAGATTTCGCACAGCTGGCCGACAATCCTGAATATGCAGAAAACACATTACAAGAGATACTTGATTACTACGAACTAAACTTTATGGACGATGAGCAAGATTGACAATTTGTTTGCCAAGGTGGTTTCCGATCCTGCGTTTTGCCGTGAGTACGGGGTTACAAACCCGGAGAAGTACGACAATATCGCAGTGGGCCTCAAATCCAGCAATGGATATATTGTGGCCGTTGCAACAGCACTCAAGGAAATCAACTTCACCTATGATAGTCAGGTTGCGGATTTAAGAATCCGCGGCAAGGAAGGTACTGTTGTTCTGCAAGATAACGACATGCGTACCCTTTACAAGAAAATATTAAGTATTCTGGAAAAAACACGTTAGAAGCCATGATTATTAAGAAGCTCGTATTACAAAACTTCCGAAGCTATTATGGCCAGAAAGTGTTTGAGTTTGGGAAAGGGCTCAACTTGATACTAGGTGCCAATGGTGACGGTAAAACTACATTCTATGATGCTCTCGACTTTGTTCTGACAATAGAGGACGTAGAGAGAAAATCCATGCCGCTGAGTTCATGCGTATCAAAGAAGATGTTCGCAGAACTGAAGCCGGGACAGAGCGCCCCCGTTATGGTGGCACTGATGGTCCTGGACAACGACAATAAATCACGATTGATTGAGAGGAAATTCACGGTTACGAAAAATCCGGATGAATCCATGTCAATTTCTGACCACAACCATGGCGGTTACATTACCGCTGGCGGTGGCATCAGAAAGCCTGTCATGCTTAAGAGTCTTCTTATCGGTGAGGCTCTTTTCCCTCCAATCATCAAAAAGTACTCTCTTTTTAAGGGCGAGAAGGCTTTGAATATATTTGAGGATAAAACAACACTCAAGAATCTCATCGACCTGTTCTCAGATATTAAAGACCTCGGCCCATATAAAGCTTATGCACAATTTGGTGATGAATGTTCAGAGAGAGCAGTTAGTGTTGCGCAAAAGAAGGATAAAGCCAGCGGCGAAGCAGCTGCGACGCTATTGAGAATTCGTGGAGAGCTTGAAAGCCGTCTTGCCCAGGAGCAAGCACGCCTGGATGATTTGAGAAGGACTTATTCCGACAATCAATCAAAAATTGATGCAATTGAAGCTGACCTAGAGACAATTGAACTTGTCCATAGTATGCAGGATGCCATCAAGGAACTCAATGATGTAGTTGCTTTGAAAAGAAGCCAACTGGATGAGAACTACTCTACAAACCTGCTGGATAAATTGTGGATTCTAAATGGTTTTGAGCCAGTATTGGAAGAATATGCCACCAAGATGTCCAAGTTCTCGGAAAACAAGCAAACGCTTATTCGTCTTGAAAGGGAACGAGTTATTCGCGAAAATGCAAAGAGAGAGGCTGAGACCAAAACAATTGAGGATTTGAAAGCCGAACTTTCTGAACTGCCTTGGTATATTCCTGATGTAAAGACAATGCAGAGCATGCTCGACAAGGAGCGCTGTTTGGTATGTGGAACCAAAGCAACTAAAGGTTCTGACGCATACAATCATATTGCACAGCACCTGCAGGAAGCATTGGATCACATTCACAAGAAGAACCTCAAGGCAAATACTGAGGAGGTAAAGGAAGAAGAGATCTTCCATTACCGAAATGTGGAATATCTCCATCAAATGAGCATTCAGCTGTATCAATACGGAATCAACCTCTGTGATATTTCCCTTGACATCGAAAAAGAGAAGCGCAGAAATGATGCTCTTTACGAGGAGATCAATGACAAAGCCAATTTAATTGAGGACAAACAGACCGAAATGGCGCGTATTCTCGCTCAGTCAGCTTCCGGGCATGATATTGGTGCTCTTGCCGGTGGTTGGGTGAATATTAAGCATTGGTACAAAACAAAAGAGGATGCCAGCATAGAGATTGACCGTCTTACATCGGTTACTCTCCCTGAGATCAGAAAAAAGATTGCCGACAATATTGACAAATACAAGAAGAGTGTTGTTGATGATACAGCCAAGGAGTTCCTTAAAATCAACACCTTCTATAAGGTATTTGGTGAAGCTCTGGAGCATGCTGAGTCACGTACACTTGAGGAGTTTATGGATAAACTCGCATCAACTGCAAACAAGTTCCTTGAAATGCTTAATGTTGATGACTTCACCGGAGAGATTCGCATTCGAAGGGATTTCAGAGATGAATCTATTATAGTGTATCTGGCCGACAGGAACGGAAAGAATATTGATAATCCAAATACTTCACTGTTCACCACGATGCACTTGAGTGTTCTGTTCGCTATCTCTGAGCTGACTAAGGACAACCTCAACAACGAGTATCCAATGATTCTGGACGCTCCTACATCTTCATTTGATGAGGGTAAAGATAAGACCTTTTATCAAGTGATGAATGAAAAGCTCAACAAGCAGTGTATCATCGTTACAAAGAGCTATCTCTACAAGAATGATGATGACCAGTTTGAGGTCGACATGAAAGGTATCCAGAGATTGCTGGATATCAAGAATATTCCTATCTACCGTATCCAGAAGCTTGAGGGATTCGACAAGAAGGATCAGTCTACTATAGAAACAACAATCACACCTTTATTCTAGACACTATGCTATCATCAATAGGAAACTTATATGAAGCCTGGTTGGAAAACCAGAATTCACAGTTCGAGGAAGAACAATTCCTGGAGCCTATCATCAAACGCTATTGCTATTGGCATGGTGGTACCAACGATAAGGTGGATATCAAAGGCAAAACCTTCAATGCCGCATACGAGATATACATCTATGCTTTTTTCCTGGGACTTTATGCCGGGAAAAGACGCCCACTCGTAGGTTATAAGCGAAATTTCAGTATGGAGATGAAGCGCTGGGGCAATGTTAACCTGCAACTTTTTCCGAATAGGCGCAATTATTCTCAGATTCAGAAATACGTATTCTCTGCTTTGATTGCAAAGACAGACATTGATCTACTTGCGCTTGATAGAGGAGATCTTCTTGTAGGAGATGCAGTAAGTATGCTCATGAAAACTCTTTCTGAATATGCCAACGGTGGCTTTTACCTTATGAAAGAGAAGATGGAAATGATTCCGGATTATTTTGATGGACAGCAGAGCTTTCTAAGTTTTATATCAAAATATACACAACCAAAGTGATGTAGGTTATGGATAACACTGCTCCATGACAGTTGTGCTTTCATCAAAAAGACTGACAACATAGTCAGTGATGAATGTAAACTCTTTTAGGGTAAGTGTAAACTTGATATAGTTGAATACCCTCTAATCTGTCAACC
>JAGHUC010000099.1 GCA_018065035.1 Candidatus Egerieousia equi | reverse complement strand
TCCAACCAAGTTCCTGAATCCTGGAGAGTGTCTGTTCCTTTGTAAGTGCATCTGCGTCAGGTATGAGACTTTGGTCCACAGTCATCGCCTCCACTGGGATTCCTGCGGTCAGTTTTCCCCAGTCATTGGCGATCCTGTAGAATGTGGCACCGTCCATCAAGGCGTGTGCTCCCTGTAGCACAATTGCCACACCATCATCGAGTTTTATCCTGTATGCTTCCAGCGCCCGTGACTTGCCGCTCTTGAAGCCATTGATATCGTACTTTGGCACAAGTTTGTACATGTCCTCAGAGACAGAATGCCCCTCGCGTTCAAGTTCTACCAATCTGATTGGCTCTTCCTGACCAGTCCACAACACGGATTTCTGCTTCTCGTCATATCTTCCCAACAGCAGTGGATAAGGCTGCAGAACGGTATCCAGAGAGGCTTGCAACACCGAGACTTCAGGAAGTTCTTTGTATGTCCAGCTCCCCTTGATGGTCATCCCGAGGCTGAACAGATCAAAAGATGTCAGTTTCCAGTTATTCATTCTTTTATCGCTTTACGGAAAAGGCTTTTCACTTTGTCTTCATTATCCATCCGACCATCATCTCAAGAACCTCCGGCGCGATGGTCTCTTCAATATCCTTATACTCTTCCGCAGACCCGGTCTTGCAATGCTGCAGGAGATGGTTTGCAGACTCCACTTCGATTATTTCGGCATCTCCGGCCTTGAGACCAGCGCGAAGGGCATCAAGGTTGCGCCTGCAGTCAACCTGCGTATCGAGGGTGCCGTTGAACGCAAGGACTGGACAGTTTACCTTGTCAAGGAGTGTCCTGACATCCAAATTCAGGAAATACCTCATATATGGTGTACCGGCCTGCTGAACGGCCAAGCTGTAGTTCTGCTTCAAAGCTTCGGGAAGATTCGAATTCTCGACACCAGGAGCCGCTTTCCCTTCTGCAAGGGCATCGAAAGCAGCCGATATTGCAGATACATACGTCTTCACGACATCTTCCGGAAAGCCGAGTTCCCTGAATGCATGGTCATTCTGCTGAATGAGAGTCTCCTTCATGGAAATGATTCCGCCTGCGAGTGATATCACGAAATCTATCTTTTTCTCGGCAGCCAGCATGAACGCAATCGATCCGCCTTCGCTGTGGCCGGCGACGCCGACGCTGCTGAGGCGCTTCCGGAGCAGTTCGACACCTGAAAGGGCATCCTTCTTGAGGTCATCGGTAGTGCAGTTCACGACATCGCCAGTAGATTCGCCGAAACCTCTGTCATCATACCTTAGCGATGCTATTCCTGCCTTCGCAAGGGCGTCGGCGATCACGGCGAATGGCTTGTGCTCGTATATCTCCTCATCCCGGTTCTGCAGACCGCTGCCGGTAACAAGAAGAACGACTGGAGTATCCGTAGTGCAACCGGCAGGCAAGGTGAGAGTTCCCTTCAGTGTCGCAGGTCCGTTGGTGAATGAAACGTCCTCCGTGTTGTAAGGGAATGGTCCCACAGGAGTCTGTGGACGGTTGCGCTTCGGCGCACCAGGCTTGAGTGTCATCGGGAATGACACGCCGTGTTGGATGAAGTTGCCAGTGATCGAATTCAGGAGATTAAAGCCTTCAAAACTCGCGCCTATGGAAGGGACGCTGATCACAACCCTGCCAAGCGCATCATGCGAGAGTTCTGCCTTGATGCCGTGCGCGCCCTGGTCCGGTGAATCCATAGTGCACCCTTCCTCGCTGAGATTGAACACCAGCGTCAGCGAAGTCCCCTGCACCTCGAGCTTGCCCGACCATGTCCCGGTCTGCGCTGCGAGCTCCGTGGTGGCAAGAATCAGAGCAAGTATTATTATTGAGAGCTTTTTCATACATTCTTCATTTTACACCCAAATATAGACAATTCTGACGAATCCTGCTATTTCCTGGTGGTTATCATCATTACCACCTCAGTATTAGCCTTCGCGTATTTCTTGAAATTTGGATTGTCCTTTGATTTGACGATTGTCATGGATTTGATTTGCGAAGGGAATATAGTCATGAACTCGTCCGCAGATATAACTTTGCCGTCAACAACATAGACCGTTTCTGGATGATTACTGTTCATACTGGGTTGTGTTCAAGAGAGCCACATGAGAACTCCATTATTGATCTAATATATACAGATTTGGCGGTGTATCTGGCGGTGTATTTGGCGGTGTAAAAAATTTTCTGTAAATTTGAGTTATGAAAGAAAGACTCAAATACGATAGGGTTTCGGAGCCACAAAAGGCCCAGAAAGCACAGTTATGGAAGACTGCTATCGGTCTGCAGGCTGTCGATGGTTTGCAGACATCGGACTATCTCATAGGTGTCGCAAAACAGCATATTGAAGGAGATATCACGATAGACGAGGCAGGACATTACTTGAGGGAATACTACAAAGCCAGAGATTTCAGAGACGAGTCAAGCGAGCGAAATGAGGAAGCAGATATTGTTTCTCAGAGGATTACCAAAATCCTGTCAGAGGGCGGTTTCTCGTTTACACCGTCATTCTATTGTGGAATACACCGAAAGTTGTTTGATGGCATCTTCAAATTCGCAGGACAGATAAGAGACTATAATATCACAAAAAAAGAATGGGTCTTATCGGGTGACACTGTTATTTACGGCAATGCAGCAGACATCCCGGCTACATTGGATTACGACTTTGGAGTGGAACGCTCTTTCAAATACAGGGGACTGGATAAAGCCGCCATCATTGAGCATATAAGCCATTTTGTCGCATACCTATGGCAGATTCATGCTTTTGGCGAGGGAAATACAAGGACAACAGCAGTATTTACAATTCTGTACCTGCGATCTCTCGGTTTTGAAGTTGACAATGACCTGTTCGAAAACCATTCATGGTATTTCAGAAATGCACTCGTGAGAGCGAACTACAACAATCTCAAGAAAGGCGTTGTAGCAGATCAGAGTTATCTGGAAGCTTTCTTCGAAAACTTAATGTACGGAGGTAATAACGTATTGTCCAATCGTGCAATGCATGATATTCATCCTCTGGAGAAGAAGGCGACGCATTCTGGTCGCGAACAGACAATTCTTCAGTACATCAAGAACAATCCCGGTTGCTCGGCAGTCAAAATCTCCGAAGACCTGAACATTCCTCTCCGTACCGTGCAGAGAACAATCGCCGGTCTCTCTGAAAAGATCGAACATAGGGGAAGCAGCAAGACTGGAGGGTACTATCTGAAACTGTGAACTACCCACAAACTAAAGATACTTATGGGTTTTCTCGGCTAAAACAGTATAAATTCTTGTCATGATCAAATTCACACCGTCAAAAGCGCAGATATTTAGCCAGGAATCTGCGCTTTTCGTAAAAAATCCGGAAATTGACAGATTTTAAGGCTAAAATCTGCGCTTTCTATCCTTCAGACAAACAAATCACCTAGAGCCAAGCGCACAGAGGCCTTCCCTTCACCGCAATCAGTTTCCACACCGCCCGAATTCTGAACCTCAAACGCTCTCCAACCGAGCATGGATGAACCGCGAGCATTCTAATCCTCAAATGCTCGCGAACAGAGTTCCAGGCAGGGGTGTGGCTAAATTGTAAAGAAATTTGATAACAAAGTTGGAGTTATTATGAAAAAAACATATCTTGTGACGCAGACTAAACAACAATACCTTTAAGCTTTAAGTCCCTTATCATGAAGATAATCAATTCTTTAGTTTCATTAATGCTGATTACATGTCTCGTTTCGTGTCAGAAAAGTTTTGAGAATTCCAGGCATGAGGAAGCAAGGAACGAAGGTACTCTAACATTTGATCCTCAGACTTTTCATTTTGTTAATGAGGGAACAAAGGGTGTGGATATTAACGAAACATCCGAGTTGAATTCATTTATTGATTCTTTCATCCAGAAAGCAAGCAATAAGAACAAGGTTCTCACCTTTGAATATGTTTCTCCGAATGGGGTCCATAATATCTATACCAGGATGCCTTCAAATAGCACCAACAAAAGTAGCGAGAATGATAGACAGCTCTTCTATTGAAC
Source organism: Candidatus Egerieousia equi (assembly GCA_018065035.1). Lineage (GTDB taxonomy): Bacteria > Bacteroidota > Bacteroidia > Bacteroidales > UBA932 > Egerieousia > Egerieousia equi. Next base: position 288 of record JAGHUC010000099.1, on the reverse strand, counting down.
CATTCTCAAGCTCTTTTCCTGACTTTATCACTTTTCCGCCCTTTCGATGAAAATTGCCCTCTGACATAGTTGTAAGCCATATAGTTTGGGTGATTGGGGTGACGCAAGACGTTTTTGTATAAACAAATTATCGCAAATGGCTGAAAAGAAAATAATAAACCACAACAGTTCAGTCCCTCTCCACATGCAGGCAGAGTCATTCCTGAGAGAATTGATACGCAAGGAAGAATACGCCAAGGGCAAAATGCTGCCCACGGAGGTGGAGCTCTCGCAGCAGTTCGGAATCTC
>JAGHUC010000086.1 GCA_018065035.1 Candidatus Egerieousia equi | reverse complement strand
AATGGGGAGAAGAGTACGGTCCACCACTTCAAGACTGCAGGTGCCAGGGAATGGTCCTGCTGCGTGATTTCGGACTTCCACAGCTACACGCCGCTGCCTGGCAGACTGGAATCGGCAATGGGCATGATCCAGACCGTTGCCAATTATGACAAGGGCATTGATTTTGTATTTTCAGCCGGTGATGTAGTGGCCTGGGGAGGCAGCTATTCCTTCTGGAAACGCCTCTTTGAGGAGCCTATGTTCGAGAAATACATGTGGGCCCGCGTGAACGGCAACCACGACAACTGGACCAAGGAAGGCTGCCAGAAAAGAGAGTATGACATTCCTTCCGACTTCTGGCTCGGAACATCCTATTTTCCACGCAACGGTTACGATATTCCACATATCGATGGCTCCGAAAAGCAATCGGACAGCCAGATGGGCCTCTGCTACCATTTCCGCTACGGGAACACGCTCTTTGTAATGCTCAACACGGAAGACATGTTCCGCCGCAACGAACTTCAGGCCGCTCAGGACTGGGCCCGCAAGGTGATTTCAGAGGCGAAAGCCTCAAAGGACGCACCCACATTCGTGATTGTCTGCATGCACTACGAATGGTTCATAGGAACAAACGGAAGAACCTCAATGTTCAAGCACTGGAGCGAACTCTTTGATGAAGTGGGAGTTGACCTTGCAATAGCAGGAAACAATCACGTATATTTGCGTACGGAACCTATATTCAACGGAAAAGTCAATGACGGAAAGGCTGGAAACGGTCAGAAGGCAAGAACGGCGAACGGACTTGGCACCGTATATATGCAGACCTCCTCATCGGACAACGGCCGCGGAAGAGCTCTCTCCGAAAAGGAATACCTCAACAGAGAACTCATTCAAAGCCGATGGAGCGAAGGGCCTCATACTGTAAGCGCCATACACATGAAAGTCAGCGGCAGGTCAATCGAACTCAAGCTTCTGAACCGTGACGGCTTTGTCATTGATTCCACAGCGATAGTAAAGAAATAGAATTATGCTCGCCCTTATCATATTCCTGGTCTCAGCCCTGGCAATCTCATTCCTGTGCTCCCTTCTGGAGTCCACGCTCATGAGCACGCCAATGTCCTACATAACTCTTCTTGAAGGCAATGGCAGCAAAGCAGCCTTGCTCTTCAAATCATACAAGAAAGACCCTTCCAGAGCTCTGGCATCAATACTTTCCCTCAACACCATAGCCAACACCATAGGTGCCGCAGGCGTAGGTCAGCAGACAACCATAGTTTTCGGCTCGCAATGGTTCGGACTGGTAAGCGCCATAACAACACTGCTCATACTTGTCTTTTCCGAGATTGTCCCAAAGACACTTGGCACCTGCTACTGGAAGAGCCTCATGAAATTCACTGCACATTGCATCAGGGTGCTCATAATAATTCTGTTCCCGATTGTGGAAGTCATAGAATTCCTGCAGAAACTCATTTCAAGCAAGAGCTCCGACACTTCAGTCTCAAGGGAGGAGGTTGGCGCAATGGCCGACGTTGCAGAGGAGTCAGGAGAACTTGAAGAGGACGAGAACGAGATTATCCAGAACCTCATAAACATTGACAGTCTCACGGCCAAGGATGCAATGACCCCGCGCGTTGTTGCCGCAATAGCTCCTGAATCAATGAGCATCAGGCGATTCTACAAGGACCGCCGTTACATGCATCACAGCAGGATACCGGTTTATGCAGACAATGACGAGTACATTACAGGATATATACTGCGGATGGATGCTCTCCAGCTCATGGCCGAGGACAAGTTCGACCTTACCTTAGGTGACATACGCCGCGATATAGAGAGTTATCCTGAAGACGCCCAGATTGACGAAATCTGGGACAAGATGCTTTCTACAAAAGAACAGATTGCAGTGATAATCAACGAATACGGCTCGTTCCAGGGAATAATTTCAATGGAGGACATCATAGAAACCATATTGGGAGACGAGATAGTTGACGAACGTGACGTAGTTGTTGACATGCAGCAGCTCGCAAAGGAAAAATGGAATTCACGAAATAAAGCCAAAATAAAGAAATGAAAGCAACAAAAATCCTGAAAATCACTTTTGCTTCACTGGCAGCCTTGATAGTCCTGATAATAGCAGCCGTTGCGGTTATCTGGAGAGGCGAGATAGCAACCGTAAGAACCTTTTCAAGCGCCAACGGCAATGAATATCTCTATTATATGGAATACAAGGCGGACTACGATCTTGATGATGTGATAGAGCATGACGTAGCCAGCAACAAGGACCTCATGGGCTATATCATAGGCAGGATTGGCAAAGGTCTTCCAATCAGGATATCAAGCACCAAATTCTCTTCGGAAAATACACAGGAAGTGTTCAACTGCACCAGTTTCCAGACAAGGAACGCCCTCAACGATGGCTGGCTCTACGGCCGCAATTATGATTTCAACAAGAATCCTACGCTGGTAACCGTATCTCACCCTAAGAACGGATATGCCTCCATTGCAACAAGCGACATGTCACATTTCGGTTTCAGTCTTGACAGGATTCCTGATTCCTTCATTTCCAAGCTGACCTGCCTTGCCGCCATATATGCGCCTATGGACGGTATCAATGAGAAAGGGCTCTGCACATCAATCATGGCCATCCCCAACCAGCCTGCACAGCAGAATACAGGGAAGCACAAGATTGGCACAAGCATTCTTATGCGTCTGTTCCTCGACCGCTGCGCCACGGTTGACCAGGCCAT
>JAGHUC010000149.1 GCA_018065035.1 Candidatus Egerieousia equi | reverse complement strand
TGAACTCGCTGCCTCGCCAGAAACCGTTGATGTGAATTTAGACATTTCAGTATTCTTGCTGTTGAACACGCTCAACTGATCATCTTGTACCCATTTAATCTTATATACGTTGCCCTCCTTGCTTGCAATAGTCTTTGTCTGTCCTTCAGTTGACTCTGCATTTATGGTAGCGCTGACCATCTTGACCTCATCAATCCTGACAGGCTGCTCGTCCTTGCTGCAGGATGTAAACAGCATCAGGGCAGCTGCAAATACATATATCGCTCTTTTCATACTTTTGATTCATTTTAATTATTGAACTATTATTCTCCAAAGATGTCCTGTTCCTCTTCTTCGGCATCAGTGATGTCGCTTCCGCTCTGGCAAAGCAAAGTGTTGTTTGAAACGAATGCCATCCGCATCCTGGGCGGGGCATAGCTTGTGGAACCTTCCACAAATTTTCTTTCAATATTTTTCATATTAAATTATTACTATGGTCTTGTTCCCATAAAAAGTCATTTGATTTCTGTATTTTTCATGAATCTCCTGAAGGTTGAGCGGGAGACTTCGTACTTCTTGCACAATGATGTTATGCTTTCGCCATTTTTCAAAGCTTCCTTTATGAAGACACTGTTCCTGACCAGTATACGCATTTTCACGCAGCTGCCGTCGGGCCTGCCCAGTTTCTCTCCGGCATCCTTTTTCCTGCTGAGAGCCGCCTTGGTCTTGCTCGACACCAGAAGCCTGTATGCATTGGACATGTGCTCAAGGGCCTGGAGATACGACTCGCGATCCTTGACACTATGATTGGTATAACCATCACTGGCCCCATAGACCCTTATTCCGCGCCTTATTGCCTCCGAGAGAACGAAGAGAATCTCTTTGAACGACACGCCCAGCGTGGTGATATCGTCAACATACACGGCATCACCCCTTGACATACGGTCCATGAGAGCCTTGAAGCTGGTCAGTGAATCAGTATGGTCTGTGCCATCCATCATCCAAAGGCTTATGTAGTCGCCGCGACCGGATGCGAAGCTCGACAGACGCCTGCGCAGCTGAATGGCAACTGCACTGTCATTCCTGCTTGAAACTATATATCCCGCTACCATGTTTTTAAACGTTCGTTAAAAAACAAGGCAGTCGAAAAAACTTAATAGATTGTCAACTAATTAGTTGAAAAGCACTAATTTTGTGTTTAATTATCGAAGGATTAAAGGAAAAGGCAAACCTCGTAAATGACTGATTTTCTTTAAGTTACAGCCAGCCCACCTTATTAACGCTTTACAACCACATAAAGCACTAATTATCAGAGAGTTAAACAACAAACAGCAAATTTTATTGTTATTTATTGGGTGGTTTATTGGCACGCTATGATTACAAAAAAGGCAGTTCATTGAAATACTTTCATATTCCAGTGAACTGCCGTAATCAAGAAGACAAAATGTGCGTAAAAGTCAGGCGTTGTCTTATGTTAGATATCAATGCCTGTAGCTTCCTTTATCTGCTCAGCGGACAGGCCCATGGCCTTGAGTTTCTCGGCAATCGCACGTTTGCTTTTCGCTTCACCTTCATTCAAGCCTTGGGCAAGACCTTCTTCTATTCCTTCTTTTCTACCTCTTTCTTTGAAATCGTAAAGAGTTGCTTCATAATCGAGTTCGTTCATAACCGCTGTTTTATATTGTTCCTTGTCCTGAGCGTTGAAGCCGTTAAGATCTGCGGCATCAAACAGTCTTCTGAATATTCCTTCACCGAATATCTCGGGCGGAGTTTCACATTCGGCCATACGCTTCATCACTACTGCGAACTTGTCCAGAAAGCAGCTGTCCTCCCTCAATTCCTCAACGCTGTCTGCGAATTTAGGAAGTTCAATGAAGATTTGCAAAAGTTTGTCGTTGAGCACCCTTGTGGAGCCGGAGTCAATGTCACACATGGCAAGACGCACCGGAGAATGTTCAACATTGCCGAAAACCGTTTCACCGGCAATCACTATAAGATAAGTTCTATTCGCGCTGTAACCCTTTCTCCTTGAATACAGGTAGTTCTCAATTATCGAGGAGGCTGAATACACCAACGACCGGTCCATGAACGATTCTGTAACGCAGTTCTGCATCTCAACTATGATGCGTGTGCCGTCCTCACATCTGCAATACACATCAAAGACAACCCTGCGCTTCTTTGTTGAGGGCAGAATGACCTCGGTGTTCAGGTATTCCAGCCCGACTATCACCATGTCGGTAATAACCTCGTTGAGAAAACCGATGAGTATTTCCTTGTTCATCTCAGTCCCGAAAAGACGCTTGAAGCCCCAGTCAGAAGTCGGGATTATGTACCTCTGATTCTCGTTGTAATAAAACTTCTCCATAATCAATGCATTTGGTTAACGATTCATGTCGCGCAAATGTATTGAACGGAGTCCGGAACGAAGTGCCGGAACAGCAAAACTTTTTGTATTGTTCGGAAAATGTGTTTCAGGAAATTTATTGCAGAAACAATTCCACCAGAGCGGTACTCGTCAGGCGGTCTCAGAGTGACCTGCAAGAAGGGCGCTTGTACACAGCCCCCCAGAATTGGGCATGTCGGTTCTCACTCATCATTATCAGAGCGCAGTCCGGCGGGGATGCGTGAGAACGACTTGTTGCAGAAACTTTGTGGCACCGCCGCTGGCCTTACGCCCAAGCCAGCGGCTACAGCAGGAAGCGCAGCATGGAGCTTTCAAGGGCTCCATTGGCGCTTCCGCTGTTGCCAGACCTTTTCGTTCGCAAAAATTTTTGAATAATACGCACCCAAACTTATGTTCCCGACAACAAACGGATGCGGAAAGGGAAAAACGAGCGCATTCTGGGGAAAAATGCGTCAAAACAGGTGCCGGAAGACGAAAACAGACGCATTTTTGAAGGAAGCGTGTCCAATTGAACGGCCGGAAGGGAAAAATGGCCACAAAATGAGCAAAATTGTGACCTGCCGCAACCAGACGGGAGGAAGCACCTCGCCGCAGCCAAGCGTAAGAAAGAAGGGCCGCTGCGAAATACGCGGCGGCCCTTCACTTATTGTGAACAAATATTACTCAGCGCAATTCAGCGGCTTGATCTGGGTGAAGAAATCATTACCCTTGTCATCAACCAGGATGAATGCAGGGAAATTCTCAACCTCAATCTCCCATATAGCCTCCATACCAAGTTCAGGATATTCAAGGCACTTCACACTCTTGATATTCTCCTTTGCGAGAATTGCTGCAGGACCACCTATGCTGCCAAGATAGAAACCACCGTGCTTCTTGCAGGCGTCTGTAACCTGCTGGCTGCGGTTACCCTTTGCAATCATTATCATGCTGCCACCATTCTCCTGGAAAAGATCAACGTATGAATCCATACGGCCTGCAGTTGTAGGACCGAATGAACCGCTAGGCATACCTGCAGGAGTCTTTGCAGGACCTGCATAATAGATTGGATGATCCTTGATATACTGTGGAAGACCTTCGCCCTTCTCGATTCTCTCCTTGAGCTTTGCGTGAGCAATGTCACGGCCAACAATGATTGTTCCGTTGAGCAACAGCTGGGTTGAAACCGGATATTTGCTCAAATCTGCCAGAACCTCGTTCATAGGACGGTTAAGATTTATCTCAACACCATGTTTGTGCTTTGCTCCAAGATACTGTGCAGGAATCAGACGTGCAGGATTTGAATCAAGAGTCTCGAGCCAGAGACCTTCACGGTTGATCTTACCCTTGATGTTTCTGTCGGCGCTGCAGCTTACGCCCATTCCAACAGGACATGAAGCACCGTGCCTTGGCAGACGAATAACTCTTATATCATGAGCCATGTACTTGCCTCCGAACTGTGCGCCCAGACCAATGTTGTGAGCAGCCTTCAGGAGCTTTCTCTCCATTTCAAGGTCACGGAAAGCATTTCCGTTCTCGCCACCGTCGGTAGGAAGAGCATCGTAATATTTAGCTGACGCCATCTTCACGGTCTTGAGGTTAAGCTCTGCGGATGTACCGCCAATTACAAATGAAATATGATATGGAGGGCAGGCCGATGTTCCAAGAGTCTTCATTTTCTCAACGAGGAATTTCTCGAGCTTCTCAGGATTGAGCAATGCCTTTGTCTCCTGGAAGAGGTAGGTCTTGTTCGCGCTTCCACCACCCTTTGCAACAAATAGGAACTTGTATTCGTCACCGTCCACGGCGTAGATATCTACCTGTGCAGGGAGATTGTTGCCTGAATTCTTCTCCTTGTACATGTCTATGGCCAAAGTCTGTGAATAACGGAGGTTGTCTGTTGTGTATGTGTCATATACTCCGTGGAAGATAGCTTCCTCGTCACCGCCGCCGGTGTAAACCATCTGACCTTTCTTTGCTATGACGGTTGCTGTACCTGTATCCTGGCAGAGAGGGAGCTGGCCGTTCACAGCCACGTTTGCGTTCAGAAGGAATGTGAGAGCAACTGCCTTGTCGTTTGCGCTTGCCTCAGGATCGTTCAGAATCTTTGCAACCATTTCATTGTGCTCAGGTCTGAGCATGAATGCAACATCGTGGAAAGCCTGACGGCTGAGCATCCTGATACCCTCAGGGTCAACCTGAAGCATCTTCTTTCCATTGAAATCAATCTCTTTTACATAGTCCTTGGAGATAAGATGATACTTTGTAGTATCCGCTCCAAGAGGAAACATTGTCTGGTACTTGAAATCCATAATTCTTAGTTTTATATCTTTTTATATTCTACTGCGATAGTATATTCTTCACTTCTTGCAGAACTCCAGCAGGTAGCGGCGCATGAACTCATTGAGGTCACCGTCAAGAACCGCCTGGGTATCGGAGGTCTCGCATCCTGTGCGCAGGTCCTTGACCATCTTGTACGGATGAAGCACGTAACTGCGTATCTGGGACCCCCACTCTATCCTCTTCTTCTGGCCCTCCAGCTCGGCCTGTTTCTCACGCCTTTTCTCAAGCTCCAGTTCATAAAGATGTGACTTGAGGATTCTCAAGGCATTCTGTCTGTTGTCAAGCTGTGAACGTGTTTCGGTATTCTCAACCACGATTCCGGTTGGGATGTGCCTTACGCGCACACCCGTCTCCACCTTGTTCACATTCTGTCCGCCGGCGCCACTGGAACGGAAGGTGTCCCACTCAAGGTCTGCAGGATTTATTGTAATTTCTATTGTATCATCAACCAAAGGGTAAACGAAAACCGATGAGAATGTTGTCTGGCGCTTGCCCTGAGCATTGAACGGGCTGATTCTCACCATTCTGTGGACTCCGTTCTCCGCCTTGAGGTAACCGTAAGCATAATCTCCTTCAATTGCTATGGTTGCAGACTTGATTCCCGCCTCATCGCCATCGAGCACACTGTAAACGGTTGTCTTGTAACCGTTTCGCTCCGCCCATCGCAGGTACATTCTGAAAAGCATGCTGCTCCAGTCATTACTCTCGGTGCCGCCTGCGCCGGAGTTTATCTTGAGCAGGGCGCTCATATTGTCACCTTCCTCGCCGAGCATGCTCTTGGCCTCTACCTCCTCGAGAAGGGAAGCGAGCGAAGCGTATTCGTCGTCCAGAAGTTCCTCCTCCTCGGTCTTGGGGGTTTCAACAGGGCCCGTGGAACCATCGCCGGTGGAAGAAGGCTTTGAAGAAACTGTCTGGAGGGATTCAAGGGCCATTTCACGGAGTGACCTGATGTCCTCGAGCGATGAAGCCAGCCTGTTCACCGAATTCACCCAATACTTCTTCTCCGATACCTTTTTCAGGAATGCCTCCGCCTCCTTGGGGTTGTCCCAGAAGCCTGCAGCTGCGCTTTTCTGCTCAGCCTCGGCTATCTCAACCGCCTTTCCTTCAACGTCCAATGACTTTCTGAGAGCCTCTATCCTCTGCGCACAATCGTTTATCTGTTCCTGTTGAACCATACGTTACAATACATTTTGTCATTAACTCACAAAGTTAGCAATCTTTCACACGAACGGAAACTTTTCCGCTTGTTTTTCAAAGCAAGATTCAGCATCTTCTGTTTTCTGGCGGGAACCGCACAGATTATTTTTGAACTGCGATTTTTTCAGGAAACAGACTACCGAACATCACAATTAATATAAATTTTGCTAATTTTGTAAGGATCTTTAACAAAAACTTTAAACATGAACAAGAAATCAACAGTATTCATTTTCGTTGCCATAGCGGCTCTATTCCTTGTTTCTGCATGTAACAATTGCGCACAGGACGCAAAGAACTCTCCTTTCCCTGATCTTGACCAGTGGGCCAGGGAGATAGTTGCCAACAGGACAAACCAGATCGGTTATCCGGTAAACCAGGACAATGCCTTGAAGGAATTCTATAAATGGTTCGTTGCGAATGATCTGGAGATGGTTGCAATGAACAATGTTGGCAATCCTTTCGGAGAGGAATCGCCATTGATGTCAACACATAAATACGAAGTTGAAGCGCTTGAGTTCTTCAGACCTCTGTTCGGTTTCGACGAGGACAATTTCTGGGGGATGATGAGCAGCGGCGGAACCGACGGAAACAATCACGGCATTTATTTTGGTGTGAACTACTTGAGGAACGCCACAGGCAAGATGCCAATCATGTACGTTTCCGACGAGGCGCATTATTCAAACATGAGGCTTGCTCATTTGCAGAACCTTGACATGAGACTCATAAAGAGCGACTCCATGGGCCGTATGATTCCCGCAGAGTTGGAAAAAGCCCTGGACCCTACACGTCCTTGCCTTATCGTTTACGCAATGGGCTCAACTTTCAAGGGTGCCATTGATGACCAGAAAGCCTTGAACGAGATTCTTGACAAATACCCTCAGATGCCTGTTTACAGGCACGTTGATGCTGCGCTGTTCGGAGGTTACCTTCCTTTCACACAGTACAGATACATGGTTGATTCAAAGGAACTCCGTTACAATTCAATTGCCATAAGCGGTCACAAGTTCTTTGGCATGGACGAACCTACCGGACTGTTCCTCACCACATTGGATGTTTACGATCATCAGAGCGATTTTGACATTCCATACCTCAACCAGGAAATGAACATGATTTCCTGCTCACGTTCAGCACTGAGTCCGCTCAAGATGTGGTGGCTTATTAAGACAGTTGGTTATGATGTATGGCATGTTCAGGCTGAGGCAATGATTGAGAACACTGCTTATCTCAAAGCTGAACTTGACAAGATTGGCTGGCCTTGCTGGGTTAACGAATACAGCAACACAATATTCATGAAACGTCCTTCTAAGGAAATCATCAAGAAGTACTACCTTGCTTGCAGCCACGATGACCAGTTCGGCGGTGACCTCGCTCACATTGTTGTGATGCAGCACGTTACCAAGGAAAAGATTGATGCTCTGGTTGCAGACATCAAGGCTTCCGCAGAATAAGTTTCATCAGCATATTTTCATTGCATCACCCTGCTCACAAAGTATTGTGAAAAGGGTGATGTTTTTCTTATGCCATACAGCCCGCAGTGTGCGGAAGGTTTAACACGATTGCAGAGACCTTCCGCGGCTGATTTATGCAGACAGCTGATTATCAATATATTAATAAAAACAAGTACGGAAGGTATATGCAAAAAAAAGAAACCTTCCGCACTAAACTGTATAGAAAACAATCATTCGCTCGAACACAGAAATTTACGCTTGGACCGTGGGAATTTCCCAGATACCACCTTTGCCGAACAAACGCTCCTCCAGTTCATGGAGCAGGCCAAGGCGGTATATTATATCTATGTTAGTGAAGCGGCTGCGCATGAACGGAATGCAGGAGAATGTCCGGCGCAGGCGTTCGCGGCTCACGCAGATCATCTCCGGCTCGTACGGCGCCCCAACCTTGCGCAGGCTTTCATGCACCTGCCTGAAAGGAATTATCTGCGCCTTCACGCGCTCTTTGAGCTCACCCCAGTTTTCTTTCACATTCTTTAACTGGCGATGGAGTTCCTCCTTTGTCACATATTTTGCCTTTGTCTCCTTGAGGCAGCGTGCCTTGTGACCGGGTTTTCCCTCGCAGACTATGCTTATGTGCTTCTCCAGTTCGTTCCATTCGGGCCAGAGGGCAACTATTGAATCAATGTCAATGTTTCCCAGGTCCTTTTCAAGAAGGAATTCCCAAGATGCTGTTGACACCAGTGTGCCTATACCTACCTTGAATCCGTGAGATACATGTTTTCCGTTTGGATATGACAGTGCTTCCATGTCCCAGCAGTGTGAGAACTGGTGTTCCGTACCGCTTGCAGGACGGCTGCTTTGAAGTGCCTGCATGGCAAAACCGCTCATCAGAAGGCCTTCGCAAAGTGCTTCTGTTTTCTCAACGTTTCCATTGAACACGGCATCCGGATCCGACAACGATTCCCTGAGTCCGTCCTGAACCAGGCTCCAGGAGAAAGGATCAACATCCTCTGCGCCAACGCATTCGGCAAGCATCCAGTCCGCGCCGGCGGGTATCTTGGCTATGAGATCCGCATAACCGCTGGCTGCCAGCTCCTTAGGAGCCGCGGCCGCAATCTCCGGATCCATTACAAAGGCGTATGGTGCCGGGCAGTCAAATGTCTGCTTGTTGCCGTCCTTTGTTATTGATGCTCCGTATGAAGTGAAACCATCCATTGAAGCGGCTGTGCCAACGCACATGTATTTTCTTCCGAGAATGTGTGAAACGTATTTCGTAAGGTCGTTGATAACGCCGGAACCAACTGCAATGCAGATTGTCTGCCGCTTGTTGCTATCCTGCCCGATTTCCGGAACCAGATTTGATTCCTCACTGCTTTCCTGAACATGGTTTGCCTCTTCTATATGTTCCCGAGTATGGTTTGTTTCTTCAATGTTTTCAGAACAGTTGTCTGCACACTCATTCGCATTAAGATTCAGAAGATGTGCCTTCAATTGCTCCACAAACTTCCACTCGGCATATAAATCAGGGTCTGTGAAAATGAATGGCTCATACTGCTCAACGCCGGCTGCTTTCAACACATTGAACACCTGCTCCCCGGCAACCCGCCAGGTATTGTTGTCCGCAATGATTATGGCCTTGCAACCGAATCCATTGATTTTCGGTCCATTGTTATTCTCATTCGAATTATTGCTGCATTTGACCGCATTGCCTTCATTTCCGAACATCCTGATGAACAACTCCGCCGTGCGCTTGACCGCACCCGCCTCTATGATGCACGCTTTCGTATCCGTTGTCCTGGCCAACGCCCTTTCAATCTTGCTCAAATTTTCTTTCATATATCTATTTTCGAATATTTCCACTCAAATTTGCCCCGAACATAAATTCCCTGCTCATTTGCTACGAAACTTCGCTTGGTTGCGCCAGTCACTTCATCTGAAAAACTTTGCCTTTCCTGGGCAAAGATTTTTCATATTCCAGTGACCTGCCGTATTAGTTTATTTCCGCTCCCGGGCTATACCGAACTTGCTGCTCTTCGCAACTCTCCGCAATCTTTCCGCAAGTTTTCGCATTCCAGCAAGTTCGCGCCCTCCGCTAGGCCGCTGATGCGGCCTTGCTCTGTCACGTTTCCGCTTGAAATGTGTCCGTTTGCCTTAGCATTCGGCGCAACTGAACTCAAACCTATTTTATCACGGGGGTTTGAGTTCACTACTTTTTATAACTAATTGATAATCAAATATGTTTTTCTTCTACCTGAACACAAACCCCTTGTATTATGAGGGTTTGCGATCACTTTGTTGTCTTATCCCAAAGAGTTTTCACCCTGCTTCACCATTTTGCCACATTTTCGCTCAAAATGCGGCCGTTTTCCACTATCCGTACTCATTTGGTCACGTTTTTCTTAAAAATGCGGCCGTTTCGCCTTTTCATCGTCCGTTTGATCACACTTTCACCTCAAAATGTGTCCGTTTGCCTTAGCATTCGGCGCAACTGAACTCAAACCTATTTTATCACGGGGGTTTGAGATCACTATATTTTGTAACTAATTGATAATCAAATATGTTATTCTTCTAACTGAACGCAAACCCCTTATGTTATGAGGGTTTGCGATCACTTTGTCTTCTCTTCAATAGCATTTGGTTACGTTTTTTGACGAAATGCTCCCGTTTGTACGGAAGTACCGAAACCTTGTACAAAAACGCCAAGACCTTGCACATACTACTTGACGATTGGTAAACATTACTGATTTCTATCATACAAATGTGGTCACAAGGCGAGACCGATTGGCTGTTTTTGAGCAGCCATGCACAATATTCTTGTGGCGTAAGACATTGAGTTCCAAAGCTATGAGTCTGGCAACAGCGGAAGCGCAAATGGAGCTCTTGAAAGCTCCATGCAGCGCTTCCTGCTGTTGCCGCTGGCTTGGATGTAAGGCCAGCGGCGGTGCCATGGTGCTTATGAAACAAGTCGTTTTCGCGCAACCCCGTAGGAATGCGTTCTGACAAGGGAGGGTGCGAACTGACCCGCCGAAATCAGGAGGGCTGTGTACAACCGCCCTTCTTGCAGGTCACTCTGAGACCGCCTGACGAGTACCGCTTTGGCGGAATTGTTTCTGCAATAAATTTTCTGAAACACATTTTCCGAACAATACAAAAAGTTTTGTTGTTCCGGCAGCCCGTTCCCAATTCCACCCAATACATTTGTGAGACATGAATTGTTTAACCAAATGCATTTATTATGGAGAAATTTTATTACAACGAGAATCAGAGGTACATAATCCCGACTTCAGACTGGGGTTTCAAGCGTCTTTTCGGGACAGAGATGAACAAGGAAATACTAATCGGATTCCTGAACGAGGTGATTACCGACAAGGTGATAGTAGGACTGGAATACTTGAACACCGAGGTCATTCTGCCCTCAACAAAGAAGCGCAGGGTTGTCTTTGATGTGTATTGCAGATGCGAGGATGATACACGCATCATAGTAGAGATGCAGAACTGCGTTACCGAGTCCTTCATGGACCGGTCGCTGGTTTATTCCGCCTCCTCAATAATAGAGAATTACCTTTATTCAAAGAGAAAAGGCTACAGCGCGAACAGGACATATCTCATAGTGGTAGCTGGCGAAACGGTTTTCGGCAATGTTGAACATTCTCCGGTGCGTCTTGCCATGTGTGACATTGACTCCGGCTCCACAAGGGTGCTCAACGACAAACTATTGCAAATCTTCATTGAACTTCCTAAATTCGCAGACAGCGT
>JAGHUC010000100.1 GCA_018065035.1 Candidatus Egerieousia equi | reverse complement strand
AGTACGGCTTCAACCGCATGACTCCGGCTGCCAGGAAATCCTGGTGGAGTCTTTATTTGGAAAAGTTCTCTGACCCTATCATAAAACTCCTCATTCTTGCTGCAATTCTTTCAATAATCAGTGGAATCTTCACAGGACACATTCTTGAAAGCATTGGCATTTTGCTGGCAATATTTCTTTCAACCTTCATTGCGTTCATAAATGAATATGAAGCAGAAAAGGAGTTTGACATACTGAACAAAATCAACGAGGAAAGTCCTGTAAATGTCATTCGCAACGGCATTGCGCAATCAATCCCTAAAACCGAACTGGTTCCCGGAGACATCCTGATGCTTGAATCCGGTGACCTGGTTCCTGCAGACTGCAAGGTGCTGGAGAGTCTGGAACTCTATCTCAATGAATCAACATTCAACGGAGAAAGCAAGCCTGCGCACAAGGATGAAGGAGAGACACTGTATAACGGCACAATTGTAATGCACGGCAACGGAGTTGCACTCGTGGAGCATATAGGTGATGCTTCCACACTCGGCAATACAGCCCGCAAGGCCATGGAGCATACAGGGAATGTAACTCCGCTTCAGAAACAGCTTGATTCGCTCGGTTCATTAATAGGAAAGGTAGGTTTCGCCGTATCGGCCGTACTGTTTGTAACGCTTGTTGTACGTTCCTTGATATCCGGCGAGATTTCATTGAGTTTCACCTGGGAAACTGCCTCCATCGTTCTTGGCTTCCTTATGATTGCAATAACTATCATTGTAGTTGCGGTTCCTGAAGGCCTTCCTATGAGTGTGACCCTATCACTTGCATACAGTATGAAGAAGATGGCCAGGGAGAACATGCTAGTAAGGAAACTTCACGCCTGCCAGACAATAGGAGCGGCCACAGTAATATGTACCGACAAAACCGGAACCCTTACACAGAACAGGATGGCTCTCTCATATTCCAATCTTGAGGAAGAAATGGAGAGCGTTCATTTCCTTCTGAACTGCAGTGCAATAGACGGCGTTGGAAGCCCAACAGAACTGGCGCTGATCAACCACAGCGAATCCAAAGGCATCATTCAAAGGGATTTCATGAGCAGTTCAAGACTCATTTCCAGAATACCTTTCTCGTCACGGACAAAATTCATGGCCTCAGTTGTAGAATACGAAGGCAATGAACTTCTGCTTGTAAAAGGCGCTCCGGAAGTCATCACAAAGTTCTGTACAAATGCAAACGATTCAAGATTCACTGAATACGGGGAATATGCGTCAAAGGGAATGAGAACCATAGCCTTTGCCTCTTGCAGACTTTTATCGGAAATCCAGTTGCCTTCACTTGAAAACGGACTTGA
This sequence comes from Candidatus Egerieousia equi, assembly GCA_018065035.1. Taxonomy (GTDB): domain Bacteria; phylum Bacteroidota; class Bacteroidia; order Bacteroidales; family UBA932; genus Egerieousia; species Egerieousia equi. Next base: position 6,581 of record JAGHUC010000100.1, on the reverse strand, counting down.
AGCTTTCATTGAAATATGTAAAGCCAACTCATTGACTTACGATGGTTTCTGCGCTATTGAGGACCCTATAAGAAAGGATGTTCCACAGGCGATGGCTGTCTGCGACCAGGCAGGAGTAAAGGTCATAATGGTTACAGGCGACAACAAGGAAACAGCCCTTGAGATTGCACGACAGAGCTATTTGATAGATGGCACAGGAAATGTCATTGATGGTGCAGGTTTCAGCAAACTGGATGATGAATCCGCTCAGGAAATGGCGCGTGACCTTAAAGTCATGTACCGCGCCACACCTGAAGACAAGTTGAAACTCGTAAGGGCACTTCAACGCAACGGAGAAGTTGTTGCAGTCACCGGCGACGGAACCAACGATGCTCCTGCTCTCAATTACGCCGATGTAGGTCTTGCAATGGGAAGCGGCACTTACGTTGCCAAGGAGGCATCCGACATAGTACTGCTGGATGATTCTTTCTCGAGCATAGTCAACGCCATAAAATGGGGCAGGACCAATTATCTGAACATACAGAAGTTCCTGCAGTTCCAGCTTACAATAAACTTTGTGGCGCTTACAATAGCCCTCATTGGTCCTTTCATTGGAATAGACTTTCCTCTCACGGTAACACAGATGCTCTGGGTGAACCTTATCATGGATACCTTTGCTGCTCTGGCTCTTGCAGGTGATGCTGCAACCGACAAGGTCATGCTCAAGAGTCCACGGTCTATCAACAGTTTCATCATAAACTGGAAAATGCTTGCCAACATTGCAGGAGAGGGGCTTGTTTCAATAATCATATTGATGCATATACTTCTTGACATTGACATGAAAGATCCTAATGAAGTTCTGGTGCTGAAAAAGCTCACAGTCTTCTTCACCATCTTTGTGATGCTCGGATTCTGGAACATGTTCAATGCACGTACCTTGGGCAACTGCATCAAGTCACCGTTCCACAAACTGAACAGTAACTGGTGGTTCGTGATTGTGGCTGCAATCATACTTGTCTGCCAGATTCTCATTGTGGAATTCGGAGGGGATTTCTTCAGAACCAGCCCGTTGGGAATAAGGATATGGCTGCGCATTATCTGTGGAACTCTGTTTGTCCTGCTGTTCGGAGAGGCCATGCGTCTTTTCCAGAAAAGCTGACAATTGCAATTGTGTATATTCTTGCGTATATTTGAAGTTTAGAAAAATTAATTCAATCAGATATGAAGACTTATTTGTTTTTGGGAAATCTTGGTACGGGTGAAATAATAATCATCGCCCTCATTGTTCTTTTGTTGTTCGGAGGAAAGAAAATTCCTGAGCTCATGAAGGGTATAGGTAAAGGCGTAAAGAGCTTCAAGGATGGCGTTAAAGGTATCGAGAGCGATATCAATTCAGAGACATACAACAAGGACGCCAAGGAAGATACATATAAAAAGGACGAGAACAAATAAAAGTGGCGGACGAAGAAAAGCAGATGACCTTCTGGGAGCATCTTGATGAGCTGCGTAAAGTGCTCTTCAGGAGTGCTGTTGCCGTGGTTGTGGTCATGGCAGTGGTCTTCTCTTTCAAGAACTTTCTGTTCGACAACATTATACTGGCTCCAACCAACGGCAGCTTCCCCTTATACCGCCTCATGGACAAGGTTCTTGCCTTGATGGGGCTGCCTCTTCTGGATGAATTCCATCTGGAAATCATAAATATAGATATGGCAGCCCAGTTCTTCATTCACATTTCAACATCGTTCTACTTTGCGCTTGTTCTCACTGTACCTTACATTGTATATCAGTTGTGGCTGTTCGTGAAACCAGCGCTCTATGAGAATGAAAGAAAGGCTGTTACCGGAGCTTTCGCTTTTGCAGGAATCCTGTTCTACATTGGTCTTCTTGTAGGATATTTCCTTATTTTCCCTCTGACAATACGTTTTCTCGGAACGTATCAGGTAAGCGAAACAATCCAGAACACCATATCGCTGCAGTCATACATAAATATGTTCGTATGGTTGATACTGGTAATAGGCATAGTCTTTGAAATGCCTTCGCTGGCTGCCATTCTAGGCAAGTTGGGCATTCTGCACAGGTCCTTCCTCAAGAAGTACAGAAGGCACGCCTTTGTAATACTCATGGTGGTGGCGGCCCTCATCACTCCATCGGGAGATCCATTCACCCTGATGGCCGTTGGACTGCCCTTGTACGCATTGTATGAACTAAGCATTGTTGTCTGCAAACCAAGAATTCAGGAATGATATCAATAAATGATCTTACAGTAAGTTTCGGCGGTTTCGACCTGTTCAAGGATGTGAATTTCCACATCAATGACGCTGACAGGATAGGACTTGTGGGCAAGAACGGTGCAGGTAAGTCAACCATGCTCAAGATAATAATGGGCATAAACCATCCTACTTCAGGAATTGTTACCATACCATCGGGGTGTAAACTGGGATATCTTCCTCAGATAATGGAGCATGCCAAGGACAAGAGCGTGTATGAGGAAACTCTCACAGCCTTCTCAGAGCTCAAGGAAGCCCACAGGCAGATAGATGAGATAGGGGAGCAGCTGGCAACCAGAACTGACTATCAGAGTACAGAATACAATAAATTGATTGTAAGGCTCAATGAACTCAATGAGCTTGTTGCTCTGGAGGAAAGCGAGCCGGTAGAGTCGCAGGTGGAGAGGATATTGCTGGGCCTCGGATTCAAGAAAGATGAGTTCAGCAGACCTACCAGGGAGTTCTCCCAGGGCTGGAACATGCGAATAGAACTTGCCAAGATACTGCTCAGGAAGCCATCGGTTCTGCTCCTTGACGAGCCTACCAACCACCTTGACATAGAATCCATTGAGTGGTTCGAGTCATATCTGAAAGACTTCAAGGGCAGCATCGTGCTCATTTCCCATGACCGCAAGTTCCTTGACAACGTAACCAACCGCACGGTTGAGATAATGTGCGGCAAGATCTACGATTACAAGGTTCCATATTCAAGATACAAGATACTCCGCGCTGAAAGGATGAGTCAGCAGAAGGCCGCGTTCGAGAACCAGCAGCGAATGATAGACAAGACCGAGGAGTTCATTGAAAGGTTCAGGTACAAACCTACCAAGAGCAACCAGGTACAGAGCCGAATAAAGCAGCTGGAGAAGATAGAGCGCATTGAAATTGATCAGGAAGACCTTTCCAAGCTGGCTATCAAGTTTCCGCCTGCACCAAGAAGCGGTCAGGTAGTGTTCAAGGTCACTGATGCCGTCATAGGATATCCGAACAAAGTGATTCTCAGGGATTCCAATATGATCATAGAGAGAGGGGAGAAGGTTGCTTTTGTTGGAAGGAACGGTGAAGGCAAGACTACAATGATGCGCGTTCTGTGCAAGGAACTGTTCCCATTCGATGGAGAAGCTACCGTGGGTTTCAACGTTGACCTTGGATACTATGCACAGAATCAGGATGATATACTTGACAAGAATATTACAGTCTATGATACGCTTGACCAGATAGCCGTTGGCGATATCAGAACAAAGCTCAGGGACATTCTTGCAGCCTTCCTTTTCAAAGGCGAGGACATTGACAAGAAAGTGGCGGTGCTCAGCGGCGGTGAGAAGGCAAGGCTTGCCATGGCAAAGCTCATGCTCAGACCTCACAACCTTCTGGCACTTGATGAGCCTACCAACCACATGGACCTGCTGAGCAAGGACATTATCAAGCAGGCACTTATGGCATACGACGGTACACTGGTGATAGTATCGCATGACCGTGATTTCCTCGACGGACTTGTCAACAAGATTTACGAGTTCAAGGACGGCAGAGTCAAGGAGCACCTCGGGGGCGTTAACGACTTCCTGGCCCGCAAGAGGCTCGACAACATGCACGAGCTGGAAAGAGCGGAGGTGAAAGCAAGCGTGCCTGAAGCACCTGTAAAAGCAACTGCAAAAAACACTGATTCACAGCAGAATACACAACAGTCAACACCTAAGGCTCCAAAGCTTTCGTACGCAGAGCAGAAGGAACTTGCCAGGATAGAGAACAGAAAAAAACAGAAAATCGCCAAGCTTGAAGAGGAGATTGCTTCAATGGAGGAACAATTGGCTGCAATCGAGAAGGAACTTGAAGGCGATGCAAAGCCGGACAATCTCATGAAGCTTTCAGTTCAGTATGAGGAAATAAAGAACAGGCTGGACAGGAAGATGGACGAATGGAGTTCACTAGCATAATCAAATTCTAACAATATGGAAAATCAGGAAAAAGTAAATTACATATACGGAATGCACCCTGTGCTTGAAGCTATCAACGCAGGCAAGAACATTGACAAGGTTTATCTCAAGAGCGGCCTGGAAGGCGAGAGCTTCAGGCAACTTCTGAGCCTGATGCAGAGCAAGGGCATAGCTTTCCAGTTCGTGCCGGTTCAGCGACTCGACAGAATAACCAAGGCCCGCCATCAGGGTGTAATTGCACAACTACCTTCAATTGAGTATTCCTCACTGGAACAGGCAGTTGAGTACGCGAGTTCAAACGATGGACTCATTCTTGTACTCGATGGTGTGAGTGATGTCCGCAACTTTGGTGCAATTGCAAGAAGTGCCGAGTGCGCAGGATTCAAGTCAATAATTCTCCCTGCAAAGGGCAGCGCTTCAATCACACCTGATTCAATAAAGACTTCGGCCGGTGCACTTCTGAGACTTAACGTTTGCAAGGTACCTAATATCAGGACCGCACTTTATTATCTGAAGGAAAGGGAATATACCATAGTCAGCGCATCCGAAAAGGGCAGCAAACTCATTTACGATGTGGATTTCTCCAAACCTGTGGCGATAGTGATGGGCGACGAGCACAACGGAGTTTCCGATTCAGCACTCAAGCTTTCAGACGAAATTGCAGCCATCCCGATGGCAGGAGGTATTGGCAGCCTTAATGTCAGCGTGGCCTCCGCAATAGTAATGTACGAAGTAGTCCGCCAGCGCCGCAATGCTTAACACTTTTTTTATAGCCATATTCACCGCGATAAGCGTGATATCCTTCAACATAAGGGTTGGAGGGGCTCCTGATGGTGCGAATTCCTGGGAAAACAGAAAACCGGCCACAATTGCAATGATTGAGGACCAGAAGCCTGATTTCCTTACGATACAGGAGGGCATGGAAGATCAGATGCGTTACATAGAGCAGTCATGCATTGCTGAATATCAGGCAATTGGAATAGCTCCGGATTCCCAGGGGACCAAGGGTGAACATATGACCATGTTCTTCAGGAAAGACAGATTCGAGTGCCTTGATTGGGGCACATTCTGGCTCTCTGAAACACCCGACAAGTCTTCCAAGGGCTGGGATGGTGCGTATCCGCGTACTGCTACCTGGGCAAGAATGAAACATCTGGAAAGCGGCGAGGAATTTTTCATAATCAACACGCATCTTGACCATATAGGTGTGGAGGCACGAAGAAAAGGAATAGAACTCATCCTTTCCAGAATGAATGAGATAAATGAAGACTTCCTGTCCGTTATTCTTACTGGAGATTTCAATTGCACTGTTGACAGTGAAGAATTGCAGGCTCTGGTGAATTCCATGAGCAATGCGCGTGAAAACGCTGAAAAGACCGATGGAATAAAATCCTACAACAACTGGGGAAAAGGCAGCCAGTCAACCATAGATTTCATCTGGTACAGCGGATTCAGCAAATGCGCAAGCTTTGAAACAATAACTCAAAGGTACGCCGGAAAGCCCTTCATTTCCGACCATTATCCTATAAAAGCGGTCCTCGAATTCTAGTTTGGCCCGATATTTGTATCAACTGTCAGGCAAACAATATTAAAACTTTAGTATTATGAAAAAGATATTGTCTTTGCTGGTTTTCATGCCATTTGTATGCGCCGGCTGCGGAGTTACAAGCATTGTTACTGAAACACCTTATTCCGGTAACAGAACTTCTTACCGTACCACAGTAAGAACCAACAGAAATAACAGCGTTACCACAAACGTATATGCAGCCAATGATGATATCTCATTGTACCTGGATCTGCAGGGCGTTGCGGCAGCCTTTTCACAGGCATCAACAGTAAAAGAGTTTGAAAGCCTGCTCAATGATTCATCCTACATGCTTTCAGATCTGGATCTGAACGGTGACGGTTATGTGGATTATCTCCGCGTTCTAGAAACCCTGGACGGTTCAACCCACGTATTCCTCATTCAGGCAGTATTGGGAGAAGATGTCTATCAGGATGTAGCAACTCTTGTAGCTGAAGTTCCTGCAAGCACAACTACATACCATGTGCAGGTGATCGGTGCGCCATTCCTCTATGGACCTGATTACATAATAGAGCCGGTTTATTACACAAGACCTGCAATATTCGTAAGCTTTGGCGTCAGAGCATACGTAGCCTGGACTTCTCCTTGGCGCTGGAACTATTATCCTTCATACTATACAAGGCCAGTGCCGGTTCATATAGGTCATTATCAGGCATATATAGGCACTTATATGCGCAACCACAGATACTGCCACAATGTTACATACGTCAATGTATATCACTATACGAACTACAATATAGTATGCCGCAACAATCAGCGCAACGATTATATAGTAAAGCATCCTGAGCGTTCATTCAACAACAGGGTATCGAGCAT
>JAGHUC010000001.1 GCA_018065035.1 Candidatus Egerieousia equi | reverse complement strand
TTTCATTGAGCTCTCAGGCACAGACCAGATACAGCGGATACTACAAGGATCTGCTCATGGACGGAGGTATAAAGCTCAATGCCTATCCAGACCTCCCTGCTGCCCATTTTCTGGGCCTTACAATGGACAATCTCACATCTCCGGACGCAGACTTCACCCTGAGCGACACTCTGGCTCAGAACGCCATTTTCCGCTCCTGTGATGAGGATGAGAACGGTTATTTATTATACCCCGATGGTTCACCAAGATTCAGGGTGGTATATTTCAACGGCGGCAAGGCCACAGCTCACGGAACATCCCTGGGAAAGGAGGGTCTTGACCACGTAAGGGCATTCGTTGCAGCCGGCGGAAGCTATGTAGGAACCTGTGCCGGCGCTTTCATCTGCAGCAAGGGAACCGTACGCAACGGCAAGTACGAGGACAATGAGCACTATCTTGGAATATGGCCCGGATACACTACTGGCACCAGACTTGAAAAGAGCGCCACGGGTATGTTCGTTGAGAAAAAGTCTCCGCTGCTGAACTATTATGATTTCGGAGGAGACATGGTGATTGACAGCGTACGTCACAACGGTGGATGCTATGCTCACGTTGAGGACAATTGTCCTGAAGGTACCGAGATTCTTCTCAGATATCAGGGCGACACTCTCACACAGCTCAAGGAATCAATTCATAAGACCGTGAGCGGATGGGCTTACAAGGCTTCTGAAAAGAGCGGCAGGGTAGTGGTCATAGGTTCACATCCTGAAAGGATGACTAGCGGTGAACGCCTCGAGCTTTTCAGCGCAATGATACGCTATGCCATGGACGGCAACGGCAAACCATCGGTGAAAAAGGTTCTCAATGCCAATGACACTTTATTCATGACAAAGAACAACCGTATAGGTGACCGCCAGTTCCACCACTTTGTTGTGAACGTTCCAAAAGGCACAAAGGAACTTACAATCAATCTCGGCTCCATCAAGGGTTGGGGTGATTTTGACCTGTATCTGTTTGCTAACTCAGGAGACTTTGCCTGGAACGACAATTCACAGTACAAGAACGTTGCCAACGGCATTGCCAAGGAAATAAGGATAAGCAATCCGAAGGCCGGGAAACTTTACATTTCAGTTTTCTGCGCAACCACTGTTGAAGCTGTTCCGGGACGCAACGGTTTCGTTTACACCGGCCGAACCGATGTCCTCAACGGAGTTCCTTACACCATCAGTGTAAAATATTAAGGTCTCAAAGCACCTATCGGTACAATAAGAACACCACTGGGTTCTTTATATGCAAATGATCCTGTTCCTGTAAGCACCATTCTGAAGGATGGTGCTTTCATTTTGTCCGTATCAATCTTTTCAGAAAGTTTGTTCAAGGTATGTACTCCTTCTGAAATAAGACTGGCACCGCCAAGTTTGATTTCAATCAAGCCGTAACTACCGTTTTTCAAATGAATGACAGCGTCACATTCCAAACCATTCTTATCACGATAATGATATATTTCACCATTGAGAAAATCAGCATATACCCTGAGATCCCTTACACACATCGTTTCAAACAGGAGCCCCATGGTATTTATATCTGATATCAAGTCATCAGGTCCCAATCCAAGGGCGGCAACAGCTATGGATGGATCTACAAAATATCTGGTATCCGATGTTCTGATTGCGGCTTTTGACCTTAAATTCGGATTCCAGGCATGAGAATCCTCAATCACGAACAATTTTCTTAAAGCTGTAAGATATGAAGATACCGTTTCTTCTTTCAGTGCATTGCCCTCATTTGCAACAAGGTCTGAATGAATGGTTGAAATCGTGGCCTGGGAAGCCTGAGCCCGCGCATAGCTGCGCAAGAGTCTTCTTGTAAACTCAGCATCTCTTTGAACATTGTCAACATTGGAGATATCCGTATTTACTATTGCATCAATATAGTTGTAAGCCTGCTTCAATGCAGCTGCACGGGACATATTCAAGGCTGCAGGCCATCCACCACGGCATATCAGGAATGCCAGTTGTTTCAAATCCAATTCGTTGCTCTTATAAGCATTCTGAATATTTGCGGAAAACAATTCTCCAAGACTCACCGAACCTGAAGACTCTCCTGATTCAAACAGACTCATAGGGCGCATTTTCATCCATGCAACTCTGCCTGCTCCTGAATGTCTTATCTTTTCCCGTTCCTCCTTCTTTACCGTAGTGGAACCTGTAAAGATAAACTGACCACAAGACTCATCACGATGATCTATCTCAAATCTGGCGGCATCCCACAATTCTGCAGCATCCTGCCATTCGTCAACCAGACGCGGTGTTTTTCCTTCCAGAAGAATATTTGGTGCTGTCTGAGCAAGTTGAAGGTAGGCTTTCTTTTGTGCGGGATCATTCAAATAAATTACGCTGGCACTATGCTGCTCAGCCGTTGTTGTCTTTCCGCACCACTTGGTTCCCTCTATCAGAACCATACCAGATGCCTCAAGGTTCAGCTCCAACACCTTGTCAGATATTCTTTTATGATACTCCTTCATTGTAAAAATTTTTTACAAATATAAAGCATTTTTTCTTTAATCCGGCAGTTGGCGCATTTTCAATCCGGCAGTTGGCGCATTTTTAATCCGGCAGTTGGCCGGAAATACAACAAAAAAGGAGGGGCGCTGATGATGCGTCCCTCCATTTTTATGTTCGACTGATAGATTAGAATCTCCAACCGAGTGTGAAGTCAAGGCTTCTCCAACGGTTGTTTACATCATCGCTTTTCTGGAATTTGGTGAAGTCCTGATTGTACTGTACTCCAACAAAAACGTGAGCGAACTGGAATCTAAAACCAGCCTGCCAAGCAGCATTGAACCTGTGAGCCTGTGGGAAGCCGTATGTTCTACTGTCTGTTCTGCAGAAGATATCAAATTCCTCCATGCCGTCCGCACGTACAGAAGAAGTCCAGTAATACATAGCGTTTACACCAGCATTCGCCTCAAAAGAGACAACATTGTTAATTGGAACATTGTAAACAAGATTCAATGGAATACCTGTTCCGAAAATGTTGTATGCATTATGCTCTCTTGTAGCATAAAAATCATTCTTTTCACATTTGGTAATGTACTGGAACTGTACTCCAGCAGAGAAGAACAATGGAATTTCGTCAACTATTCTCTGGCCTCTGTTGTAGCCTACTGAAATAGCGTTGAAATTATGTACATTCTCCGTGCCTTTCAAGCCTTTGAGCCCCTTAGCTCCATACTGGAGATAAACCTCATCGTAACTGTCTTCAGGTGTATATTGAGCAAACGCTGAAGATCCAATAAGGAGAGCTGCGATAATAAATAAGTATTTTTTCATAGATAATTTATTTTAGGCGTTTACAATGCATGGTTATAATCTTTTTCCTTCTTAGGGATTACCCATGTCCACTCGTTCATATCTTTAGGGCCAATTGTAATGGCTACAGCATCAAAGAAGCTACCACCATTCTTGAAGTTCTTACGCTCAATGGTATCGCCCCAGCGTTTGAGGTCAAACCAGTTGAAGCCTTCGCCCCAAAGTTCTATTCTTCTATACAGTTTAATCTCATTGTAAAGTTCATCACCGGTAAGTGTACATTTATAATCAGGAATACGGGCCATTGTCAAATCCGCTTTCCCCTCTTTAGCATTGTAATTGTTAAGAGTGTTGAGGTCTTTCTGAGCCTCAGTGGTCTTACCAAGTTTATAAGCTGCCTCAGCCCTGTTAAGAAGAACCTCGGATGTTCTGAACAATGGAACATCGGTAATACCAACCTGAATGTCTGTTCCAAACTTGAATTGCATATAAGCGAAAATGCTGAATGTGTTAACAGGAAAACCTTTCCTGCCATCCATTGAAGCATACTTATAACCATAGTCGTACAATTCTTTGTTTTTTGTAGGGTCAGCTTTGCCGGATGATGTTGTGTATGACATATCACCAGGATCCAGGAAGAGTTTCTTTCTTATATCGTTATCCCTCATCTGAACGAACACCTGTTTGCTGATACACTTAGGATAACTTCTAACCTGAGATGCCTGAGCGTTGTATGCAACGTATGCTGCAAATGAATAGTAATACAGGGTTTCTGTTTCGAGACCGACAAGATACCATATCCACTCTTTGTTAGCTGTGCAGAAACCGCTGTTGTATTCAGCAACACTCATCAAAGGATATTTATTTTCATCAAGGATTACACTGGCCATTGTATAAGCAGTGTCCCAATCTTCCCTTGCCAATGCAACACGTGAATAAAGAGCATAAGCCACATCTATGCCCATTTCGTATTTGTTTGTGCGATCCTGTTTGGATTCCTTGAATTTGTTTATAGCTATATTAAGATCATCATATATCTGATCGTAACATTGCTTCTGGGTAGAGAGAGCCAGATCTCCTGTAGATTCATCCAGACGAAGAACTACACCAGGAGCTGCACCATCATTGGAATCAATCCACCTTTTTGCATATAGCTGCAACAAATAGTAGTAACAATATGCCCTATAAGTACGCGCCTGAGCCTCTATGAAAGCCTTATCACCAGGAGTTGATTCTGTTGCTGTTTCAAGACCTGCCAATATTGAGTTAGCGTTGCCAATGACCATATAATAAATATGCCAAGGACCGTAATCGTAAATGGAATTGTCGCTAGTATGATACTTACCGCAAATGGTATTGGTCCAGCCTGTAAGATATACTGTTAACTCATCGCCAGGATATTCGCCATGGTACAACATTACTGTACCTTGTCCGTTCCATCCCTGTGTGCCAAGCCACTGCTTGCAGAAAAGTTTGTTAAGACCGTTAACGGCCATTTTCATATTGTTGGTATTTTCAAATATGGCCGTGCTGGCTATATCGCTTGTAGGTGCTGTGTTCAGATAATCCTTGGAACATCCGCTGAACACCAGAGCCAACAATGAGATGAATAATATATAAGATTTTTTCATAATGTATACGATATATAAATGTTCATTACAATGTTACGTTCAAACCTACTGAAATGACTCTAGGTGTGTTGAAATAAAGATCGATTGTACCTGCAAAACTCTGCTGTGAGTTCATACCTTTCTTGGCTGTGAAAGTTGCAAGGTTATCAACTGATGCATTGAGCTGTATCTTGCTTACACTTATCTTATCGCAAAGTACTCGAGGCAACTTGTAACTCAATGTTACATTCTTGATAACTACACAGTCTCCACTGAACTGGAAACGTGTGGAAGTTGCGTTGTTGTATGTGCTGTAGGTGTTATCAACTGCAGGGAAACCATTAGGATCAATACGATTAGGCGATGATTCCGTCATCCCTGCTGGAGCAGCCTGCCAAGATTTGAGCATATCTATATGATATGTGTGTGGTGTACCAGATGCTGATACATAGCCCTGATAGTTGTAATCAACAACCTTGGAACCAAACTGGTATGTTACCAATGCTGAGAATGAGAGATTCTTCCAGGAAAGATTTGTTGAGAAGCTACCCATAATCTTAGGAAGTGATGAACCGGACCAGTCCTTCTTTGCATATGTGGTGTTCAGAACATACTTCCTGCCGTTGATTATTGAAACAAATTCAGCAGGAACTTCTGTCTTGCCTTCTATTGGCTCACCAATATAATAATCATCTGCATTGAACTCATACAAGCATCTACCTGTGAGCTGGTCTACACCAACATACTGATACATCCAGTAATCATAAATACCACCACCTTCTACATATCTCTTGGTTCCGTTAATGATACCTGCTTCCCTGTTCTGTTCAGGCAAGGTGAGAATCTTGTTCTTCATTACGGTAGCATTGGCACCTACGTTCCAGGTAAAGTTCTTTGTCTTGAAGATATCAACATCAACATTGAACTCCCAACCTCTGTTGGCTACTGAACCAAGGTTCATTGTCTGTGTAGATTCTGCTGTACCTGTAGAGGTAGCACCTGCTGAAAGTGGCTGGTAAACATCAAAGATAAGGTCCTTGGTAGTTTTGTCGAAATACTCAACACTCCAATTGAACCTGTTGAACAAACGACCCTCAAGAGCTACGCTGAGTGAATTCTCTGACTCCCATACCAAATCCAAGGCAGCATTCTGTGTCTTGTATGCCTCGGCTGCTCCAGCATAAGTATCTTTTGTATAAAGTGAAAGATAAGAATAGTAACCTGATGACATGCAGTTACCAACCTGTCCGAAAGATGCCCTCAATTTGAGGTTATCAATCCAGCTTACATTTTTGATAAAGTCTTCCTTGCTGATAATCCAAGTACCACCTACAGACCAGAAGTTACCCCAGCGGTTGTCCGGATGGAATCTTGAAGTACCGTCTCTACGGAATGAAGCCTCTACATAATATTTGCCATTGTAATCATATTTTACGCGGCTCAAGAAACTCTCGATTTTATATGCGCTCTGATATCCGTCGGCAGATGTGATTGTATTGAAGTTGTCAAGCTCATATCTTCCAAAGAATGTCTCATCGGTCTTGTAGATATACTGATATTCATAATTGTAATCGTATGTCTCATGTCCTACAAGAGCCTCAACATGGTGTTTGCCCCATTCGTGGTTCCAGTTGAGCAACTGTTGGAAAGTATAGTTCTTATACCAGTACTGTGTCCTTGAAGCACGACCATTGCTGCCGTGTCCGTCTCCGATTACAGAGTTGCTGTAAGAACGGTAGTTGCTGCTTCTCAAGCTGACGTCACCCTTGATGGAGAATGTCAAATCCTTATAAAGTTTAAAATCACCGGAGATGGTAGCATTGGTTGTCCATCTGTTTGTTCTCTTCATATCAAGCTCATTCTCCCAGATAGCGTGACGGGCATTGAGCTGGTTTCTACCCTGAGCCTCACCTTTATCGTACTGCTTGTTTCCATTGTCATCAAGAACATATTCTCCTGTCTCCGGATCATGAATATAAATAGGATAGATTGGAGCCATATTCTGTGCAAAATACAGAGGATTGGCAATAGTGCTTGTTCCTGTAGAAATACCATTTGACTGCTGCATAGAAGCACCGAGCACCAAACCGGCCTTGAACCATTTGGTAGGGTTAACGTTAACATTGGCACGTCCTGTCCAACGATTGAAGTCTGAGAAATAAATCTGGCCTTTCTCATCGAGATAACCCATTGAGAAATAGTAGTTGCTCTTATCTGAAGCACCCTGAGCACTGATATTATACTCCTGACGATGTCCTTTTCTTTCTACAGCATCGTACCATCCAAGGTCATCGTAAAGAGGATTTACTTTAGCCTTGCTATTGAACTTGCCATTAGCGTCAAAAAGTTCATCTTTTGGCAGGTTAAAGATGTTATAGTTACCAAGATTGCTCCAAAGGTCATTCTTAACGCTTGCTATTGCTTCCTCTCTGGAATTGCCTGTTGAAGACATATTACCGTTTACCAGACCATCGAAATGAACCTGCATCCACTCGGCTGGTTTAAGTTTGCTGTAGTCAGCAATACCTCTTGCATAGATACCCTGATTAATTGAAGCGTTAACGGTTACCTTGTCTGTCTTACCTCTCTTGGTGGTGATAAGGATAACACCGTTTGATGCACGGCTACCGTAAAGAGCTGCAGATGTAGCATCCTTCAACACTGTGAGGGACTCTATATCCTGAGGATTGAGGTCAGATACGTTACCTCCAAAAGGAACACCATCAATAATGTAAAGAGGTGCGTTTGAACCATTAACTGAACCAAATCCTCTGATTCGTACATCTGCGTCACTACCAGGTTCTCCGTATGTACTGTTAACCATTACACCGGATACTGTTCCTTCGAGAGCGTTTGTAACACTTGAAATAGGACGCTGCTCGATTGCTTCAGCCTTGACTGTTGCAACGGCACCTGTCACTGACTCTTTCTTTGCTGTTCCGTATGCTACAACAACAACATCGTCCAGAGCCTCTGTTTCAGGAGCAATGACAACTTTTACTTCTGCTTTACCGTTTACAGGAACTGTAATAGTTGTGTAACCGATAGAGCTGATAACGAGATTAGCACTCTTTGGAGCGTTAATCTGGAAGTTTCCCAGTTCGTCAGTGGTAGCTATGGTCTTTGTGCCTTCAACAACAACTGAGGCATAAGGAACAGGCTCATTGCTTGACTGGTCAACTACAGTACCTTTAACTGTTATGTTCTGAGCGTATGCTGCGCAGCAGAACATTACGGATACAAGGCACGCAATGAATAATTTGAAATTCCTCATAATAAGAGTTTTTAAGTTATTATTAGGTTAATTAGGTTTTAGTCTTTGAGTTTTGCCGCAAGGAATTCCCTGTTCAAACGTGCAATGTTTGAAACGGAAATCTTCTTAGGACATTCCATTTCGCAGGCACGGGTGTTTGTGCAGGCACCGAATCCGAGTTCGTCCATCTTTGCAACCATGGCCTTTGCCCTGCGTGCAGCCTCAATCTTGCCCTGAGGAAGCAATGCAAGGGTGCTCACTCTTGCTGCAACGAACAGCATTGCTGAACCGTTCTTGCAGGTAGCTGCGCAAGCTCCGCAACCAACGCATGAAGATGCATCCATGCTCTTGTCCGCATTTTCCTTCCTGATAGGAATGGCGTTTGCATCAGGAACACCGCCTGTGTTCACAGAAATAAAACCTCCGGCCTGAAGAATCTTGTCGTATGCCCTTCTGTCAACTACAAGGTCCTTGATGATAGGGAAGCCTGCGCTTCTCCAAGGCTCTATTACAATTGTCTGTCCATCCTTGAACTTGCGCATGTAAAGCTGGCAGGTTGTAACTGCGCTCTCAGGACCATGGGCCCTGCCGTTGATATAAAGGGAACAAGCTCCGCATATACCCTCCCTGCAATCATGGTCAAATGATACAGGACCGCTGTGCTGCTCCTTGCATCCTTTGCTGAAAGCAACGGGATCAATCTGCTCATTGATGAGCTGCTCGTTCAAAATATCCATCATCTCAAGGAAAGAAGTACCCTCAGAGATGTTTGTCACCTGATATGTTTCAAAGTGACCTTTGCTTTGTGCGTCTTTCTGACGCCATACTTTTAAAGTAAAATTCATAATTGGCTTCTCCCTTAATTAGTCTTTATAGTTACGTGTTGCAACGTGTGCGAATTCGAATTTAAGAGGCTCCTTGTGGAGTTCAGGCTCAACATCGGCGCCCTTGTACTCCCAGGCTGATACATACATGTAGTTGACATCGTCACGCTTGGTCTCGCCTTCCTCTGTCTGCATCTCCTCACGGAAGTGACCACCGCAGGACTCGTTCCTGCTCAAAGCGTCCCTTGCCATAAGCTCACCTATTTCAAGGAAGTCTGCAACACGGAGAGCTTTCTCAAGCTCCTGGTTGAATACGTTTGTATCTCCGGCAACATATACATTGCTCCAGAATTCCTTTCTCAATGCCTGGATAAGCTCGATGGCCTTCTTCAAACCGGCCTCGTTCCTTGCCATACCAACATATTCCCACATGATATGACCGAGCTCCTTGTGAATTGCGTCAACGGTCTTCTTGCCCTTGATGCTCATGAGTTTCTCAATCTTTGCCTTTACAGCGTTCTCGGCCTCAACGAACTCAGGAGCGTTGATGTCTGTCTTAGGCTCCTTGAATCTGCTTGCAAGGTAATCGCCTATTGTGTAAGGAAGAATGAAATATCCGTCTGCAAGACCCTGCATCAAAGCGGAAGCACCGAGACGGTTTCCACCATGATCCGAGAAGTTTGCCTCACCTATTGCATACAGACCAGGTATGGTTGTCATAAGGTTGTAGTCAACCCAGATACCACCCATTGTATAGTGGATTGCAGGATAAATCATCATTGGCTCCTCGTGAGGATCTACGTCGTTGATTTCCTTGTACATATCGAAGAGGTTGCCGTATCTTGCATCAACCACCTCCCTGCCAAGACGTTTGATGGCATCCTTGAAATCAAGGAACACTGCCTTTCCTGTGTTGTTGACACCGTAGCCGGCATCACAACGCTCCTTGGCTGCACGTGAAGCAACGTCACGCGGAACAAGGTTTCCGAATGCAGGATATCTTCTCTCAAGGTAGTAGTCACGGTCTTCGTCAGGAATCTGTGAACCTTTTATTTCACCTGCCTGAAGTTTCTTTGCGTCCTCAATCTTCTTAGGAACCCATATTCTTCCATCATTTCTGAGTGACTCGCTCATAAGTGTGAGCTTTGACTGCTGGTCACCGTGGATAGGAATACAGGTAGGGTGAATCTGTGCAAAGCAAGGGTTTCCGAAGAAAGCGCCTTTCTTGTAGCACTGCCATGCAGCTGAACCGTTTGAGTTCATGGCATTGGTTGAAAGGAAGTATACGTTACCGTAACCACCTGAAGCTATTACAACTGCGTGAGCACCGAAACGCTCTATCTCACCTGTTACAAGGTTTCTTGCAATGATACCTTTAGCCTCGCCGTTGATGAGCACGAGGTCAAGCATCTCATGTCTTGGATATGATTTTACGCTTCCTTTGGCAATCTGACGGTTAAGAGCGGCGTATGCGCCAAGAAGAAGCTGCTGTCCGGTTTGTCCGCGTGCATAGAAGGTACGGCTGACCTGAGCACCTCCGAACGAACGGTTGTCGAGCAATCCACCGTAATCCCTTGCAAAAGGAACACCCTGTGCAACGCACTGGTCAATGATGTTGTTGCTCACCTCTGCCAAACGGTAAACGTTTCCTTCCCTGCTTCTGTAGTCACCACCCTTGATAGTATCATAGAACAGACGATAGATTGAATCGTTGTCGTTCTGATAGTTCTTTGCGGCATTGATACCACCCTGAGCTGCAATTGAATGCGCTCTTCTTGGTGAATCGCTTATACAGAATACTTTAACATTGTAACCGAGTTCTCCAAGTGAAGCGGCTGCAGAAGCGCCACCAAGACCTGTACCGATTACTATGATTTCCATTTTGCGCTTGTTTGCAGGTGAAACCACCTTTATCTGCGCCTTGTGCTTTGTCCATTTCTCTGACAAAGGACCATCCGGAATGTGTGATATTAGTTTATCAGCCATTTGTTTATATTTTAAAATACGTATTTGTTTTGTTTCAATTTTTTCAATTGCCTCCTATTGCATATTAGTATGCATATAAAAAAGGATTTTACAATTTTACGGAATAATTATCAAATCTGCAATCATTTTGTTTTTTTAGGGTTGAACTTGTTCAAAAACTATATTAACTTTGACAAAAATGAAATAAAACGAAAATATTAAGTAACATAGGAGTTATATGAAAAGATTCATTGTAATGATGCTGGCTCTGTTTCTGGCAGCATCGCCTGTAATTTCGGAATCATACGCACAGGAGCAGAAGGTCAAGCTTACAAGAGC
>JAGHUC010000018.1 GCA_018065035.1 Candidatus Egerieousia equi | reverse complement strand
CTGCCCAGCAGCTCCACGTAAATGAAGTTGCTCAGAGGCTTCTCGCAGGCGGATGATGCGTTTTCAAGATATGCGGAGAACCAGATGGTCTCCCCTATTGCATAGCAGGTCCTGTCGAGGTGAACATAAAGTTTTTCAGGTGAATACCAGCGGTTGAACAATCCCCACCTGGCCGCCACGGAATCCGCAGGAACGCTTTCTTCCTGGGCGCTTGCTTTCAATGGGAACACCATCAGAGCCATCAGGCAAACGGCAGCAAACAAGGCTGTTTGCATTCTATTACCTTCTGACTTCAATATCCCGGCAAATCTCATACCTTCTTGCTAAAGGACGCCCTGCCAGCTGAAACTCTGCCCGTCAAGAGTCACGCCATTGATTACAATGTAATATGAAGCGGTATCAGAATCCGAGGTGCAGAAAACGATATTTGCCTTACCGTCCTTGACACACTCAACAGGACTCCAGAATATAGTATTCCTCATATCAGATCTGCTGGATATCTTCTCCAGATCATATCTTGGTGAATAGAACTCAAAGGCCGGTCCCTCCTTTGGAGGCAGATTCTCCTTCTGCTCGTTATGTACAATTATGGAAGCCGGGGATGTAATCACTATTGAAACATAACCGCCGCCCGAATTCCTATACAGACCTGAAGGCGATGAAGAAATATCCGCAATCTCAACGCTCTCCATTGTAGTGTTCTCGAGTATTGACCAGCTGTATTCCTGAACGCCGTTCACAACCAGCGCCACAGGCTGGAATCCCATTCCGCTTCTGTTGGCATATCCGGCATTTCTGTTGTACATCATTCCGCCCTCATAGAAGAAGGAACTGTAGAGATTGCATATATGGTCTATCACATTTATGCTCTCATCAACAGGTCTGGCGCTGGCATTCTTGTTCTGCAGGTAAGTTCCGCCCGGATTCTTGTTCTCCTTGCGCCACTCTTTCTTCACTGAGGAAAGCGCCTTTACAGTCACAGCATCGGCTTTCATAGTCTTCATTGCTTCCATATCCAACACGGCGATGGTGAAGAAAGCGCTCTCCGCCTGCCCGTTTCCATCCTTCAAGCTGATTTCCAGACTTGAAGCCGTCCTCCTGCCGGAAGGCCTGGTAGTGTAAGAAGGGATGCAGGAAATCTTCTCCGATGCCAGTGGAGCAATATGGAACTCCCTTGAAGCCTGAACCTTTCCGCCCGCATCTTCAAGGCTTGCAGTATTAACGCCTCCTGTAAGCTTGTTCCTGCCTATTCTCAAAACTACATTTTCCTCCAGACCGCCCTCTATATCAGCTATCTTGCTCTTTGAAAAGTCATTGGAAACATACAGGGCATACTTGCTTCCCTTCTCGAAATTCTTCATATCCAGATTGAAGAAGGTGGCATTGCTCATGCTCTTCACACGTATAGGACAGTTCTCACTCTCCTTCAATTCTCTTTCACCGTTGATGGTACATATATCCTTTTTCTCTGCGGGAACTCCTTCCGCCAATACGTCTATCTCCTGTGAATAAAGGACTTCGGACTTCGGGTCTGAAGCCAGTCCGTACCTGGCCTGGAAAATGTACTTTCCAGGTTTCACATCATTTTCCAGGAATATGACACCCGGGTAAATCTTGCCTCCGAGAAAAGCCTCCGCAGCCATCGCTGTGGAAGAAGATACCAGTTTGCCGTTGGAGTCGAGCAGCTCCGCCTTTACGGAATTATCCAGTTTCTCTTCAAAACCGGAACCTGTATTGCGCAGATACGCGCTGAACCACAGCGCCTCGCCGGGTGCGTATGAGTTCCTGTCAAGCTGGACGAACATCCGCTTTCCACTTGAGTTATCAGCAAATGCCATGTTGCTCAGCAGCAATGCGCCCAGCAGAAAGAGTGCTGTCAGTATCCGAAATGATTTTTTCATATAATTATCTACTTTATATTGAACTTATGTAAAGGTATACAAACTGCCTGTAAAAAACAAATTGTGGGAGGTTCACAAAGAACCACTGTTGAAGCGTATCAGGCTATGATTTGTGTGTACCGGACATAAAAAAGCGGATCCAGACAAAAGTCCGAATCCGCCGTTCACTTTTATATCTACAAGTAAATTAGAGCTCAATCATTGTAGGTTTGATCATGTGCTTAGGATCAAGGATCTTGTCGAGCTGCTTCTTTGTGAGAAGGCCTTTTGCAAGAACGAGATCGTAAACGCTGCCACCTGTTGCAAGAGCTTCCTTGGCAACCTCTGTGCAGTTTGCATAACCGATGTAAGGTTTCAAAGCTGTTACGATACCAATGCTGTTGATAGCAAGTTCCTTGCAGTGTGCCTTGTTGGCTGTGATGCCGTCTATGCACTCTACCTTCATTGCCTTGAAGCCGTTAGCAAGCCACATGATTGACTCTGCAACGCTCTCAACCAATACAGGCTCCATAACGTTGAGCTCGAGCTGAGCGGCCTCTGATGCAAAGTTTACAGTAACATCGTTACCGAACACCTTGAAGCAGATCTGGTTCATAACCTCAGGGATAACAGGGTTAACCTTACCTGGCATGATTGATGAACCTGGCTGTTTTGGAGGGAGGTTGATTTCCTGAAGACCTGTTCTTGGACCTGAAGAAAGGAGACGGAGGTCATTGCACATCTTGCTTACTCTGATAGCCAGCTGTTTGAGGGCACCGTGATAAGCAACCATGCAGGAAGTATCGTTTGTAGCCTCTACGAGGTCATTTGCCAGCTTGATATCCCAACCTGTTACATCTCTCATGAACTTTGTGCAAGCCTGTGCATAACCCGGTTCAGCTGTGATACCTGTACCGATGGCTGTTGCACCCATGTTGATTGTAAGAAGGCCCTGAGCAGCTGCATTGACTTTCTTCATCTCTGCCTTGAGAGCTGTTGAGAAAGCGTGGAAGCTCTGACCAAGTGTCATAGGAACTGCATCCTGGAGCTGTGTTCTACCCATCTTGATGATGTTTGCAAACTCCTTTGCTTTCTTGTCCAGAGACTCGATCATTGGAACGAGAGCGTCAATCAGCTCCTTGTTCAACATGTAAAGACCAAGGTGCATTGCTGTTGGATATGCATCGTTGGTGCTCTGAGCCATATTGATATCATCGTTAGGATGAACGAACTTGTAATCACCATGCTCCTTGCCCATGAGCTCGAGTGCCCTGTTGGCAATAACTTCATTGGCGTTCATGTTGCAGCTTGTACCTGCACCGCCCTGGATCATATCAATTGGGAAATGTTCGAGATGCTTGCCCTCTATGAGCTCATCGCAAGCTGCAAGAATAACTTTGAGTTTCTCGTCAGGAATGAGACCGAGAGAATGATTTGCAAGAGCAGCGGCTTTCTTTGTGTAACCGAATCCCTTTACAAAGCAAGGATAATCTGAAAGAGTATGACAGCTGATGTTGAAGTTTTCAGCAGCCCTGAGTGTCTGTACTCCGAAAAGTGCCTCTACAGGAACATCTTTGTTACCAATGAGGTCATGCTCTGAACGGGTCTTGCCGCTGGTCTTGAAATTGAAATTGATCATGATATTTAATAAAATTTAAAATATTGATGAAAAATCTGGATATATTATACAAATGTATAAACAATTACTTCAAAAAACAACAATCCTGTACCCCGATGGTTCAGAAGCTGACTGAAAGGCAGTTATTATTGAAGTTTGAACTGGCGGCAGACCTCCCACAGCACCACACCGGCACTTACCGAAATATTGAGGGAATGCTTGGTCCCGAACTGAGGGATCTCAAGCACCATATCGGAAGCATTCACCACATCCTGCCCCACTCCCATGACCTCATTACCGAACACCAGCGCATACTTTTTCTTCACATCAAGCTCCAGTTTTTCCAAGGAAACCGAATTCTCCGCCTGCTCCACGCTCACTATGGTATACCCCCTCTCCTTCAAATCCCGTACTGCGGCGATGGTTTCATTGCAATATTCCCAGTCAACGGAGAATTCCGCGCCCAGAGCGGACTTATGAATCTCCGGTTGGGGCGGCACGGCGCATATTCCGCACAGAACCAGTTTCTCCATGAAGAATGAATCCGCGGTTCTGAAAACCGAGCCTATGTTGTGCATGCTGCGCACATTGTCCAGAACAACCGTTACCGGTATTTTTCTGGCTTCCTTATATTCCGCCGCGCTTATTCGGCCAAGTTCATCGTTGCTTAATTTCCTGTGCATGACCATACGAACCATTAAAGCGGTTCCCAACACAAATTTAGCACCCACCGGTCATAATTGCAAGTTGTCCGACTTACAAGCATTTATGGAACTACGACTGAAGATGATTCAAATAAAATTGCCAGAAAATTCAAAAAAGACTATCTTTGTATATTAGGCTTGAAATGGAAACAAGTTAAATTAATAATACTTTTATGAAACAAGACGTTGAAATACTAGATTTGCTCAAGAAGGAGGAGAACAGAGAACTCCGTGGCATTGAGTTGATTGCATCTGAGAACTTCGTTTCAAAGCAGGTTCTCGAGGCATTGGGTTCAGTTTGCACGAACAAGTACGCAGAGGGTTACCCTGCTGCCAGATATTATGGCGGCTGCGAGGTTGTTGACCAGATTGAGACTCTTGCAATCCAGAGGCTCTGCAAACTTTTTGACGCAGAATATGCAAACGTTCAGCCACACTCAGGTGCTCAGGCCAATATGGCCGTCATGATGGCCTGCCTCAAACCTGGCGACACATTCATGGGACTCGACCTCGCTCACGGCGGTCACCTTACACACGGTTCACCTGTTAACGCCAGCGGTCTTCTCTATCATCCGGTAGCATACCACCTCAACGAGGGAACCGGTCTGGTTGACTATGATGAAATGGAGAGACTCGCTCTCGAGAACAAGCCGAAACTCATCATCGGAGGTGCTTCAGCTTACTCAAGGGAGTGGGATTGGGCAAGAATGAGAGCAATCGCAGACAAGGTTGGCGCAATCATGTGGGTTGACATGGCTCACCCTGCAGGACTCATTGCAGCAGGCCTTCTTGCAAACCCTGTGAAATATGCTCACATTGTAACATCCACAACTCACAAGACCCTCCGCGGACCAAGAGGTGGCGTTATCCTCATGGGCAAGGACTTCGAGAATCCTTGGGGCCTCAAGACTCCAAAGGGAGTGACAAAGATGATGAGCCAGGTGCTCAATTCAAGCGTGTTCCCAGGTGTACAGGGCGGTCCTCTCGAGCATTGCATCGCAGCCAAGGCAGTGGCATTCTTCGAGGCGCTCCAGCCTGAGTTCAAGGATTACCAGATTCAGGTGAAGAAGAATGCGGCAGCTCTTGCAGCAGCATTCATAGAGAAGGGTTACAAGGTTGTATCAGGCGGAACAGACAACCACGTGATGCTCATTGACCTTAGAAGCAAGTTCCCTGAACTCACAGGCAAGGCTGTTGAGAAGAGGCTCGTTCTTGCAGACATCACAGTTAACAAGAACATGGTTCCATTCGATTCACGTTCACCATTCCAGACTTCAGGTATCCGCGTTGGTTCTCCAGCCATCACATCAAGAGGTCTTGTTGAAAAGGATATGGCAGTCATCGTTGAACTCATTGACAAAGTTCTCTGCAACTTTGAGGACGATGCTGTTCTCGAGCAGGTTAAGGCCGGCGTAAAGAACCTGATGCACGGCAGACCACTCAACGCCTGGTAGTAAGTCAGCAGGCAGCTATGAACAAAAAACCATCGCCAAGGCGATGGTTTTTTTGTAACTGGTATACCTGACACATCAAACATTAAGTTATTTCATTCGTGAAGAAATTCTCTTTGCAACAGGAACGAGTATCATAATCATGACAAGCGCGCCAATGAGCATGCAAGGGAAAAGGAGATAATTGCTTGCAGCAAAAGAATCACCAACAAGTTTGTTGAATGTGTACTGTCCCAGCAAAGCAATGAAAATTGCAACTGAGAATGCTGTACCTGACTGATTCCTGAATGCGCCGCCAATGAAGTTCAGTACAACAGGGAAGGTGGCGCCCACTCCGAAACCAACAAGTGCCATTCCAAGATAAACCGCTGATACAACTGTTGGCATTGTGAAGAAAATGACAACACCTATCAAAGCAACGCTGAGATACAGATACAGAGTACCAAGGTCCCTGAGTTTTGATGTAATGTAACCGAGAGGGAAACGTCCTGCCATCATACCGATTGTGAACCAGGTCATTGCCAAAGTAGCAACTCCACGCTCCACTGAATGGGCATCAACAAGATATGAAATTGAGAAACTTCCGCTCGCTCCCTCGAAACCGCTCTGGAAGAACAGCACGATTGCAAACATTATGAGTGCCGGATATTTCAGCAGGCCAAGAGTCTGTTTCAAGCCGACGTTCTCAGCAGGCTTTGCTGCAGGAAACGAAATGAAGAAGAAATATACGATGAACAAAGCCATTACAATGCTCATGGCATTCAAAGGGATCATATAGTCCTCTATGAAATAGTTGAGCAGGGTCCACAGAAGAGCGCCAATGCAATAGAAGGCGCCGAGCACTCCAAGTCTTCCACCGCGGCGTGAATCATCATAAATATCAGAAACCAGCGCATTGGTAAGTCCGTTCAGTATTCCTCCACCGAGGCCCAGAGCAAAGATTGAAGCATGCAATGCAGCCTGTGAAGAGGCGTTAGCCAGTCCCTGAAGTCCAACCAAGGCCAGAATCGAGCTGATTATTGTAAGCCATTTGTAACCGAATCTGTCAACCACAGGGCCGAACAGGATGGTGCCAATGATAATTCCAATTGACAAGGTTGAAGGCAGCGAAACTGCGCCATCGCCAAGTTGGCCGAGGATAGGTCCGAGGGAAAGCATGGCCACGCCAAAGAAGCCCATTCCCGCGCATCCTGCCACAAAGACCTTTGATGTGCTGTAATTGTTGTTCATAAGCTGATTTTTCTTATAACTGTTTTCAAAAGAAATCTGCCGCTCATCCGGGAAATCTCCATTCCAGAACAAGCGGCAGTTTAATGTATCATTATCTGAGGGCAAGCGCGGCGGCGCCAAGCAGTGCTGCATTGCCATCAATGGCCGACGCGGCGAACACAACATCACGCATGCTTATAGGCTGGCCCCACTTGAGCGCTTCTGCGTAGATTCTTTCCACGAAGATTGCAGCCGGTCCGAAAATACCGCCGCCGAAAATAACTTTCTCCGGATTGAAAAGGCTCACAAGATTCGCAGCACCCATTCCCCAGAGCTCGATTGCCTGATCAAGCACCTTTGTTGCAATTGGGTCACCAACCTTGTATGCATCAAAGACATCGTATGAAGTAATGTCTTCTACAGGCTTGTTCGCCATCACACCCCTGTATGCCTTGTCACATCTGAGTGCCTTGCGAGCCTGAATGCCTATTCCTGTACCGGAAGCGTAGTGTTCCCAGCAACCGCAAGGAATGAAATCCTCCCTGTACGGACGCTCCAGAGCCATCCAGCCGGTTGCTCCCACAATATCATTGGCACCATGAAGCACGTGACCGTCAATAAGGATGCCGGCTCCTATTCCTGTACCTACAGCTACATAGATAGCATTGTTACAGCCTTTTGCAGCGCCTTTCCAGGCCTCACCGAGTATATAGCAGGTTCTGTCGGATTCTATCTTCACCTCAACGGTGGAAGCCTTCTCCCCAAGAGCCTCCTGGATGTACGACTTGAGAGGGAAGTCCTCCCAGCCCGGTATATTAGGAGCCCAGACTGTATCCTTTTTGGAATATACAATACCAGGTACGCAGACTCCAATGGCCGAAATGTTGGAATCAAGCATGAGCAGCTCGCATACAAGAAGTTTCACCTTGTCACCGGCGGCAGTGCCGGTTGCTCCGTCAAGGAGCTGGACTTTCCTGTTGAGCATGTTGCCTTCGGCATCAAAGATGGCGCCGGCCACCTTTGTTCCGCCAAGATCAATTCCTATTACTGACATACGCTACAGTTTAGAGACTACCTCTCCCATTACTGAATCGTCGAGTGATTCGGCCTTCTTGCACTTGAATGTTGCAATCCTGTTGCTGCCATCGAAAATACTGATCTCGAATGTTTCAGCCATGTCAAGAAGCAGGTTGATATTATCCTCATTCGCAGCATTCTTGTACATGATAACCTCAGTGCCGCCAAGCTTGGTGTATTTTGCATTTCCGAACACAGGTTTGCCGAGTTTCTTTCCGCCTACAGCGGTGATTGCGGCACCACCTGCCTTTATCATCTTCACACATTCTGCACTGACGATGGTATTTTCAGGCTTTTCAGTCACTGCGTTCTTCACTCCCTCAGTTGCCTTCTTTGCTGCTGAAGAAACTTTCGAAGCTACTGCGCCTGCGGCACTTGCAGTTGCGCCGGCTGCAGTAACTGAAGCATCCTTGACTGTTGAAGCAGCTGTCCTGGCTGCATTGGTAGTGGTATTTGCAGCAGTTGTTGCGGCTTTAGCTGTGGCATTTGCAGCTGTAGTTGCAGCATTGGTTGTTGCATGTGCCGCGCTTACTGAAGCGTCCTTGACAGTTGCGGCCGCAACTGTTGCCGCAGCTGCTGTGGCTGTGGCTGCTGTAGCAACGGCATTTGATGACACTTCATTGTTACGGACAAGATTCTTGAAGCTTATGTCAATGAACTTCTGTGCGTCCAATGCTATTTCATCCGCCTTGTCAATTACACCCATCCTGTAGGTTCCAATACCGGCGCTCACTCTGGTCTTGTCCTTGTTGAGGCTGTTCTTTTCAGTCAGATACTCTTCAGCTGTAACAAACTCAGCAGGCGACTTGCTGAATGGATTGTTGGAGAAGCGCATTCCTCTGAACTGGAGAGTACACTGTGCATCGGAATAAGTAATCAGGAGATTGTAAACGAAATTGACGTTGGAGCCGAACAGACCTATCTTTACCCTTATCTTCTCACTGGCCTGTACTATGTAGGAATCGGATTGGTCAGTAGGCTCGATAACCCTATCATTCTCACCCTTGTACCTTTCTTTCAACCAATCGCCTATAACGGTTCTGATCTGTGCTGCGTTCAATTCCGCAACATCCAGTTTCCTCTCAATATACATTTTTCCATTCTTGTATGAAAAAGCGTCGGCAAGATATTTCGGATCTGAAGGGTTCTGTGCGTTCTGTGCAAAAAGCAATGCAGGGAACAGGAAAAGCAGTGAAAATAATAGTTTTTTCATATCTCGTTTTTTTTTTGAATTATCAATTAGAAACTTGCGGCAATGGCAACGAAATCATCTGATTTGAGCGATGCGCCCCCGATGAGTCCACCGTCTATGTCAGGGCAGGCGAACAGTTCCTTTGCATTTGAAGGTTTGCAGCTGCCTCCGTAAAGTATTGTGGTATCATCGGCAATCTGCTGGCCGAACTTTGCGGCAATGGTCTTTCTGATGAAATTGTGAATTTCCTGAGCCTGCTCCGCAGTGGCTGTCTTGCCTGTGCCTATTGCCCATACAGGTTCGTATGCAACAATCACCTGCTTCATCTGCTCATCTGTAAGAGTGAAGAGGACTTCCTCAATCTGAGCCTTCACAACATTGTAATGCTCGCCGGCCTCTCTCTGCTCGAGTTTCTCGCCAACGCAGAAGATTGGAGAAATGCCCTGCTCGAGAGCAAGAGCCATTTTCTTAACCAGCTTCTCAGATGTTTCTCCATAATATTCCCTGCGCTCGGAATGCCCGAGAATGCAGTACTGAGCCTCAACAGATTTGAGCATTGATACTGAAACTTCGCCTGTATATGCGCCTTTAGGCTGGTCTGCGCAGTTCTGGGCAGCAAGACCCACATTGCTTCCCTTGAGAACCTGTGCTACAGGATATAGATGTGTAAAAGGTGTTCCAAGAATAAGTTTTACATTTCCATTGAGCTGAGCGCTCTTTTCAACAACTTCCTTTGCCAACTGGATTCCTTCTGCCACTGTGGTGTTCATTTTCCAGTTACCGGCAACAATATTCTTTCTCATTTTTGTATAATTATTTGATATATTCTACATTTGATATAATCCACAAATGTAATAATTATTTCAGGAAATACCGATTGTTGTCAAGACACTGTGCCGCAAAAAAATCTTCTCCAGGAAAGAAAAAGTTCATTATCAAATTCGCTCAAAGCTGAGGTTGGCGGAATTGAAATGAATGTCAGGAGTACTGAACAGTCGGTTGATATGTCCCCCGGCAATGATTTCAGAAGCAGTACCCTCCACAAACGACGGCTCACCGGATTCGGTCATGAGCCAGATTCTGTCACAATACTTCAAGGCATATTGCAGATCGTGAGTTGAGAAAATGACCGCCTTGCCCTCATTATGGGCAATGTATGAAAGCAGCTGGCTTATATTGAACTTGTTGGCAATATCCAGGAAAGCAGTTGGCTCGTCAAGAACCAATGCTCCCGATTCCTGCGCCAGGGCAGCCGCAATGGCAACTCTCTGGAACTCACCGTCGCTGAGTGTGGAGCAGTCCGCATCAATGAAGGAATCCAGACCCACCAGCTTGAGAGAATGCAGAATGGCGGCCTCGTCCTCAGACCTGAGCTTTCCGCACCAGTTCGTTTTGTAATAACGGTTGAGGCCAACCATATCCCTTACGCTCAGCGCATTCACTCTTTCCACCCGCGATGGCACATAAGCCACCATTGAAGAGAGCCTGCTGCCACTGTAGGAGTTCAGGCTTTCGCCATTGAACAGTATACGGCCTTCCTTGTTGAATACAGGGATGAGGGAGCATATCGTGCGGAGCAAGGTGCTCTTGCCACGCCCGTTTGCGCCAATGAGTGCAACAACCTGACCGGAACGCACACTGGCGTTTATGCCCCGGAAAAGTATCCTGCGTCTGCTCCCCTTTCCAAAGCCAAGGTCAATGTTCTTCAATTCAATTATGTTGCAAGCGTTTTCCAAGCTACCCTCCTATTTTCTGTTCTTCAATATTATTGCGAGTATCACAGGTATTCCCATAAGCGCCGCCACCGTGTTCACAGGAATAAGCACACCACCGGCAGGACAGGTTGAAATCATATCAACGATCAGCATCACGAAAGCTCCGAGCAGTATTGATGCCGGAAGGAGTATCCTGTGATTGGAATTCCTGAATATGAACCTTGCAACGTGAGGAATGGCTATGCCTACGAATCCTATAGGCCCGCAGAAGGCTGTCACGCCTCCGGCAAGGAAGGTTGCTGCGAGCAGCACCTTTATCTTTATCCTGCCGGTGTTCAGACCTATTGCCTGTGCGTATGTTTCGCCCATAAGCAGTGTGTTCAGATCCTTGATTGAAAGCACCGAAAGCAGCAGGCCGGCAAGGAGCATTACAGCCAGAGCGGCAACGCTCTGTACTGAGAGTCCGGAAAAGCTGCCCATTGTCCACAGGACGTACATTTTCAACGCAGAGTCCGCTGAGAGATACTGAAGCATTGTTATTATGGCACTGGCAACGCTGCCTACCATTATTCCAAAGATGAGCAGGCTGAGATTGTCCTTCAGTCTGCGTGACACGTAAATTATGAGCAGTGCCAGGGCGAACGCTCCGGCAAGGGCCGAGCCTGCAATTCCCAGTGAATGGAACATTGTCCCGGCGCCAAGGCCAAGTGCGCTGGAACCAAGGACAAATATTGAAACGCCAAGTCCTGAAGCGCTGCTTATTCCTAAGATGTATGGATCTGCAAGTGGATTCCTGAACAGGGTCTGCATCAGGAGTCCGCAGCAGCCCAGGGCCGCTCCTGACATCAAAGCTGCAAGCATCTTAAGCAATCTGAACTGCATGATTACGCCAAGAGTACTGTTGGCTGCCTGTCCGTTGGAGCCGCCGGAAAGATAGCTGAAGATATCCGAAGGAGCCAGTGACACCGAGCCGGTCATCAGGTCCAGCAGGGCCGCCAGCACTATCGCTGTGGAAAAAAGAATGAAATATTTAGCATTTCCGCCCTTCATCAGTCCTCCTCCAAAGTGCGTTGCATGGCGTATTTGCGCCACTTGTCAATAAGGGCCTGCATGTCGGAAGGCAGAGGCACCTGGAAGAACATCTCCTCGCCTGTGCGAGGGTGTATGAAGCCCAGAGTCTGCGCATGCAGGGCCTGCCTTGGCAGCAAGGCAAAGCAATTGTCAACAAACTGCTTGTATTTTGTGTATATGGTGCCCTTCAGGATGCGGCTGCCACCATATCTTTCATCGTTGAAAAGCGGATGGCCTATATGATTCATGTGAACACGTATCTGGTGAGTGCGGCCGGTTTCAAGGCGGCATTCCACCATTGTCACGTAACCGAACCTCTCAAGCACCCTGAAATGGGTCACGGCGTGCTTGCCAATGCCGCTTTCCTCAGAATACACCTTGAAACGCAGGCGGTCATTGGGGTCACGGCCTATGTTGCCCACAACTGTTCCCTCGTCCTCCTCGATGTTTCCCCATACTATGGCCACATACTTGCGTTCTATCGTGTGATGGAAGAACTGTTTGGCAAGCTTTATCTGCGCCTGGTCGTTCTTTGCAACAACCAGAAGGCCGGAAGTGTCCTTGTCTATGCGGTGGACCAGAAGACCAAGGTTCCCGTCATCGGAACTGCCTGAATCGTCAGAATCGTCGGAATCCTGCTCATTATCTGAAATGCTTTCCTGCGCGGAAGTTGCCTGGATGTTCAGATGGAACATGAGCGCATTGAGCAGTGTGCCTGTATAATGGCCGTGTCCCGGATGCACGACAAGGCCTGCTGGTTTGTTTACAAGAAGTATGTCCTCATCTTCGTAAACAATATCAAGCGGAATGTCTTCAGGCGCCAGGACACACACGTGCCTCTGGTAAGGGAAATTTATTGTGATCACATCCTCGGGCTTGACCTTGTAGTTCGACTTCACGACTTTCCCGTTCACCATCACGTATTCCGCATCAAGTGCCTGCTGAATGCGGCTTCTTGAGGTGCGGACCATGTGCGCGGCAAGATATTTGTCTATGCGTATGAGCGCCTGCCCCTTGTCCGAAACAAAGCGGAAGTGCTCGAACATCTGATCGCCGGTTGTCTGTATGTTGTTCTGATCTTCTGGCATAAAGGGAGCTTCGGTCTCAGTCAAGGTTCAAGTCAGCAATGTCTCCCAGGTCAAGGGAATCCGCAGGTTCCGGCTCAGGTTCCACATAGTTGAGTTTCTCCTTGTCCTTTGTGAGATATACATCAACCTTGGTTCCCATATGCACCGTGGAATTCCTGTAATAAGGAGGGACAGTCCTGTATACGAATGATTCCAGGGAATCCGAATATGAGCTGACTTCCGATTCAAAGACAACGCGTCCCAGATTGAGCGAATGTTCTGCCAGCACGTTCCTGAGCTGCTGGTATGTCGTGCCCTTGAGCACTGGCATATAGGTCATGGCCTCCTCGGCATTGAGTCCCAGTTTCAGATCTATGGAACTCTCCTGAGGAACCATTGCGCCTGCAGGAAGCGCTCTTCCGTTGAGATACTGACCTATTACATTGTTGGTTGCAATATCCTCCACATAAACCAGTTTGCCTATTTCAAGACCGGATGCAGCAAGGCTTGAGAGAGCCTGTCTCAAGCTGAATCCCACAAGCTGGGGAGCCTGGACGTACTTTGGCGAAATGGCGTTGATTGTAAGCAGAATACGTCTGTTCTTCTTTACGTATCCGCCAGCCTTAGGATTCTGCTTGCAGATTACGCCCGGTGCCATTCTGTTGTTGTGGATTGAGTCTGTCACCTCCAGTCTGAGGCTGTTGGCATCGGCAAGGTCCATTGCCTCCTCCATTGCAAGGCCGGCGAACGATGGAACCTCCAGTTTCTGTGAGTGTCTTGTTATAAGGCCTAGAAAGAAAAGCACTATGGAAATGAAGACAACTGCACATATCACCGCTGCAACCAGATGCTTCAAATAATACTTCAATGCTTTCTTATTATCTGTCTTTGAGTCCTTTGACTTTTGAACTGTCATATTTCAATTATCTTAATACTGCCACAAAGTTATAAAAAAAGACACTTTCTTTTGGAGAAAGCGTCTGATTTTATCAGGGATTGACTGAAATATCAATTAATAAATCCTAAAAAAGATTTAGAACAAATCCTCTGATGATACAGTCAATTTCTTACGGCCTCTTCTACGTCTTGCAGCAAGAACTCTTCTACCGTTAGGTGTTGACATACGCTCGCGGAAACCATGTTTGTTTCTGCGTTTGCGCTGTGAAGGTTGAAATGTACGTTTCATATTATGACAAATTTATTATTTTTCTGAATGACTATTACCCAAAACGGGAGTGCAAAGATAAGACTTTAGCTTTAAATTGCAAAAAATATTATCCTTTTGCCTTCAAAAAACTCGTAGTGGAAAATATCGGCAATGTTGAAGCCGCTCACCTTGTCCTTTGAGATGCCTGCCTTCTTTATTCCCTGCTCTATTTCCGCATAGAGTTCACCCCCTTTGTTCAAGTCTCCGCCCTTGAGGTAGAATATGCCCTTTGTGTAGCGTCCGCGCACCCATGGCAGGAAGTTGCCCAGATCCGTTACCGCACGTGAAACTATGAAATCAAACTTCTCCTTTCTGTCCATATCCTCCACTCTGCAGTTCATTACGCGCACGTTTTCAAGGCCTATGCCGTCAACAACCGCCTGAGCCACCTTGATTTTCTTTCCTACGGAATCAACGAGCGTGAACTGCACCTCAGGGAAAAGAATGGCCAGAGGAATGCCGGGGAAGCCTCCTCCTGTGCCTACATCCATTATGGAACTGCCTGAAGGGAAGTCAATTATCTTTGCTATCGCAAGTGAATGAAGTATATGATGAAGATAGAGGGAGTCAATGTCCTTTCTTGAAATGACATTGATCATAGCGTTCCACTCCCTGTAGAGAGGGCCCAACTGTGCAAATTGCTGTTTCTGCTTTTCTGAAAGGAAAGGGAATTCCTTGTAAATCAGTTCTTCTTCCATAATTACGGTTTAATGTGCAAGCAGCCAGTTTTCTGCGGCGCTGCATTCCGCTGTGAGTGGCACTTTCAGTACGGCAACGCTTTCCATGCAGGAACGGGCAATGTCCATTATTGCCTGTTCCTCACCGGGAGCCACATCGAATATGAGTTCGTCGTGCACCTGAAGCACCATTCTTGACTTTAGACCCGCCTGGACCAGCCGGCTGAACACGTTTATCATAGCCAGTTTTATGATATCGGCCGCACTGCCCTGCAGAGGCGCATTGACGGCATTCCTTTCACTGAAAGCGCGGACCACCGCATTGCGGGAATTGATATCGGGGAGATATCTCCTGCGGCCGTAAATGGTCTGCACGTATCCGTTGGACCTGGCTTTCTCAACAATTGAGGATATATATTCCTTCACTCCGGAATATGAAGCGAAGTAATCCTCAATCAGTTTCTTTGAATCAGTGCGTGACATTCCAAGACGTTGTGAAAGCCCGAAAGTGGATATTCCGTATATGATGCCGAAATTGGCTGTCTTGGCCTTTGAACGCTCCTCCCTGGTGACTTCCTCCAATGGTTTTGCAAATATTCTTGCAGCAGTCTCCCTGTGTATGTCCTCCCCGCTGTTGAAAGCGGCTATCATATTCTCATCGCCGCTTATGTGCGCCATGAGTCTGAGTTCAATCTGGGAATAATCGGCGCTCACAATGCAACCGCCCTTGAAACTGGAAACGAACGCCTTCCTGATTTCCTTGCCCCGTTCGGTACGCACCGGTATGTTCTGCAGATTCGGATTCACGCTGGAGAGTCTGCCGGTTGCTGTAATGGTCTGATTGAAAGTTGTATGAACCTTGCCGTCAGAAGGATCCGCCAGGCCCGGCAGAACATCTATGTATGTTGAGAGCAGTTTCTTCAACGCCCTGTATTCCAGAATCTTGCCAACAATCGGGTGTCTGTCTGCAATTGCTGTCAAAGCCGCCTCATCCGTTGTGTAGCTTCCCTTGGCGCTCTTCTTTGCCTTAGGGTCAAGCTTGAGTTTCTCAAAGAGCAATATACCAACCTGCTTGGGCGATGAAAGATTGATGTTCGCATCATTGGCCATTTCCCTCGCCTCCTTCTCGATTCCGGCAAGTTCAGCGCTAAGTTCCCTGCTGTATTGTGCCAGAGCCGCATTGTCTATCTTCACGCCGCCGGCCTCCATATACGCCAGGACCGCAATCAGCGGCATTTCAATCCTATAGTAAAGGTCATCCTGATGATGTTCCTTCAAATCACGCATGATTCCCGTTGCGATTCCAAGCATCAGATGCTCCTTCACGCCGTTCAGGTCCTCCGCCTTATGCCCATCCTGAGCCAGATATGCTTCTACTACGGCATCATAGTCAAATGAAAGATATATCTTTCCCAGTTCATTGAACTTATGGCTTCTCTCCGCATTAACCAGATAATGCATGATCTCCACATCCTCAGCACCTTCCAGCTTTCCCGAAGCCATACAGCCGTTCAAATCCACCCCGTTCTTCCAGAGATACTTGATGCAGTCCTTCAGCTGGCATCCCACTTTTACAATTGAAGCATCCTCAAGCGCAGCCTTTATGTCCTCATCTTTCACTGCCGATGGTTCATATATTCCATCCTCGCTTGCCAGAATGATTCCATTGCCATCGCCGGTGGAGGAATCTGCTTCTGCTGCAGCAAAGAGATCAAGGGCTGCAGGAGCCTCAGCCTCCTTGGAAACCAGGCCCAGGGCCAGCCTCCTGTGCTTCAAAACGCTCTCAAGGAACTCCTCCCTGCCGAGTTTCCTCACCGCCAACATGGCCGATGGGTCCACGGCCTGCACCCCTGCAGTTCCGGCATTCGCCTGCAAGTCAAGATTCTCCGGCAGAAGTTTCTTCAATGAAGGGAACTCCCATCTGTCAAGAACCTCGGAAATGGCCCGGCCGTTGAAAGGCCTCAGCCTGATATCATCCAATGTGAGAGGAAGCTCAATGTCCGTTTTTATTGTTACCAGGAACTTGCTCAGGTCAATATGGTCGGCCGCCTCCTGGAATGATTTCCTCTGCCTTTCAGACAGTTCGTTCATGTGCTCCAGTATGGACTCGACTGAACCATACTGCGATATGAGTTTCCCGGCTCCCTTCTCCCCTATCCCGTTCACGCCGGGAACATTGTCGGAGCTGTCGCCCCAGAGAGTGAGTATGTCTATCACCTGCTCGGGACGCTGTATGCCGTATTTTTCACAGACCTGCTCAGGCCCGAGTATCTCCTGCTGGGAATCGCCCTTGGCAGGCTTGTACTGGAATATGTTATGCCTTATGAGCTGGCCGTAGTCCTTGTCCGGAGTCACCATGTAAATCTGTGAATCAGGATTGGTGCCTCCCCATTGTATTGCCATTGAGCCTATTGTGTCATCGGCCTCAAAGCCGTTTATCATCACAACAGGAATGCCGAATGCCTTGAGAATTTCCTGCAAAGGGTCAAGAGCCGCCTTCACCAGTTCAGGCGCCGCAGTTCTGTTTGCCTTGTACTGCGGATACTTGATATGCCTGAATGTTGCGCAAGGAGGGTCGAACGCAACGGCCAGATGCGTGGGATGCTCCTTTGAAAGAAGTTCAAGAAGCATCTTGGTGAATCCGTAAAGAATGGATGTATCCTCATTCTTCGAGTTCACCATTGGCTTGCGCATGAAAGCATAGTAGCTTCTGAATATCTGCGCGTGGCCGTCTATGAGGAAAACTCTGTTGCTCATTTCTTCTTGACAGGATCGCAGCTCAGTCCAACACCAAGTTTCTTGAATACCTTGCGGTCAACCTCGCTTAGCATAACCGTTGAGTGAACCTGGCATCCGGCAAGCAGCGGAAGACAGTCAAGAGCCTTTCTGCAGTTCTCATCCTGAGGGCTGAGCATTGCAAGCGCAACGAGCACCTCATCCGTATGCAGCCTTGGATTGTGTCCGTGAAGATATGAAACCTTCATCTTCTGGATAGGTTCGATCATCGACTGCGGGATGAGCTTTACAGTATGGTCTATATGTGCAAGATATTTGATTGCGTTAAGTATGAGCGCAGCGCTCGGACCCAGAAGCGAGCTTGTCTCTGCGCTGAGAATAGTTCCGTCCGGCATCTCTATTGCAGACGATGCAACTCCTGAAGCCTCCTTCCTCTCGCGTGCAACAACGGTTGTTTTCCTGTAATCCGTGGTGATTCTGGCCTGCTTCATCAGAAGGGCTATCTTGTTCACCTCGGAATCGTTGCAGCCGCCTTCGGCCATCTTGTCAAGGGCAGTGTAATAGCGCCTGATTATTTCGTCACGTGAAGCGTCACAGCATACTTCCTCATTGCTTATGCAGTATCCAATCATGTTCACGCCCATGTCGGTAGGCGACTTGTAAGGATTCTCACCATATATACCCTCGAACAAGGCGTTGAGGATAGGAAAGATTTCAATGTCCCTGTTGTAGTTCACTGCTGTTGTACCGTACGCCTCAAGATGGAAAGGATCAATCATGTTCACATCGTTAAGGTCTGCGGTAGCCGCCTCGTATGCAATGTTGACAGGATGCTTCAGAGGCAGATTCCATACCGGGAAAGTCTCGAACTTTGCATATCCGGCCTTGATTCCGCGTTTGTTCTCCTGATAAAGCTGGCTCAGACATACCGCCATCTTTCCGCTTCCCGGACCTGGTGCGGTTACCACAACCAGAGGCCGTGTGGTCTCAACATAATCGTTCTTGCCGAAACCCTCTTCTGAATCTATGAGAGCTATGTTGTTAGGATAACCTTCTATGGTATGATGGAAATACACCTTGATTCCCATCCTCTCAAGTTTGTTTCTGTAGGTGATTGCACTGGACTGTCCGTTGAAATGGGTGATCACAACCGAACTTACTATGAAGCCCCTGTACTCGAATTCCTCGCGCAAACGGAGCACGTCCATATCGTAGGTGATGCCAAGGTCGTTGCGGACCTTGTTCTTCTCTATATCCACGGCGCTTATCACTATTATTATCTCGCAGCAGTCAGCCAGCTGCATGAGCATCTTGAGCTTGCTGTCAGGCTCGAAACCAGGCAGCACCCTGCTTGCGTGATTGTCATCAAAAAGCTTTCCGCCAAACTCAAGATAAAGTTTGTCACCGAAATGCTCTATTCTCTCCCTGATATGCTCCGATTGAATACGCAGATATTTCTCGTTGTCAAAGCCCAGTCTCTTCTGATACATATTTATTATTTGAATTGTTTCGTTCCTGTTTTTCAGCAGCAAACAAGCGCTGAATGCATCCCTGCACATCAATTGTAATTTACAAAGATACTAAAGGCACTGCTCTTTCTCAAAAAAAACATCCGATTCTTTTCAGAACCGGATGCCTCTGACAATGAAATCCATGTATGATTAACGGCGGCCGCCCCTCGGGCCATGTCCCATAGGACCGTGTCCCATGCCCATACCGCCACTTCCGTTACCGAATTTTCCGAAACGCCATACCAGTGAGAACATCACGTACCTGCCAAGAGTATTGTTCTGAACATCCTGAACATAGTCTTCAGTGGTTGTTCTGTAGGTATTCCTTGCATCGGCAAGAATATCGAACACCTTAGCCTTCAAAGTGAAATTCTTCAGGAAGGTCTTTGAAATCTCTGCGTTCCACACCTGCGACGGATCATCATATCCGGCGCCGTAACCTATGTAATGCGTGAAATTGTAATCAGTTGTTATATTGAAGTTCCAAGGAAGATTTATGTTCGCCCCTACGCTGTAGGTGTTGGACCAGGTTGATGGATTGCTGTTGTTCATTGATTCAACGGTGTACCAGGCATTGCTGTACCTCACCCTGGCTCCAGCGCTGAGCTCCACGTCATCCGTCCTGTACATGATTCTTGCATTCTCGGAAACGCTGAAGTTCTTTGTGATGTTCTTCACGAAAGCGTCGTTGTCGCTCACGAAGCTCACTCCGTTTCCAAAGCTCAGGAAAGTGAATGACATTATGGTGAACTTTGACTTGCCAATTGGCCTGTTCATCATAACCCTGCCGGAGATATTGTAAATACCTGTATTGTCATTGACAGGCTGTGTATACTGAACACCGTTCTCATCGTAATATTTCTGGGTCACAATGTTATCTGTCTTGTAGGAACCTTCCAGAGTGACTCCGAACCAGCTGAAGTTCTTTCTGTTGTTGCTTCTGTACTCGGCCCACAGGCTGTTGGTGAATGAAGGCTGCAGATTCATGTTTCCCAACTGAACCAGCAACGGGTTGGAATTGTCCGCAATAGGCATCATCTGAGTTATTGAAGGCTGCTGTGAACGGCCACGGTAACTGATTCGGAGGAACTTGTCCTCGGTGAACCTGAAATCGAACCTTGCCATTGGCGCAAAATTGCCTGTTGAGTAGGTGGTGTCCCTTGCAAGTCCCGTGCTCTCTGTCTTTGCAGGCTCGTATGTGACTCCTATGTTGAAATTGTATTTCTCCTCCTGTTTCATGAACGAGAGTTCGAATCTCTGTGTGGTGAAAGTGTTCTCATAATGTGCCGAGTACTCCTCGTTCCACTTTCTTTCGCCTGATTCCAGAATGTCCCAGGTGTCCTTGTCGGAGTTAGTGCGTTTCCAGTTGTATCTGTAAGCGGCCTCAACGAAGTAGTTCTTTCCCAAAGGCTCGGTATATGAGAATCTTCCCATCATGTTCTTGGAAATCTCATTCCTGTTATAATCCTGATTGATAACGCTCTTTGAACTGAATTCACCGTCCTGATAGTAATTCGTGAGAGAATAGTTGTTTCCTTCTATCTCATTGTTCTGATACTGGAAATTGAGCATCAGGGAAAGTGTCCTTCCAGGTTTACCGAGTTTCTGGCGGAAAAGGAAACGTCCGCCTGCGCTCTGCGATTCGTTGTTTCCTGTATTGAGGCTGTTACCGTCATTGGTAGGATCATCACCTGTCCTTGTGCTGAACATTGACTCCTCCCTGAAATCTCCGCTGTTGAAGTTTGCGTAAGGGCGGAACAGGATAGAGGTGTTGTCCGAGATTGTCCATTCCAATTCTCCGTTAACCCTGTGTCCCTGAGCGAATGTATTGTCCTTTGCATCCTCGAGATTGAACATTGAGCCGCCTGATTTGAGGAATGTCTCCTTGTCCGTCTTCTCCTTCACGTCCTTGTCCGATGATGAATACATGTAGCTTCCTGTGAGTTTCAGCTTGCCGTTAAGGTAATCTCTGGTTGCATTCACGCCACCGAGTCTGGAAGTTGTGATACCGCTCCTTGAAGGGAACATTCCTCCACCGCCGCCTCGGC
The DNA here is from genome assembly GCA_018065035.1 of Candidatus Egerieousia equi. GTDB lineage: Bacteria > Bacteroidota > Bacteroidia > Bacteroidales > UBA932 > Egerieousia > Egerieousia equi. The sequence continues at coordinate 8,420 of JAGHUC010000018.1, read as the reverse complement.
CGCCTCGGCCGCCCTGTCTGAGCGTACCCATCATACTGGCCGCAACATCCATGAAGCCTCGGTTATTGGTGTTGTTGATGTTACCGATTATTGAGAGCTGTGATTTGTCTGTGAATTTGGCCACGATGCCGGCGCCCTGGTATCTCTCCTCTGTACCATAACCGCCCATGAGGTTTCCGAACCATCCGTTCATCATTCCTTTCTTGATTCCAAGGTCAAGTACGTTCTCCTCCTCGCCGTCATCAATACCTGTGAAACGCGCCTGGTCGGACTTCCTTTCAACCACTCTCACCTTATCAACAATCTTTGCGGGAATGTTCTTTGTAGCCAGCTGAGGGTCATCAAGGAAGAAGGTCTTTCCGTCAATCATTATCTTCTTGATTTCCTTGCCATTGGCCGTTATTGTTCCATCGGATGAAATCTCAACTCCAGGCAATTTCTTGAGCAGTTCCTCAAGCATGTCGCTTTCGTTGGTCTTGAACACGCTGGCATTGTACTCAAGGGTATCCTTCTTTACCACCATCTGGTTGCCCACATCGGTTACAACCACTGCATCGAGCAGATTCACATCCGGCTCCAGCTGAACCTTTCCGCCATCGTTCGCTCCACGCTTAACATCAAAAGTATAGGTAAGTTTCTTGTAGCCCATATACTCCACGGTGATGGTAGCCCTTCCCACCTTCATTCTATCAAGGACAACGCTGCCGTCCTCCTTGGTCAGGGCATAATGCGTGGATGTCTGCTCACCAATGTACTTGGCGCTTACTGTTGCGAATTCAACAGGCTCCCCTGTTGATTTGTCCAATATGATTGCAGTGTATGTATTACCCTTGCCTTGAGCCTTTAACTGACCTGAGCTTGTGAATACCTGAAAAAGCACTGATATTGCGCAGCTTAGCGCAAAAAGGAATAATTTATAATGAATCTTACGCATCTTCTTCCAATAAACTTCGATATTTGGACACATTAAAGCGTCAAAAGTTTAATTCTTCCGCACAATTTTTCACTTTTCAATCCTGTCCGGATTATCGGCAATGAACTGCGCCCAGCTACCTGCCTTGCCTCTGCCGCTTCCTCCGGATGCGGCCTTGATTTTCTGGCTTGCACCACCGCCCCTGGCTGCAACGCTCTCCTGTGCCTTCAGGATTGGTGAAGTGGTGTGATAGTGATGGCAAAGGGCTATCGCCAGTGCATCAGTGGCATCATTGTATTTCTGTTCAACATCTATGCCAAATATATGCTTCACCATTGACGCCACCTGTTCCTTTGAAGCCGCTCCCTTGCCTGTTATGGCAAGCTTCACGCTTCTTGGAGCATATTCATGTATAGGTATGTCCTTGATAAGGGCCGCTGTGATGGCTGCTCCCTGCGCCCGGCCAAGTTTCAGCATGACCTGAGGGTTCTTGCCGTAGAACGGAGCCTCCACGGCCATTTCATCGGGGGTGTACTGCTCAATGAGCCTTGACACCTCCTTGGTTATGGTCTGCAGTATCAGGAAATGGTCCTTGAGCTTCTTGAGGTTGAGCACGCCCATTGTCACGTATTCGGGCTTTTTGTCAAAAATGGCAACAACCCCGTAACCAAGAATATTGGTTCCGGGGTCAATTCCCATTATTATCTTCTTTGCTCCAACTATTGAAGCGTCAACCATAACTTTCTATTATTCAATCAGTCTATGTAATCGAATCCAGTGTAAGGACGCAATGCCTCAGGAATCCTTATGCGGCCGTCCTCGGTCTGGTTGTTCTCAATGAGCGCTGCAAGTATTCTTGGCAATGCAAGAGAACTGCCGTTGAGAGTGTGGGCCAGCTGAGTCTTGCCGTTCTCGTCCTTGTAACGGAGTTTCAAGCGGTTTGCCTGATAAGTCTCGAAATTGGAAACCGAACTTACCTCAAGCCAGCGTCCCTGAGCGGCTGAATAAACCTCGAAATCGTAGGTGATTGCTGAAGTGAAGCTCATATCACCACCGCAGAGTCTGAGAATCCTGTAAGGAAGTTCAAGACCCTTCACGATTGACTCAACGTGTGCAACCATACCATCGAGTGCGGTGTATGAATCCTCAGGAAGGCTGAGCTGGACTATTTCAACCTTGTCGAACTGATGCAGACGGTTCAAGCCGCGCACGTCCTTTCCGTATGAGCCTGCCTCGCGGCGGAAGCACTGTGAGTATGCTGTGAGTTTTACCGGGAAATCGTTCTTTGAGAGGATCACATCCCTGTAAAGGTTTGTTACAGGAACCTCGGCTGTAGGAATGAGGTAGAAATTGTCAAGGCCTACGTGATACATCTGTCCCTCCTTGTCAGGAAGCTGACCTGTTCCAAAGCCGCTGGCTTCATTGACCATCAGCGGTGGCTGAATCTCAAGATAGCCTGCCCTTGTGTTCATATCAAGGAAATATGAAATGAGGGCTCTCTGAATCCTTGCGCCCTTGCCCTTGTAAACAGGGAAGCCTGCGCCTGTTATCTTCACTCCCAGATCGAAATCAATGATATCAAGGCTCTTTGCCAGTTCCCAGTGAGGTTTCGGGTTCTCAGGAAGTTTTGCCTCAGGACCGCCCATCTTCACCACGAGATTGTCTTCCGCACCCTTTCCGTTAGGAACTATTGAGCAAGGAAGGTTAGGAAGAAGCACGAGTGCATTGTTCATCCTCTGCTCCGCCTGTACCATTGATTCCTCAATCTCCTTTGTCCTTTCCTTGAGTGCGGCAACTTCAGCCTTTGCAGCCTCTGCAGAAGCTTTGTCACCGGCCTTCATGAATGCACCTATCTCCTTTGCCTTGGCATTCTGCTGAGCCTTCAGTGAATCCACTTCACCCTGCGCATCCCTTCTCTTTCTGTCCTCGTCAAGGATGGTGGCAACTATTTCCTTTGCATCAAAATTCTTTACAGCCAGACGCTCTATCACAAACTCGGGCTGCTCTCTCAAAAGTTTAAGTGTTAACATGGTATAATGTATTTCTCTTGTTCAAAAAAAAACAAGGAGCACCCTGAACAAGGGATGCTCCTATATTCTTTATTTACGCAGTCATTCCCTTGTTATTCAATAGGAAGAACCGAAACGTAAGACTTGCCCTGGGCTTTCTTCTTGAATGTTACAACACCATCTATCAAAGCATAAAGAGTGTGATCCCTACCCATACCAACGTTCTGGCCAGGATTGTGAACTGTACCTCTCTGTCTTACAATAATGTTGCCTGCCTTGGCAATCTGTCCGCCAAACAATTTAAGGCCTAACCTTTTGCTTTCTGATTCACGGCCGTTCTTGGAACTACCAACACCTTTTTTATGAGCCATAATACAAAAATTTTAATTAAGCGATTGATTCAATCTCTATTTGGGTTAAACACTGACGGTGGCCGTTCTTCTTGTCAAATCCTTTTCTGCGGATTTTCTTGAATACAATCACCTTATTACCTTTAAGATGCTCGAGAACCTTGGCATTGACTGCTGCGCCCTCAACGTAAGGATTACCTAACTTTACTGCGCCGTCATTGTCAACGAGAAGCACCTTCTCAAATTTGATGGAATCGCCTACAGCTGACTCACTCAAACGATGAACAAAAATCTTTTTGCCCGCTTCAACTTTAAATTGTTGTCCTGCAATATCTACAATTGCGTACATAAATAAATTGTTTATGGTTTTGACAGCAAGCGGCCACCGCGCCAACCGGCCAATGACACTTTAAGGAGCTATACTGCCTTCTATCAATAATCCCGCAAATATAATCTTTTTTGCAATCCCTGCAAAAAAATCATCCTTAATATTTTATCATTGCCACAACGCCGTCCATAGTGGTGACCAGCACCCTGTCCTTGCCTACAGGCAGAATCTGGTTGATGAGAGCGAATGAAACCTTGTGTTTCCACCTCAGGCTTCCATCGGCAATGTTCACTGCAAATATGTTACCCTTGTCAGTAGGCACGAAAAGCAGACCCTTTCCGCTCTTTCCAATGCCGGAAACGGTAGTCATTTCAGTTGGTGCAATCTCGTATCCGAAGCCCAGGTTTGCCGTCCATACCCTTGTAGGGAACTTTGTCTTGGTGCTGAAAGCCCAGACCTCATCCTTCATGAGCTTTACGAAATACATGCTCCTGTCCGGAGAGACGCCGAGCGACTCCCTTCCGCCATACTCCTTCCATATTGCCTGGCCTGTCTTTGAATCAATGTAATATGAATAACGCTCAGGCGTTACAATAATGATTCTGTTGTCAACCTTCACAGGATAAACGGCCGCCGGAGAAAGCATTCTGCTGCCCTCGGTTGACCAGCTCCACTGGAGTTTTCCAGTAGCGGTGCTCATTGAATAAAGGGTGTTGGCCCAGTCCCCTATCACAACCTGATAGTTGTCAACGTAAGGTCTTGCCTCAATGAATCCCTTTATCTTTCCATAGCGCCATGCAAGCGAGCCATTGCTCAGGTTCAGAGCCCTGAAGGAACCGTCGGAAGCACCGAAGAAGACCTTCCCGTTGAAAATCACCGGGGCTCCCAGCACCGACTTGTCACATTTGTACTTCCATTTAAGCTTTCCGCTCTTCACATCCAGGGCATACATATAGGTATCGCAGCTTCCTACCACCACTGTTCCACCGGCGATGGCTGGAGTGGAGAAAATCTTGCCCTGAGTTGCGAACTCCCACAGAACCTTACCCGTTTTAGCATCCAGACCCTTCACGATTCCCTTTGTATTTGCATACACAACGATAGGCTTGCCACCGTTCTCACTGTAAGCCGCACCGCAGCCAATGTCATAATTGTCCTCCAGAGTCCAGAGCTCCTTGATATCAGGAAATTCCTTGTTCATATCCTTGTTCGGACGCGGATATTTCTCATCGGTCCTGTATGCCAGGCCATTGCTCAGTCTCACATTGTACCAAGGCTCCTTAGTTTTTCCTTCAATCTCGACTTTCTTTCCGTTCCTGAGAATGATTGCAGGAGCAATCCTCTCGCGGAAGCTGACATTGTTCCCCTTTACCGTTACTATATTGTAACCGGGACCGTCCTTGCCGGCGTTCATGCTTGAACGTCCTATCACACCCGGAATGCCCTCATACTCCATGGCCCTGTCCTGATGCCAGTGACCATTGAGCACAAGCTGTGTGTTCATATTTTTCAAACGGTCAATCACTGCGGTATAGTTGAGCATTGATGTATCCATAGGGTAATGGTTCACAAAGAACACAGGCTCGTCCGCAGGGATAGCCTTTGCGAGCGAGTCAAGGAAAAGCAGGCCGTCTCGCGAGTGAAGCGCAGGAGCCATTCTCATCTGAGGACCGCAATTGGTTCCAACGAACCTTATACCCTTGTGCTTGAAAGTATATCTCTCATAACCGAAAACGCTCAGGAATGAATTGCAGCCGCTCTCGCTCCACTTTGCATCGTGGTTTCCTGCAATGATCCAGTAAGGCTTGTTCAGCTTGTCAAAGAGATTCTTTGCCAGGACAAGCTCCTTGTCAGCACCGAAATCCGTGATATCACCTGCAAACAGCACAAAATCAATGTCAGGATTGTTATTTATGTCATCTATGCAGGCTTGAGCGTCATTCACGCTGTTAGAACCGACACTGAGATGAATATCAGACAGAAATGCAAAAGAAAAATCACCGATTTTCTCTGTCTGTGCATTTGCGCCAAAGACAAAAGCAAAAAAGAAAGCGGCGGAAAGCAGAATTTTGTTCCTCATATCAATCAATTTTATTTGAGTCCAAAGTTAAGCCCCGCCGCTCTAATTTGCAAGGAGGAAGATATGAAAGAATGTTTATAATTCTATACCTTCATTCTCGTATCTCCACCAGACAATGCCGCTCTTGCACTGAGTCTTAATGGGACACTTGCAAACTTCCGTGGCGTAATCTGATATAAACATATACTTCAAGGTGAGTTTTTATATCAAAAGGCCTTACCTTTGAAGTATGGAAGACAATACATCAGCAAAGTTCGAGTTCCTCGCCAGTTTCATTCTACCGAACGGCATTCTGAACATCTACCCGACCACAGCAGAAGGCACTCGCTACTCCGAGGAGTTTGCGGCTTTTTTAAAAGGAGCTGATGGACCCGACGCCAGTTACCGCCCGATTGTTAGGGCGTTATTTCATGATTGACGGCGACGAACTTGAGCGGTCATACAAACATCATCTGAGCGATTACTCCGAATGGGAGCAGCGAGATCACGCATCCAACTGGATGTTGATTGAAGACAATCTGGGTGATAACCTGAGCATTGACGAGACAATGCTTCAAGAGGACCTCGTCACCATCCTGTCGAACAAAGACGGCCATTGCAAACAGGGCTCGGTCATATCCATAGTACGGGGCACAAAAGCGGAGGATGTCATCGAAGTCCTGATGCAGATACCCGAAGAAGCCAGGCTGGTGGTTAAGGAAGTAACGATGGACTTGTCCAGCAGCATGCGTGCAATCATCTCCACGGTCTTTCCGAACGCGACCATAGTGCTTGATTGCTTCCATGTGCTGAAGCGTTGTCACGATGCTATCGAAGAGGTCAGGCTTCATCTCAAACGAGATGCCCTTGTAGAACTGCGCAGACAGGAAAGAGCGCATCGTGAGACTCAGAAGCGCAGAGCACAACAGCGTAAACGTTATCGGAAGAAACATCCCAGAAAACCAGGAGTGGTTATGCGCGGACGGCCTCCCAAGCGCAAGAATGAACGCTTCAAGGCACCTACCTACTCAAACGGAGATACTAAGCTTGAACTTCTCACAAGATCAAAGCGTGCATTGAATCAGAGTCGTGACAAGTGGTCCGACAAGACCAAAGAACGCATGAAGATACTATTCGAAGAAGAACCCAAACTGAAAGAAGCATACGACATCGTGAACGGCCTGCGTTCCATCTTCCGAAGCAAGCTGGACAAGGAGAGTGCGAGAATCAGACTACACGAATGGTACGATACAGCTACCAGATGCTCGTTGCGTGAGATCAAGTCCGCAAGGGACGCCATCAAGTCCAGGGAGGACGAAGTCCTGAACTACTTCATCAATCACTCCACAAATGCAGGTGCTGAATCTCTAAACTCAAAGATCAAATCCTTCAGATCACAACTACGAGGTGTAAGCGATTACAACTTCTTCATGTATAGACTTTACAAAATCTTTGGATAAGTCAAACACGGACGTTTGCAGGTGAGCCCGATTGCATCATCAGTGCAGACGGATGAATTGATACCTAAATTAACTTCTCACTATTAAGGAATTGGAATAAGCCGGTAAAATATATGCCGTGGTTGTCCCTGTATGGCATAATATCTTCCTTGACGATAACAATTTTTTGGAATGAATCATCTATGCGAAGCAGTGAATTCAGTTCCTGTTGCCTCTTTTGGTCATCGGAAATCTCAAAGGCAGATTGAATGTAGTACTTGTTGTTGCCGTCCGCAGCAATAAAGTCCACCTCATATTGTCTGTATTCGGATTTCCCGTTTTTCATTACCCTATGTTCCACCACTCCGACATCTACGGCATACCCCCTATGAAGGAGTTCGTTATATATGACATTCTCCATCAGGTGTGTGGGTTCCAACTGCCTGTAATTCAGACGAGCATTTCTTAGACCCACATCTACGGAATAGTATTTCTTGATATTCTCATAATACCTGTTGCCTTTGATATTGTATCGTCTCGCCTCATAGAAAAGAAAGGCGTCTTCAAGATAACCGATATATTTGGCCACGGTGTCATCGGAGATTTTGATTTTGCGCACACTCTCAAGAGTGTTGGTAATGCGTGACGTATTCGTAAGGGAGCCGATGGAAGAGCATAGTGCATCCGCAATCGCCTCCAGAGCATCACGGTTCTCAACATTGTGACGTTCGACGACATCATCTATGTAGGTTTTCTTCCACAGTTTCTGGAGATAAGTGATTTTCTGCTCGTTTGTCGGCATCTTCCTCAATGCCGGCAGACCTCCGAACGTGTAATATTCTTTCCAAAGCTCGTTTTCAGACTCGGTTCTTCCCTGACAGAATTCTTTGAATGTGAATGGTTGCAAATTCACTTCATCGGTTCGGCCACGGAAGATGGTATTGATTTCGCTCGACAGAAACTTCGAGTTGCTGCCGGTAATGTAAACGTCCACATTGGGACGCTTGTTGAGGCCGTTTACAATCTTTTCAAATCCTTCCACTTCCTGAATCTCATCCAGAAAGACATAGTAAGGCTCGGTCTTATCGGTGATTCTTGAATATAGGTAATCCTTGAGTTTCTCGCGGTCAAGCAGTTCCTGTGGCGTCTCATCGTCCTCCACATCAAAAGTGATGCAGATGATGTGGTCCTCCGGAACTCCCTGTTCAAGGAGATAGTTCCTGTAGATAGGGTCAAGAATGAAAGACTTACCACACCTGCGAGGACCGGTTATCGCTTTGATTTGGCCATTATCCTTCCTTATAATCAAACGGTTAAGATAG